>JBGUKV010000247.1:0-10812 GCA_045114655.1 Candidatus Allocopromorpha sp. | reverse complement strand
CTGGGCCTGATCCAGTCTGTGCTGTGTGTCTTCCAAAACATCGTTGAATTTGCCGAATTCTGTTCTGACCTTCTCGAGGGTTTCCCATACTTCGCCGGAACTCTGCTGCAGCGCCAGAGACCGGAATCCAAGCTGGAAACTGTTCAGGATCGCCGCCATAGTCGTCGGTCCGGCGATAGTAACTCTGTATTCTCTCTGCAGAAGTTCCACAAGGTCCAGCCGCAGGACTTCGGCATAGAGGCCTTCAAACGGCAAAAACATAATTGCGAACTCCGTGGTGTACGGGGGATAGATGTATTTGGTCCTGATATCCTTCGCCGACTTGATCACCGCCCGCCTCAAATGGTCCGTTGCTGTGAGGATCATGCCTCTGTCGCCGGTATCATAGGCGTCGAGCAATTCCATGTAAGCATCTCCCGGAAACTTGGCATCGATAGGCAGGTACACGGATTTTCCGTCCTCCGAGGGAAACTTCACCGCATATTCCACACGGGCGCTGTCTCCTTTGACTGCAACGTTTTCGTCATATTGCTGCGGTGACAGGATTTCCTCCAGAATAGCTCCCAGCTGCACTTCTCCGACGATGCCTCTCGTCTTCACATTGGTCATGATCCGTCTAAGGTCATCCATACCGGATGACAGATTCCTCATTTCTCCCATACTGCGGTTGATCTGCGCCATGGCATCGGAAAGCTGTTGGTTGATAACAGCGCCGGAGGCTCTCTGTCCTTCGCTTACACGATCCCCCATGTTTCTGATCGTACTGCGCATCAGCAGCAACATCACAACCAGTACGGCAATGATGACGACCGATGACAGAATGACCGCTATCAGTACTGCATTCATCTCTCTCCCCTTTTTTCTGTTTATAACTGATCGTACGTCTTATAAGCGATGCCCGCCAGATCCTCACTGTCATCCATTGCGGAATACTCGGCGTAATCCGAATACATGATGTCCAGTTCCTGCATCACCTCGTTGAGTCTGGACCGCATATGTTTGACCTTGTTATTGATCTCTTTATACTGCCCGTAGCTCAGCTTTTCGCCTTCGGACTTTCCTTTCAGCGCCAGCTGCATCTGCACGTAACTGTCACAAACACCGCTGAACACGACCAGACACCGCTCGAAAGCCTTCTTGAGTTCTATCGTATTCGGATCGGTTTCCGGAATCTTAACATTCTTCGGATCGAGTTTCAGGGCCTTGTTTTTGACAGTTCTCAACATGCGCACATGACCATCGTAGTCCTTTTTCTTACGGATGCTGGAAAACCTCGAATCTCTGACGATACGCATCTCTGCTTCTTTGAATTCCTCTACTGATTCGATGTTGAACTTATTGATCATGTTAATGAGCTCTGTACGGTAATCCATTATTTTCTCCCTTCTGTATCTCCTGTACCGACCGCAAAGCCTGTACTGAGCAAATCACGCACAACTTCGCCTGCAATAAGAAGACCTGCCACCGACGGCACGAAACTGATGCTCCCGCCCACAGACTTTGGCTCCTCTTCAGAATACAGCACCTTAACGCCTGTGATGTCTCGCTTCTTCAGTTCTCTCCTCATAACCTTCGCCAAAGGACAGACCTTTGTCTTTTCGATGGTCGTGATCCTAAAAGCGCTGCCGTCCAGTTTGTTTCCCGTCCCCATCGCGGAGATCACGGGAACGCCGGCCTGCCGCGCCCGTTCAATGATATAGATCTTCGCCGTCACAGTATCGACCGCGTCCACGACATAATCATAAGATGCAAAATCCAGATCGTCCGGCTGACCGCCCGGAAGGAAAAACATCTCTTTGGCGGTGACCTGACAGTCCGGATCGATGTCCCGTATCCTGTCGGCCATCAACCGGGCCTTAGACTGGCCGATGGTCGAGTGCAGCGCGATGATCTGTCGGTTGATATTGGTTTCATCCACCACATCCTTATCCACGATGGTCAGAGACCCGATTCCGGCTCTTGCCAGTCCTTCGCAGACGTAACTACCGACGCCGCCTGTGCCGAACACAAGGACGCTGCAATCATGCAGCCTGCCTAAGCCCTCTTCTCCAATGATCCTGCTTGTCCTCTCATATTGCTGTTTCATACGTTAACACACTTATTTCACAGTCCCCCGCGCCGCCCGGTAACAGACGCCGCCGCTGAAGCCGCGTGAAGCCAGTCTTCTGACGATCTTTGCCTGCAGCTTTTGTTTCTCCTCATACGTCATGTCGGCAGGATCCGCGCCAGCTTCCCGGACGATCTGCTGCGCCAGGCTGAAGGCAGTCTCCTCTTCATCGGGGACTTCTTCAAGCTCGTCATAAGCCTGTTCGATCACATCCCGGGATACGCCCTTGCCGGCAAGCTCCCTCGCGATACGGTCCTTTCCCCTGGCTTTCTCGAAGCCGTACTCAAAGTACAGCTTCGCATAGGCCAGATCATCGATGTAGCCGTACTCCTTCAGGCGCGCCACAGCGTCCGCTGTCTCTTCGCGGCTGTATTCCTTTCGCAGGAGATAGTCCGTCACCTCCTGCTGTGTATGCGGCTTCCTGCTTAGATATGCCGTTGCCTTCTCCAGTGCGTCCATAGGTCCTATACCAGATATTCATCACCGGCTGTCGCAACGGTGCACTTGTCTCCGAGCCGTGCTCTCAGTTCGCAGATCGCGTCGATGCCTGTGCAGTGGACCGGCATGATCTGATCCATGTTCTCCGCGACGACTTCATCGATGACTCTCTGACGATCCTCTTTTGACGCTGCATAGAGGTGCATGCCTGCGACCAGTACTGCGACCCGCTCTCCTGGGAACAGGCTTTTGCCTGCGTGCAGCGCATTGAGCACGCCCCTGTGGCTGCAGCCGGAAAAGATATACAACCCCTCTGGTTCACGGATCACCAGGCACTGTTCGTGGGACATATCATCCACGACCAGACTCTCTCCTTCATAGTGATAGAAGTATTCTGTCGGTTTGAAATCTTCCGGTACGGGAACCGTTCCGGTAATCTTGATATCCTCTGTGATCTCAACAGGACCGTCCGTGAACAGCAGCTGATCTGCCAGTTCTTTTAGTTCTTTGTCGCTCCAGGCAATTCCGCATGGTTCCTTGTCAAGAACGCCGCCCTTTCCCAGAGGGCCTCCTTCTGTTCCGTAAGAAACGCGCAACGCATTTCTATGGATATAGATCGGCGCAGTCGGATTGATGTGATGGAACATGGGAAATCCGCCTGTATGATCGGAATGCCCATGACTTACAACAGCGAAATCGACATCGCTCAAATCCACCTTCATCTTCGCGGCATTCGCAGCGAACAGATTGGTTTCGCCTGCGTCAAAAAGGATTTTCTTTCCGCGCGCTTCAATGTAGATCGATAGTCCATGTTCGGCAAGAATACCTTTTTTCTCGGTTTTATTTTCGATAAGAAATCTGAATTTCATCTGGCTTCTGACCTCCTTCTTCCTCCGTTCGCTCCGAACAAATCGAGCAGTAACATCCGTCCTCCAGCCGCAGATCCGTGAACAGGACCTCGCCATCATCCGGCGCAGGTTCCTTCTTCATGATCTGCTCCATGCCAATACCTGTGTATTTGCTGTACGCTTCCTTGCGTGTCCAGAAAGTGAAAAACCTGCTTCCGGTACTGTCTTCCGCCACATAAGCCGCCTCTTCTGCGGGGAAGCACCGGGCGGCGATCCTGTCGGCTTTCACATCCCTATGGTACTGGATATCCAGTCCCACATTCCTGTCTGAAACAAGCAGCGCAAATGTTCCTTCACTGTGTGACACGGAAATGCAGCAGCCTGCAGTATCCGGACCTTTGATGTATGGTTTTCCCTTGTCGGTCCGTTCAATGACAAGGTCTTCTCTGCCGAGGCAATCTCTGATCAGTGCATCTGTCAGCAAGTGTCCGGACAACGCAGGATATTTGCTTTTGTAGTCGTGTATCACATACAGCTTCATGACACCTCGATTATAACATAAAAAATAACATAAAAAGGCGTGACAGAATAAATGACACGCCCCATTACAGATAACTACCCTGTTATGCAGTTACTCCTGCTCTTTCATCCTCGCAAGGATTCTCTTATAACCATCGGCGCCATAGACAAGACACTTGTTGATCCTGCTGATGGTCGCCGTCGAAGCCTTCGTTACGCCTTCGATCTCATTGTAAGTCTTATTTTCAGACAGCAGCTTCGCTACCTGTAGTCTCTGCGCAATAGCATGGATTTCATTGATCGTGCAGATATCCTCAAAAAACCTGTAGCAATCTTCCTCATCTTCCAAAAGCAACACAGCCTTGAACAGTTCATCTATGTCGTCTCTCTTGAATTTTGATTCATATGCCATAATGTCACCTCCTTGATTCCCCTGACTGCACTATAGCACTTTCGCACTGTAAAGTCAATATGCGGTAAAGTCATAGAAGGCTTTTGCACAATTAAAGAACAATTTATTCTAAAAGTTCTTCCGCTTTTTCAAGCTGCTCATCCTCTTCGGTCTCTTCCTTGTCTTTCACCTTGACCGTCGGTTTGATTCCCTTTTCGTGGATGACATGCTTATCCGGCGACAGGTACTGCATAATCGTCAGTTTCAGCGCAGATCCGTCGTTCATCGTCAGCGTGGTCTGGATGACCCCCTTGCCGAAGGATTTTGTTCCGACGATATCAAACCCGTTGTCCTTCAATGCGCCTGCCAGGATCTCTGAGGCGGACGCAGAGGATTCATTGATCAGAACGACCGTCGGAATATTGGTTTTGCCATCCGTCGCGTCATAGGTCTCCGTCTTTCCGTTTTTATCCTCTACATAGCAGACAACGCCTTCATCCAGGAATTCATCAGCCACTTCCACGCACTGGTCCACAAGTCCGCCGCCGTTGTTTCTGAGGTCCAATATCAGCCCTTTCGCATTCTTTGCTTCAACGGCTTTAAGCGCTTTGTCGAAATCTTCCCCCGTATTCTCCAGGAACGAACTGATTTTGATATATCCGGTTTCGTCATCGAGCATTTCCCATGTCACACTATTAAGAATGATCTTATCGCGGATCAATTTGATTTCTTTCTCTTTGCCGTCATGGTAGATCATAAGTGTGACTTCGGTTCCCTTTTTGCCCCGGATCGCCGAAGCCATGACCTCGGAATCTGTGTAGGTCTTGCCGTCGACGGAAAGAAGAAGATCCTGCGGAACAACGCCCGCCTTATCTGCAGGGGAACCCGGATTCACCTCCAGGACTTCAAACGCGCCGTCCTCATTCTCTGAGAACGTGATGCCGACGCCTGAATAGTTGCCCGTAGCAGACGCCATCCATGAATCGTAAGCCTCCTTCGTCATATAGGAAGAGTACGGATCCCCAAGCCCGGCTACATATCCTTCATACGCGCCGTCGATCAGATCCTGTTCCTTGTAATCGTTCAGGTAATAGGCATCTATGTAACTCTTGATCTCCGCCATCTTGTCATCGCTTTTGAACGAAGCAGTTGGGGCGTGCATGATTCCTGCACACACCGCTCCCATGACAACCGCGCCGGCGAAAAACATGCCGATCATAATCAATACTAAAGTTTTCTTTTTCAGCTGCATACTTTCCTCATTTCTCTCTCTTGATATCCTCTATGATAAACTGCACCCTTTCCTGCCCCTTCCAGGTCTGCAGATTGATACTGCCGGTGATTTCCACGGGGTCCGCGCTTTCAAGCAAAGGCTTCATATCCTGCGCTTTACGGAACAGGATACATTCCGCATATGTGTATCTGCCTGACGGGCCGCCGTTTTCGCTCACCGGCGCGCAGGCACTGAATCTGGCATGCGTCATATCTGCTCCCATATAGGAGACGTTCCGGATGCGGACGTTCCTCATGCGTAGCAGCGGCTCCGGGTTTCCCTCTCCAAAGGGCGCCAGTACATCCAGTGCTTTCGCCAGATCTACTGTAACATCTGCTGGTGTGATCACTGCGTCGACATCCAGTTTTTTCTCGAACAGCATAGGATCTTCGGCCAGCAGTACATTCACATCGCTGTTTACACACTCTTTCAGTTTTTCGAGGCCGACTGCTTCCATCAGAAAGCCGCATGCCTTGCTGTGGCCCCCAAACCGCAGGAACAGTTCACTGTGCCGGTTCAGGACCTCATAAATGTCCACACCTTCAATGCTCCTGCCTGTACCCTTCAGGAGCACTGCGTTTTCGTCTGCCCGGCCCTTTTCCCCGGATGGGGTAACAATGATGACCGGCCGCTGGTATTCGTCCTTGATCTTTCCCGCTACAATGCCGGCGATTCCCTCATGCATATCCTCAACGCAAAGAACGATAAAGCTTTCATTGCCCCGGATCATATCTTTGCATTTTCGAAACGCTGCGTCCTGGATTTGTTTCCGCTCCCTGTTGCAGCGGACCAATTCATCCACTTTTTCATCGATGACATTCTCATCTTCGCTGTTGAAGAGTTCCACCGCCCGCATCGCAGACGCCATTCTTCCTGTGGCGTTGATATGCGGCACGATTCCAAATGCGATCGTTGAGGACGAGATTTCGTCGACGGAAATTGCTTTGGCAAGGTGGTCCAGTGAAGGTCTCTGCCTGCTGTTTGCCTGGATGATGCCGTATTTCACAAGCGTCCTGTTTTCATCGCGTAACGGAACAATGTCTCCTATTGTCCCTACGGCCACCATGTCGAGCGCCTCTGTCAGCATGTTTCTCGGTAGGTCCAGACTTCTCTGCAGAGCCTGGATGAACTTATAGGCAACGCCGCATCCGGCAAGATCCTGGCAGGGGTATGGTTCCTTACCTTCTTCGGACATGAATTTCGCCGGTTTTTTGGGGTCAATAACGATGCCCTCTGCGATGGTATCTTCGATATTGTGGTGATCGGTCACGATGACCTTGATTCCTTTTGACTTCGCATACGCCACCTCGCCAACAGACACACAGCCGCAATCGACGGTGAGGATCAGATTCGCTCCCCGCTCGGCTATTTTATCGATCGCGGCGACATTCAATCCATAGCCCTCTTCAAATCTCGAAGGAATATAAAAGAACCAATTATCTGTCAGTTCGGATACGCCCCGTGCCATAATGGTTGACGCAGTAACGCCGTCAGCGTCATAATCGCCGTAGATGCAGATGCACCCGCCGCTTTTCGCGGTGGATACAAGCAAATCCACTCCTGCCTTCATGCCGTCCAGCAGGAATGGATCGTATGTGCGGGAAGGCCGCGGCGAAAGAAACTCATCCCTGGCCTCAGCGGTCACGATCCCGCGTTTATTCAGTATTGCGTCAAGTATTCTATCTATCTTCTTCATAATCTATCTTCTTCATCGAATTCATAGTAATCTCTTAAAGATATGAATTCGGGTCCTTCGTTGTTCCGTCCTGGAAGACTCTGAAGTCAAGATGGTTCCCGGTTGAAGAGCCTGTCGTGCCTACGAAGGCGATCGTCTCACCCTTTGAAACTTTCTGTCCAACGGAGGCCTTGAAGGAGGAACAATGGTTGTACATCGTTACGAGCCCGCCGCCATGATCCACCTGGATCGAATTGCCGAACCCTCCGTTCCAGCCGGCGCTGATGACCTCACCATCAGCCGAAGCAACGATCGGGGCACCCCCGCTCGCGGCAATGTCGATGGCGCCGTGGAATTCCCTGCCGTGGAACGGGCAGATACGCCATCCGTATCCGGATGAAATGTTATGAGAACTGGGAACGGGCCAGGCGAACGCTCCTCCTCCGTAGGAGGAACTGCTGCTGCTGCTTGTCTGACCGCTTTGGGATGCAGCCGCAAGTCTTGCTGCTTCTGCCTCTGCTTCGCCCTCCAGATCGTCCAGCATAGCGGCTGTCTTCTCATTGTCGGCGGCGATTTTCTGCTTCTCCGCCTCGATGGTTCTCATATTTGACTCAGCTGTCTCTTTCGATGATTTCAGCTCTTTTGTCAGTTTTTCAACCTTGTTCTTCTTTTTTTCTATCTTGTCGTGGGAATCCTGCAGTTCTTCGAGCACATCCTTGTCCGAAGCATAGATCTTCTCGACCAGATCCATGTTGGTAAGGAACTCGGAGAAGCTGCCTGAATTCATGAGAACATCAAGAAATCCCACGGAACCGTTCTTGTACATGGCGCGCAAACGGAGACTCAGGTCTTCGTTCTGCTTATCCACTTTCGCCTGCGCTTCCTTGAGATCCTTCTTGAGTTTCTTGAGCTGTTTCTCTGAAACCTTGATCTGCTCGTTGAGCGCGTAAATATCCCCCTCCAGTGAGTTGACCTGTTTGGAAAGATTCTTTTCCTTTTGCTCGCCCTTTTCCAGTTCTTCCTGCTTTTGCTCTATCTCATCCTGAAGTTCCGTCAGACTCTTGGCGTAAACGCCCGATGTGCATATGCAAAGGCAGAATATGAGCGTGATTGAAATGATGATCGATGATCGTTTCTTCATGTACTGCGTATCTCCTCCCTATGATCAGGCATTGAGGAACTTTCTCATGGAAATGATGCTTCCGCAGGATCCGATGCTCACGCCAAGCGCCAGGAAGATCCAGGCGAAGTTGTAAATCAGAAAGTCTACAGGGACCATCGGCGTGGAAAGCATCCGGTATACCTGATCACCTATTATGTCAACAATCTGCCCGTAGAGAAGATACGTGATAGCTAATGCTATGACGGCAGATAACACGCCGATCAGGATTCCTTCAATCAGGAACGGCCCGCGGATGAACCAGTTTGTGGCTCCCACATACTTCATGATGCTGATTTCTTCAGACCGATTGAACACTGTCAGCTTGATCGTGTTGGAAACAACGATAATGGAAACGATGATCAGGAAAATCATAAGAATGACCGCCGATATCTGGATGAATTTCGTCGCTTTCAGAAGCTTGTCTACTGTGCTCTTGTAGTATTTAACATCCTCGATTCCCTCGTATTCTTCTGCGTGAGCCGCGAGTGCGTCCGCCTGCTCCAGATCGCCGATCATGACCACGACAGAATTCGGGAGAGGATTGTCCGCCAGGCCGTCGAGCAGGTATCCGTTGTCGCCCCATCTGGCCCTGAATTCAGCCATGGCTTCATCCTTCGTCTTGTAAAATGCGTCCGAAACGCCCTTTTGCTGCTTCATGTCCTGAACCATCACATCTGCCTGTTCGGGCGTTGTTTCATCGAGAAGGAATATCTCGATGGAGTTATAATCACCCTTTACAGACTCTGCAGCAGCGTTGATGTTGATAAACATAATGAAGAACAGACTGAGAATCAGCAGCATGCATGTGATAGCAAATATCGATATCAGTGACATGCTTTTGTTTCTTCCGAATTGGATAAAGGCCTGCTTGATCGTGTAGAAGAAGGTTCTCATTTACGCCCTCCTCTCCGGAAGCCTGCTCGGAAGGTGTCACGTTTTTTGACTGCTATCGTATCGAACATGTTGGTCGAGTCAGCAAGCGCCTCTTTGTATCCGTACATGCCCTTTTCATCGCGGACAATACGTCCCCTCTCTATGGCGATGACACGCTTTTGCATTTTGTCAACAATGTCCTTGGCGTGGGTGACCATGACGATTGTTGTGTTGCGCAGATTGATCTGATTCAGAAGCTGCATGATCTCCCAGGCTGTATCCGGGTCGAGATTTCCGGTCGGCTCATCGGCGATGAGGATTTTGGGCTTGTTCACGATCGCTCTGGCAATGGCCACACGTTGCTGTTCGCCTGCCGAAAGCTCATCGGGGTACTTTTTCGCTTTGTCGGCGATTCCCATAGTATCAAGTGCCTGCTGAACATACCTCTTGGTGGTTTTTCGCGGGGCATGGATGATTTCCATTGCAAAAGCAACATTCTCATAGACAGTCTTCTTCGGAAGAAGACGGAAATCCTGAAATACGATTCCGATATTCCGTCTTAGCATCGGAACCTCTCTGGCGGGCATGTCTGTCACGTTTTTTCCTTTGACGGTGATTGTGCCGCTGTCTGCATCCAGTTCTCTGAGTATAAGCTTAACAAAGGTCGATTTGCCCGCGCCGCTCGGTCCGACGAGGAATACGAAATCGCCCTTTTCGATTTTAACAGACACATCGTCGAGACCGATGTTGGATTTATAACGTTTCGTTACGTGGTCGAATTCTATCATCCACTAACCCCTCTATAGTACTTTTTTCACTGCAGCCGCAATATCATCTGCTGTCATATGGTATTTCGCAAGAAGCTGATCCGGCTTCCCGGATTCGCCGAAGGTATCCTGCTGTCCGACCATAGCCATTCTGCAAGGATGATTCTTCACAACGACCTGCGCCACAGCGTCTCCGAGACCTCCAATGATCCCGTGTTCTTCCGCTGTAACAATTGCGCCTGTCTCGGCAGCTGCCTTGATGATGATTTCTTCGTCAATCGGCTTGATCGTATGGATATCGATCACTCTGGCGTCAATGCCCTCTGCCGCCAGTTTTTCTGCTGCTTCGAATGCCGAGCTTACCATGATTCCGGTAGCGATGATCGTAACATCCTTTCCGTCGCGGATAAGATTGCCCTTGCCCAGAGTGATTTCATCGTCTTCTTTATAGAATACCGGAACAGCCGCTCTTCCGACCCTGAAGTAACACGGACCTTCCATCGCTACGATCTGCCGGAGCAGTTTCTTCGTAGCGACTGCATCCGAAGGATTGACGACTGTCATGCCGGGAACGGTTCTCATAAGCGCGATATCCTCAAATGTCTGATGGCTGGCACCGTCCTCGCCTACTGTGATACCGGCATGAGATGCGCAGATTTTCACATTGGCGCCTGTATAGCCAATGGAGTTTCTGACGATTTCAAAGGCTCTGCCTGTAGCGAACATTGCAAATGTGCTGGCGCAGACGATCTTGCCGGA
>JBGUKV010000246.1:0-13193 GCA_045114655.1 Candidatus Allocopromorpha sp. | reverse complement strand
TTCTCGATCGTAAGGCCTTTGATCGTGCGGATCTCGATCTTGCCGTCCGCGATCTCGTCGGCCAGCAGCTTGTTCAGGATCTCCCTGCAGGAGTCCATGATGATCGGGCCGATGCCGTCGCCGTCGATGGCTCCGATCACAACCTTATCCATCGATGCAAAATCCGGAGCTGCCGGTGCGTTCTTCATTCTTTCGACTCTCTCCAGCTGATCCTTTACGATCTGTTCAAAGTGCTCTTGATATGACATAGTTTCCTCCTGTTTCTCTGCAATGGTATCTTTGCATTGTTTTCTTCGTTTGCATTCATTATATCCTACTCTCTCGCATTTTGTAGATGCAAAAACAAGAAAAATGCAGTCTGGCTGCATTTTTCGATAGGATTATTGTTATAGTCTGTAGGATTGTTGTTATAGATCGTGTGCGCTATGCGGCTGACCCGGCTTAGAAGCTGAAGTCTTCGTTTGCTTCTGCTCTTTCGCCGCAGATGCTGTCAGCAACTTCTGACATGCTCTGCTGGCTTGCGTCGAAGCGTGATCTCATGTTCATAACTGCAACGTCTCTCATCGTAGCGTTATCTACTCCTGCCAGGAATGACAGTGCGTTTCTGCAGGAATTCATCATCTCTGTGTTCATGTTGTTTCTCATTGTTCTTACCTCCGTTGTCTTTATCTTAAATTCATTCTTTAACTCTCTCGGTGATTGTATTATAATGAACCACAAGATAAAAGTAAAACGGTTATTTCTTATATAAAGTCCCAAAATTACTTATACCCCTGTTTTAGAATCATTCGGAGGTTACATGGAAAAGCTGAATGCATCTGTCTTTCTGAAAGTCGTAGAGACAGGAAGTTTCAAACGCGCTGCTGACATCCTGGGCTACACCCAGGCGGGCATCAGTTACATCATCAACGCAATGGAGGAGGAGTGCGGACTCAAGCTGTTCTACCGTGAATACGGCGGTGTCCGCCTGACTCCGGAGGGCAGCACTCTGCTCCCTTATATTCGGAATGTGGCAGACGAAGAGCACTATCTCGAAGAAGCCATCAACGACATCAAAGGTCTGAATTCCGGAACGGTCCGCGTCTCTACCTTCAGCAGTGTCTATATCCACTGGCTGCCGGGAATCATCCGTGATTTCAAGGAGAGTTTCCCAAACGTCAATATTGAGATCGTCAGCTATGATGAAGACCGGGAGAACGAAGAGATGATCTACAGCCGGCAGGTTGACTGCGGGTTCATGGCCGCACCGCCGGCATCGGCTGACATTGAATTTTTTGAGCTGATGAAAGAACCGCTGATGGTCGTCATGTCGGAAGACCACCCCATGGCCTCCCGCAAAACCTTCCCCCGCTCTAAGATCGGCGACTATCCGTACATCATGATGACCTACGATAAACATGATTTCAACGCGCTGATTTTCTCAGACGGGATCAAACCGCAGACAGCTTTCACTGTCGACAACGACTATGCAGCCATCGCGATGGCAAGCAAAGGCCTCGGTATCTGCATTTCTCCGAAAATACAACTGAACGATATGCCCTTCCCGATCCGCTATATGGAATTTTCACCTTCTCTGAAACGAACCGTCGGCATCGGTACAAGATCGTTAAAGGGCAGCACAAAGGCTGCCCGTGAGTTTATCCGAACGGCGCGCCGCTGGGTGCGCGCCAATGTGTAGTGCTCAGTTCTTGAACGAGTGCACTGGCGCGGGGATGCGTCCGCCTCTCTGAATGAAGGCGCTGCTCGAGAACCGGTTGACGTCCATGACCGGCGAGGATCCGAAGAGTCCGCCCCAGTCGGCCTTGTCACCAGCCTTCATGCCATAGACCGGAATGACGCGGACGGCTGTCGTCTTGTTGTTGATGACGCCGATGGCCGCCTCGTCTGCGATCATGGCTGAGATCGTATCGTCCGGCGTGTCGCCCGGGATGGCGATCATGTCCAGTCCCACTGAGCAGACGCTGGTCATCGCTTCCAGTTTATCGAAGGTCAGGCAGCCTTCTTCCGCCGAAGCGATCATCTGGCGGTCTTCGCTGACCGGGATGAAGGCTCCTGACAGGCCGCCTACGTGACCGGACGCCATGATGCCGCCCTTCTTGACTGCGTCTGTGAGCATGGCCAGAGCCGCGGTGCTTCCGTGTGTCCCGCAACGCGCGAGGCCCATGACCTCCAGAATCTCCGCGACGCTGTCTCCCACTGCCGGCGTCGGCGCCAGAGACAAGTCCAGAATGCCGAAAGGTATTCCGAGACGGCTCGACACCTCGCGGCCAATCAGCTGGCCGGCACGGGTGATCTTGAACGCCGTCTGCTTGATCTTCTCCGCGATCTCATCTGCCGTCGCGCCCTCCATGCCGACGAGGGCTTCCTTGACCACGCCCGGTCCGGACACGCCTACGTTGATCACGTTCTCCGCTTCACCGACCCCGTGAAAGGCGCCCGCCATGAACGGATTGTCCTCAACGGCATTTGCAAAGGCAACAAACTTGGCGCATCCGAAACTGCTCGCGTCTCTCGTCAGATAGGCCGTCTTCTTAATCATCGGGCCCATCTTCTTGACCGCATCCATGTTGATGCCGGCCTTCGTGGACCCCAAATTGATGCTGGAGCACATGGCCTCTGTCTCCGCCAGCGCATAGGGCACGGCTTCGATGAAGCTTTCGTCGGCCGGTGTGCAGCCCTTCTGCACCAGTGCCGAAAACCCGCCGATGATATCCACGCCAACGGCTTTTGCAGCGCTGTCTAATGCTTTTGCATAAAGGAGCCAGTCCTCTGTCGTTTCCGCGGCGGCCAGGGCGATCGGCGTCACGGAGATGCGTTTGTTCACGACCTTGATTCCGTAGTCTTCGCCCACCTCATTCGCCGTTTCGACAAGCCGGGACGCCAGACGCGTGATTTTATCATACACCCGTGCGGACGCCGTTTTGTGGTCTCTGCCGAAACAGTCGAGCAGGGAGATCCCCATCGTCGTCGTCCGGATGTCCAGATTTTCCTTTTCGATCATGTGGATCGTTTCCAGAACGTCTTTGTAAATCGTCATGTCCTTTTCCCCCTAGATCTGATGCATCGTATCAAAGATTTCTTCCTTTTGGACGTGGATGGACAGGCCTTCTTTCTCTGCCATTTCGTGCAGCGCCACATCCACCTCGTGGAAGCTGGCTGCCGCCTCGTCGATCTTCACGACCATGATCATCGTGAAGTAATCCTGCAGGATCGTCTGGGTCACGTCTTCGATGTTTACATGCTTTTCATTCAGGATCCCCGAGACCTTGTACATGATTCCGACCTGATCCTTGCCCACAACAGTGATGATTGCTTTCATGTTCTCCTCCTACATTATGTAAATGGAAATGTGTCAAAAGAACCGTCCCTTTGACACATTATAGTTTGTCTTTGATTGAAATGGTTTTTGATAAGAGTGCGCGCACGACATTGATGACCGCGCCCATGGCCAGAAGGCCCATGGCAATCGCGCCGGCCATCAGGATCGTCTGGATGCCTACCTCCGCCATCTTTTCGATATCGCTGCGCAGGAGTGCCTCCATCGTATAAAAAATGTTAGCGCCTGGGACGAGGCACAGGATCCCCGGGATGATAAAAATCGTCATAGCTTCCTTGAAGATGTGGGCGGAAACGGCACTGCAAAGTCCGACCATGCAGGCGCCGAAGAAACACGCTATGGCCGGGGAATCAATATTGTAATCTGTGATCAGATAGGTGACCCACCCCAGAGCGCCGACGATGACGCAGGCAGGGATATGACGCGCCGGCACTCTGAAGATGACGGCGAATCCCATTGTGGCAAACAGAGCCAGTACAAACTGTGAGATCAGATTCATCATAACGCGAGCCCTCCCATCATGTACCAGATTTCAAGTACCACGCCGGCTCCTGCCGCCAGTGAAACACCGATGATGATCGCTTCCGTCAGGCGCGCAACGCCGGCCAGCATGTTTCCGGACAGGAAATCGCGGATGGAATTCGTAATGGCGATTCCCGGGACAAACAACATAATGCACCCGGAAATAACGGGGGCGTAACTGACCCCGTCGATGGAAGCCGCCGCAAGGAGCGCGAAGAAAGCCGCGAACGCGCAGCAGCAAAAGCCCCGTATGAAGAAATTGATCTCATACTTTTCGAGAAACCGGGAAAGCATATAGCATAGGAGACCCACGACAACGGTCACGCAGAAGTCCAGCGCCCCGCCTCCGAAGATAACACTGAAACAGGCCGTGACCGCGGACGCGGACAGCGCCCGGATCCAAAACGGATAGGGTTTATTCCTCTCGATTTCATCCAGTATTTTCTCGCCCTCTTCCACCGTCATATCCGTTGTGGTGAAGGTCCTCGAAAACTGGTTCACTCTCGAGATCTTGGTAAGGTCTGTTTCGCTGCTTCTGACACGCTTGATATAGGTTACCGTGTTGCTCGCTTCTTCATTGTCTGTGGACACAAAGACCCCCGTCGGCGTCGCGAACACGTTGACGTACTCGATGCCGCAGGCTTTGCAGATGCGTTCGATGGTGTCTTCGACCCGGTAGATCTCTGCGCCGCTTTTCATCATAATCGTGCCGGCGCGGATTGCCAGCATCAGTATTTCCTTTTGTCTCTTTTTTTCCATCCCTGCTGTTTTATCCCTCTTATTCCTTATATCTTAAACCTTATATAACGAGGCGTACTGTCCGCCCATGTTCATCAGTTCTTCGTGTGTTCCCTCTTCTTTGATCTCGCCCTCGTCGATGAGGATGATCCGGTCCGCGTTTTTGATCGTGGACAGCCGGTGGGCGATGATGATAGTGGTCCGGCCCTCTGCCAGCTTGTCGAAGGCCCCCTGGATGCGCGCTTCCGTCACGGTATCCAGCGCCGAGGTCGCTTCATCCAGAATGAGCACCGGCGGGTTCTTCAGGAAGATTCGGGCAATGGAGACGCGCTGCTTCTGTCCGCCCGACAGGAGGACGCCCCGCTCTCCGGTATAAGATGCAAAACCTTCCGGCATGGCCATGACATCCTCGTAGATCTCCGCCTTCTTCGCCGCCTCGATGACTTCCTCATCTGTGGCACCGGGCCTGCCGTACCGAATGTTCTCAGCAATCGTATCCGGGAAGAGGAACACGTCCTGCTGCACGATGCCGATGTTCTTTCTGAGGGTGTGCCGGTCGATCTCCCGGATGTCCGTACCGCCGATCCGGATCGTTCCGGCGTCGACATCGTAAAACCGCGGGATCAACTGACAAAGGGTGGTTTTGCCCCCGCCGGACGGTCCGACAATGGCGACGGTCTCCCCTTCTCCAACATGCAGGCTGACGCCGCGGATGACCTCCACCTCGCCGCCGCGGTCGCCGCCGTCATAGCTCCCGTCATAGCCTTCGTAGGAGAACCACACCTGATCGATGTCGATGTCGTAGCCTGTGATCGGCTTGCCGGTGCCGGGTGCCATGTCCTCTTCCGGCTGCAGGCGCATGATCTCGACGAACCGGTTCAGACCCGCCCAGCCGTTCATGAAAGTCTCCATGAAGCCGGCCAGCTTGCGGATCGGTGTGATAAAAGTTGCAATATACAGATAGAAAGTGATCAGATCCGCGTAGTTCATCTCGTCCCGCATGATGATCCAGCCGCCCACGGCCATGATGACCACCGGCATGATGCTCATGAAGAACTCCAGAGAGGAGGCGAACATGCCGAAGGCTTTGTAGTTCTCGCACTTGGAGGTTTTGAAGGCTTCATTGGCCACTGCGAACTTCGCGTAGTCTGTATCTTCGTTTGCAAAGGCTTTGCTGGTGCGGATGCCCGAAAGACCGGACTCCACTTCGCCGTTGATCTCCGCCAACTTCTCCTTGACTCCTCTGGACGTGCGGATCATCCGCCGCCGGTTCAGCATGACGACGATCAAGGCGATCGGCAGCAAAATCAGGATCACCAGAGCCAGCTTCCACTGGATGGTGAACATGATGATGACCGCGCCGATGATGGTAACGCTGGCGATGAACAGATCCTCCGGCCCGTGGTGGGACATTTCGGTGATCTCAAACAGATCGCCCGTCATCCGCGACAGCAGTTGGCCCGTCTTGTTCCGGTTGAAAAACGAGAAGTCCAGACTTTGCATCTGGGAGAACAGGTCGTCCCTGAGGTCCGCCTCGACCCGCACGCCGAACATGTGCCCCCAGTAAGTGATGATGTAGTGCATGACCGCCTTTATGAAGAAGGCGATGGCTACGATGATCATCACGTGGAAGAACGTCTCGAACTCCTTGTCCGGCAGCATGTGGTACATGGCGTGCCGCGCCACAAGCGGGAAGATCAGATCCACGGCCGACGCGATGAGCGCGCAGGTCAGGTCCAGCACAAACAGCCCCATGTGGGGCTTGAAATAATCCAGAAATATGCGCATGGTCGGCCTGTTGAAGTCTTTTGTCTTTCTGCTGCTCTGATACATGCCTTGATTCTAACACATCAGACTCTTAATATCCATTCAGTTTCCTTGTGCGCACCCCTAAAAAAAGTTATAATCATGGTGAGTTTTTGCGAAAGCGAAAGGTGATTTTTTATGACGAGCATGGGGGCGCTGGATGTCATTCTGGCACTGGCGAAAGTATTCATTATGATTCTGCCCGGCTACATTATTATGAAGCTGGGGATCATCAACACGAACCACACGCAGGGGGTCTCGAACATCATCACGAATGTGACGTACCCCTGTCTTGTCATTGCCGCCATGCAGATGGAGTTCTCCATGGAAAAGCTGCAGAACTGCGGCTACGTGGTGCTGATCTTCATCGGCGTCGTCATCATCGCCATGATCATCTCTAAGATCCTCACAACCATCATCAAGCTGCCGGTTTCCCAGAGCGGGATCATGGCGTTCATGATGGTCTTCGGCAACACAGGTTTCCTGGGACTGCCGGTCCTGTACGGACTGTTCGGCAAGGAAGGCGTCTTTTACGGGGCCATCTGTGACTCGTCCTTTGATGTACTCATGTTCACCATCGGCGTAACGCTCATCCGCCAGGCAGCCAAAGGCGAAGAGAAGATGGGCTTCAAGGAGACGGTCAGCGGTCTGATCAATCCGTGCTTCATCGGCGTGCTGATCGGGCTTTTGCTCTATGTATGCCGGATCACGCTGCCGCCGATCCTCGGCGAACCGGTGGATATGATTGGCGGCGCAACAAGCCCTCTGGCCATGATGATTGTCGGCGCGCACCTGGCGAGAATCCGTTTCAAGGATATGTTCACAAACAAACCGGCCTATCTGGTCTGCCTGCTGAAGCTCCTTGTGGCGCCCGCCATCGCGCTGATCCTGGTCAAGCTCATCATCGGCGGCGGAACGCTATTCGGAACGGTCATCATCATGGAGGCTGCCATGCCTTGCGCCATGCTTTCGGTCATCCTCAGCGAACGGTATCGCGCAGACGTGGAATTTGCGACAAAGGGCGTCATGCTGACGACGATCCTGTCACTCATCACGATCCCGATCGTCGCGATTGCGCTGCAGCATATAATATAGTTTCACGCACACGAAATCTACACACAGATAAACTATACCAACGACTATGGGAGAATACGACGGCTTAATTGAATATGTATCCCTGTACTTCACGACAGGCGTGCGGTGGGTCTGCATGGGTCTGGCGATCCTGATCCTGCTGCACCAGATTTTCGCTCTCCTCAGAATGCGGAACCCTTCTGAGATCTGGGCTTATTTGAAGTGCCCGGACGCCACTACGGTGCCTCTGACCCACTGGGAAAACCTGCTGGGACGCTCCCGGGGATGCGACATCATCCTGAATCTGGGCGGCGTTTCCAGAAGCCACGGCACACTGATCCGCGACTCGGAAGGCGTCTGGGAATACACCGACCTTAACTCGAAGAACGGATCCTATATCAACGGCCGCAAAGTCACCGAACCGGCGATATTGAGAGCCGGCGACACGCTGACCGTCGGCGGCGGAGACTTCCAGCTCTATCCGCTCAGCACCCGCGAGCGTCTGGAAAACATCGAAAAGAGAAAACGCCACACGAAGCGGACTTCGCCGTGGATTTCCATGCTGGCCATCACCGTGTTCCAGCTTCTGACCGTGATCCAGTTCCACATTTCTTTGGGCGACGAGTACCCGGGGCAGCTCACGGCAGCCTTCCTGCTGATCTGCGTCGTCATGTGGGCCTACGTGATCACACTGCGCGTTATGAAACGAACGGGCTTCGAGGTGGAGCTCATCGCCTTTTTCCTGTCGACCCTCAGCCTGGCGCTGACGGCGTCGGCCTACCCTTATGCCGTACTCAAGCAGTCCATCTGCGTTCTGCTCGGGGTCATATTCTTCTTCGCCATGTGCTGGCTCCTGCGGGATCTGCACAAGATCAAGAAACTTGTCCCGTTCATGCTCGGTTTCGGGGTGCTTTTGCTGGTCATGAACCTGGCCATCGGAACGGTCGCCTTCGGTTCGCAGAACTGGATCAGCATCGGCGGTCTTACCTTCCAGCCATCGGAAATCACGAAGATCATATTCGTATTCGTAGGCGCAGCCTCCCTCAACGAACTGCAGCAGCGAAAGAACCTCCTGATATTCATGGGGTTCAGCTTCTTCTGTCTGGGCTGCCTGGCGATCATGGGTGACTTCGGAACGGCGATCATCTTCTTCGCCACCTTCCTGGTCATCTCCTTCCTTCGAAGCGGTGACTTCACCAAGTTCTTCCTGGTGTTGGGCGCTGCCGCACTGATGGGCCTGATGGTCCTCCGGTTCAAACCTTATGTCGCCGACCGGTTCTCGGTTTGGGGACATGTATGGGAGGATCCGACGGACAAAGGCTTCCAGCAGGTACAGACCCTGACGTCGATCGCAAGCGGCGGAATCCCCGGTCTCGGCGCAGGAGAAGGAAACCTCAGCGATGTCGCTGCGGCGAGCACGGACCTTGTCTTCGGCATGCTGTCTGAAGAATGGGGTCTTGTCATCGCTATCCTTGCAGTGCTCTGCATCATCACGCTGGGCGTCTTCGCGTACCGGTCCATCATCGCGGGCCGCTCCACTTACTACTGCATCGCCGCCTGCGCGGTCACGACCATCTTCATGTTCCAGACAATTCTCAACGTCTTCGGATCTGTGGACCTGCTGCCGCTCACCGGAGTAACCTTCCCGTTCGTTTCTTCGGGCGGAACAAGCATGATCGTGTGCTGGGGCATGCTCGCCTTCCTGAAGGCGGCGGATACACGCCAGAACGCCAGCCTCGCTGTGCGCATCCAGGAGCGGGATCCCGAGAAGGGCCTTACCTCCGTGGAATCCGTATCCGCGGTGGATATGTACGATCCGGAAGACCTTTACGCCCTTTTGGGCGAAGAATACAGAAAGCCTTCACGCAAAGACAGGAAAGACCGGAAGGCGGATACCGAGGCAAAGGCAGAGAAGCCGAAACCTTCGCGTGCAGACGCAAGCGAGCTGGAACCGCCCGAATGGAAACAGCCGGCCAGACCGATTCCTTCGCAGCCAAAACAGGCTCAGGTCGAAGCGGAGCGCCCGCCGTTCACGCGCGAAAAGGCGCAGCCTAAACAGTCCGGACCGACTGTCAAGACCTACCAGCCTCAGGCGGAACCGGCACCTGCCGCGCAGCAGCAAAAGCCTGCTGCACCAACTTCAAGACCTAAGCAACAGGGCACCCCCGGCGTGCGCCGCGATGAACCGCACACTCCTAAGGCTGTACACTATAAAGATGTAAGTGACGACGACTTCTTCGGCAAATTCGATCCGCCGGCGAAGCCAAAACCGGAGGCCCCGGAAGAGGACGGGCCTCTGACTCTCGATGACATATTCGGAAACAACGGTATCTTCAACGACAGCGGGAAAGGAGGCAAACGATGAAAAAAGTTGAAAAACGAGCTTTGATGTGCCTCCTCCTGGGGCTCGTCCTGCTGGCAGGCCTTTGCTTTTTTATCTATGAAGACTGGCACGACGGAGGCAAGTGGGCCGTCTATAAGGGCAACCGTGACGTTTTCGCGGAGGGCTCCCTCGCCAAAGGCGCTCTCTATGACCGGGACGGTGCGCTCCTCATGCGCAATACTGCTGACGGCATGGTCTTCAACGATGACTCGGACATCCGGGCTGCCTGTCTGCACATCACCGGTGACAAGGACAACAACATCGCGACCGGCGCCAACCGGATCTTCCTTGACCGGCTGATTGGATTCGATTTTATCAACGGTATTTATACCCTCAACAATGACGGCGAGGATGTTGCCCTCACGCTGGACGCGGACGTCTGCGCCACCGCCTATGAAGCACTCGCCGGCCGCAAAGGCACTGTCGGCGTGTACAATTACAAGACAGGCGAACTGGTCTGCATGGTCAGCTCTCCGACCTACGATCCGGACGATCCGCCTTATGAGATTCCGGAAGGTTCGTACATCAACCGCTTCATTTCGGCTGCGTTCGCGCCGGGCTCGACCTTCAAACTGGTTACGGCAGCTGCCTCCATTGAGACGCAGGACGACGCCTATAGCTATGAAGTAGACTGCACAGGAAGCATCGATTACGATCACGGTGACGAGGTCACTGATCTGGATGTGCACGGCGATGTAACGTTGAAAAAAGCGCTGGAGGTTTCCTGCAACTGCTACTTCGCCAAGCTCTCCGAGAAACTCGGACCTAAGATTCTGAAAAAATACGTCCAGAAGACAGGCCTCGATCGGAGCTACGACATCGACGGCATGAAAACAAAAGCCGGAACATTCGACTATCCTACCACGCCGGTCAATCTGGCGTGGACCGGCATCGGCCAGTGGCACGATATGGTCAACCCGTGCTCCATGATGGTCTACATGGGCGCCATTGCCAACGGCGGAACGGCCGTTATGCCGTCCATCGTCAAACCGTCCAACATCGTATCCGAAAAGATCGACGCAGCGACGACCGCTCTGAAAACAGAAGATATGATCGAGGAAGAGACCGCCGAGTCACTTACCTCTATGATGCGCAACAACGTCGAGAATCACTACGGCGGTGACAGCGCATTTCCGGGCCTTCCCGTCTGCGCCAAGTCCGGTACCGCCGAAGTCGAGGGACAGGACAATCCGAACGCCTGGTTCGTCGGATTCTTAAACGACGAAGACAATCCGTATGCCTTCGTCGTAGTAGTAGAGAATAGTGGTTATGGTTCTGAGGTCGGCGGCGCCGTCGCCAACACCGTCCTGCAGGACATCGTCGGCCGGGATTAACACCGGCCGTTTGATCCTTATCGATCCTTATCGATTCTTATCGATCATCACCCTCTTCCGGCGGATCCAGGAAGGCGGCAGGCAGACCGTATTCTTCCACCGTTCTAATCACTTCGTCCACGGCCTTTGGCCCGAGGTTTCTGACCATGCGGAGTTCGCCTATTGTCAATCCGCATAGTTCTCCTACCGTTCTGATGCCCGCCCGGTAAAGGTAATTATAGGCGCGCACAGACAGCTCCAGAGCATCGATTGGTTTGAGCATGAGTTTTTCCACACTGTTGCGCGCCGGTCCTATGACTTTCGCATTCTTCCCGCCTCCCATGCGCAATGCTGCCGCATTGTTCAGCAGCACTGCAAACGGCAAGCTGACGCTTCTTTCGCTGGTATATACATTTGTCGCCCTGTAATACTGTACCTTTATCGTTTTGTCCGACACGTCCGCTTCGCGTACCAGCGCCTCTCTTTCAAACGGCGCGCAGAACAGCGCGTAATGCAGCGTGTCATATTCCGTGCAGGTAAACAGCGACAGTTCCTGAAGGTTCACCTCTGTATCTGAAACCGCCAGTCCCTGATCTTCGATTTCTGCCTGCGCCCAAGCCCATGATTGATTCAGCATGCGGCTGTCCAGGCTGTACACATCTGACAGTTCGATCGGCATCCATAAGACGGCAGAGTCCGCCGCCTCGCTCTCCAATTGATATTCCTCATTGTTTGTCCGCAGATACATCGGCAGCGCTGCGTCGATTTGGACGACCGCCTCGCCGAGATGATAGAAGGTTAGTTTCGCCCTCTGCTTTTCATCCTGATCCCTGTAGTTCGTAGCGATGAATGAATTAAATACCCACCGATAATACTTCTTCTGTATTGCGACATATTTCACATCTTCAGCAAACAGCGTCAGACCGGGATCAGCCGCGCAGAATGACGATTCCGGAATAGTGATAAAGCTCATCTTATTATCGATGCTCGCGCTTGTTATCTCGATCCTGCATTTGTTCCCCTCTGCCGCATTGACTCGTACCTGCGCAAAATACCCGTCCCTCAGCTTAAAGATCTCCTCCTCGATCCTGCGAATACTCTCGATTGCCACTTCGCCGTCATCAGAATACCCCAGGATGCTGCTCAGCTTATCGATTCGTTCCTGAACGGCGCTTAAAAAGCACTCTGTGATGCTGTTTTTCACAAAGCATTGTTCTCCTGCATATCGTGCCTGGAGATAATATTTGTACGCTTCTTTGGAATCACCGAGCGAATTGCCCATATCGTATGCTGACAGAGCAAACATGCCGAATACGGACTCTTCCCTGACCTTCCTATTGGAACGGGCCATCAATAAATTCCTCTTTTGGAGGAAGAGCTTCAGAACCTTTCTTTCGAGAGCCGGCAGGTCCTCCTCACCTATCAGCTTCCGGAGACAGTCCTCCAGTTCAGGATACGTCCATGAAAAACACAGTTCAGAACCCAGACAGAGATCCGCCTTTAACCGAAGCGCGCCTTCCGCGCCTTCTTCGCAGCAGTCATCGATTGCCTTTGCAACCTCCTTATCTATGATCCGCTTTTCCTCCTCCGAAGCATTGTCCACGCTGTTCCCGTATAACTGTTTGAATGCATCTGTCCCGATCGTGTTCAGAAGTTCCTTGACCTGCGTCCTGTCGTGCGAGGTCACATATTCATAGATTCCTGTCATTTCAGACGCGATGTCGCCTCTCCTATCGTCGCAATGATTTTCCATGTTGTTTGCTTCCTTTCTCCTCGTTCCATTGTCTATCTGTATCCGGCCGGGATTAATCCTTTCCGGATCTTGCCTTCAGGATCTCCTCGGGTATCGCATACTCCGAGTCCTCCAGTTCGTTATACCGGCTGAAACGAAATATCCCGTTCGTGGGGAATAACAAGTCTGCGGATACGCCTTTATAGACTCCCTTGCCGCGGACATCCACATTCTTCAGTTCAACGGAGGACACCAGACGCGTCTTTTTATCGACGTTGTATACGATTT
>JBGUKV010000245.1:0-24595 GCA_045114655.1 Candidatus Allocopromorpha sp. | reverse complement strand
GTCCGGACGCGTCTGTACCAGCGTTAGGCTCGGTCAGTCCGAAAGCACCCAGCTTCTTTCCTGAGAGCAGATCCGGCAGATACTTCTGTCTCTGTTCTTCTGTTCCCCAGTTGAAGATCGGCCAGCAGCACAGTGAAGTGTGAGCTGAGCAGATAACGCCTGTTGATGCGCACTTCTTGGAGAGCTCTTCAACAGTGATCGCATAGGAGATGTGGTCTCCGCCTGCTCCACCATACTCAGTTGGGAACGGAACGCCGAGTAAGCCGTACTGAGCCATCTTTTCTACAGTCTCTTCCGGGAATCTGTGTTCCGCATCGATGTCTGCAGCAAGAGGTTCTACCTCAGTTTCGGCAAAGTCGCGTACCATTTTTCTTACGAATTCTTGTTCCTTCGTCAGTGAAAAGTTCATTCTATTGCCTCCTTAAATAATTATCATATTTGTTATTTTTATAACAAATCATACCATAGTAATTAAAACATAAATCCCCCTTTCTGACAAGGGGGATTTACGCATTATTATTGCAGAATTGCATATTATTTTAATGAACGTGCCGAAACTATCTTGCTGTCTTTATCTTTCCTTCAGCGAGCCGTCTCTGTAAGCCTCAACAAGAGCCCTGAGTTCTTCTCTTTCTCTCAAAAGCTCACCGCCGAGATCTGTATCGACTACAAGCATCCGTTTGTCCATCTCACGCACGACATTGATCACCGGGGCATGGAACACCTGGGTTCCGTCTTCCTGCAGCGGACTGTACGGTTTGTGCTCCGCCAAAGCCATGTGCCGTGAATTGATGAAGAATGTGTATCCTGCGATACCTGTCGTCTTCTGGTAAGCTTTTGACATTCCGCCGTCGATGATGAGCAGCCTGCCGTTTCCTTTGATCGGACTTTCTCCATCCTTGATCTTGACTGGAACGTGCCCGTTCAGGATGATGGATACGTCCGGATCCAGACCGAATTCCTTCAGGATGCTCTCGCAGACATCCTGCCGCTCGATGAGTTTGTAATACGGAACAGTGTGCTCCTTATGGGTCTTCTTATCATCGATCAGGCATCTCTCCAGCGTGGTCATCTGATCTTTGCCGAAGAGAGGACTGTTGGCGGACAGCCACAGATACCACATGATATCGCCGTTCCATCCCGGCATTTCATAATCCTTCGGATGGAAATACGCTTGGCGCACATGCTCGTCAAGATAATCCATATAGGCTTTTCCTTTCAGAACACGCCCATCGATTTCGATATCTTTGAAGCTGCCGTCCTTGTTCATCGGGATGCTGCCGTGATACAGGAGGTTACCGTTTACGATTCTATACAGCGCGCCGTGAGTAAACAGGAATTTGATATGCTTTTGCAGCTTATCGTTCTTCGTGAATCCCGGTTCCAGAGCATCCAGCATAGCTTCTTCTTCCGGCGTCAGTTTGTACGGATCCGCCGGATCGATGGTCGGGAAGTTCTTATCGTTCAGTTCATATTCGCCAAGCGGCAGCTTGATGGTTCCCTTCTCATAATCGATCTTATCAAGCAGCAGTCTGTGCTCAAGATGATATTCCGGATGCGCCATGATCCTCTGCCCCTCCACCTTGAACTGACAGATGGAGATCGCTTTGTTCATCTTGGCCGCCAGTTCATCGTCGACAGGGTCGTACTTGTTGCGCTCAATGGTCTTGGGCCAGAAGGATTTGCACGGGTCATCGGCATACACTTCTGCTGCCATGGTCGCCAGCGGCCTGAGGTTGATGCCGTAGCCGACTTCCAGCATGTCGAAGTTGTTGTACTTCGTGTTGATCCTGAGAACGTTCGTGATGCATGCCCAGCTTCCTGTAGCAGCCCCCATCCAGAGGATATCGTGGTTGCCCCACTGGAAATCCACATCATGGAAGTCCATCAGATAGTCCATGATTTTGTCCGGCGCGGCGCCTCTGTCCCAAATGTCCCCGATGATATGGAGTCCGTCTACAGCCAGGTTGCTGATGCATTCGGTCATCTCAACGATGAAATCCTCTGCTTCCCTGCAGTCGACGATGGTTTCGACGATTTTCACATAATAATCGCCCATATTGTACTTCGAATCAGCATGCAAAAGCTCATCGATAATGTAGGCGTACTGTTTCGGCAGTCTTTTACGTACTTTGGACTGTGTGTATTTGTTTGTTACCGATTTCAGGACCTGTGTCAGCTGGCTGATTGCGACCTTGCACCACTTGTCAAAGTCAGGCTCACTCTTTTTCCTGCGTTCCATCTCTGCTCTCGCGTTGTAGACCAGCGCTGCCAGCGCGTCTCTTTCTTCGATAGACAGTGTCGGTCCAAAAATGTCGTCGATCTTATTCCGAATGACGCCGGAAGCACTCTTCAGCATGTGTATAAAAGCATCGTGTTCGCCGTGGAGATCGCTCAGAAAAAACTCCGTGCCTTTCGGCAGACTGAGGATCGCACTCAGATTGACGATTTCCTCTGTCGCCGCCTTGATATCCGGATATTGTTTTGACAGGTTTTTCAATAATGCTCTGTTAATCAATTTTTTCCTCCTCAAAAACCCGCCCCAATGAGGCGGGT
Source organism: Candidatus Allocopromorpha sp. (assembly GCA_045114655.1). GTDB lineage: Bacteria > Bacillota > Clostridia > Peptostreptococcales > Anaerovoracaceae > Lentihominibacter. The sequence goes on along the minus strand of JBGUKV010000245.1, from coordinate 22,039 downwards.
CAAATCTGCTATTTGCCGTATCCGGTAAATTTCTTTTCTTTTTCTGTGGGGCGAAGGGCCTCTGCAGACGCAGGCTTCGGGTTATAAACACGATATTCTCCGAAGTCTTCATTATTGGTGACCGGCAAAAGACCGGACATCGAATAACTGCCACCCTCCTGCTCGCACTTGACTCTGAACAGATAGTTGTCGCTGCCCACCATCCTAAGAACATGAACTGTCACGACTCCTGTCTCCGGATCCTTCTCTGAGCCCAGAATTCTGAACGACTTAAGATGTGTACTTCCAAGCCGGGCCTTGACGGCTTTTTCAGCGGCTTTGTCCCTTGCCTTTTTCTTTTCTTTGTCTTTTGCCATAAGATCACACCTCCACTTCTTTAGTATGCTCTTTGGTATCTTTATACTATATATGGGGCTTTAAGTCAACTAGTCGTCGATGATACTGTCATCATCCTTGAATGCTTCTCTCCAGGCATCTTCCTTACCATCTCTGAGATCGTCCAGGTTATACGGCGTAGCCTGATAGAGATAATAGTTCAGCCAGTTTGAGAACAGAAGGTTCGCATGCCCTCTCCACCGGAACATGATCTCCTGCTGCGGATCGTCATTGCGGAAATAATTGCACGGAACGTCGATCTTGACCCCTTTGTTGATGTCTCTGAAGTATTCATCTGCCAGTGTTGTCTTATCGTATTCCTGGTGCCCCAGGACAAAAATCTGTCTGCCGTTCTCTGTGGATATGATATGCGGCCCCGCTTCTTCAGACTCCGCAAGGATCCTCAACTCCGGATGCTTCAGGATGTCCTCTTTTTTTGTAATTGCGTACCGGGAATGCGGCGCGTAAAACAGTTCGTCAAATCCCCTGACGAGAGGATTGTGCTTACGCAGCGTGCGGTGCTCGAACACGCCGAACAGTTTTTCCTTCTGGACATATTTCGGAATCCCGTAGTAATAATACAATGCCGCCTGCGCACCCCAGCAAATGAACATGCTGCTGTAAACATGCGTCTTTGCAAATTCAAATATGTCACATAACTCCGGCCAGTAGTCAGCTTCTTCAAATTCAAGCTGCTCAATTGGGGAGCCGGTGATGATCATCCCGTCGAAGTACTCCTCCTTGAAATGCTCCAGCGTCGTGTAGAAGGACAGAAGATGCTCCTGGGATGTATGTGTCGATGTGTGCATGTCCATGCCGACCAGCTGCATCTCGATCTGCAGCGGACTGTTTGCCAGCACACGCGCCAGCTGTGTCTCCGTTGCAATTTTTGTCGGCATCAGATTGACAATGATGACCTTCAGCGGACGAATATCCTGTGCTTTCGCCCTGGCTCCTGTCATTGTGAATATGTTCTCATCCTTCAGCGCACCCGCTGCAGGAAGTTGGTCGGGTATGATTAATGGCATTTTTTCTCCTATTCGATTGACTTACAGTTTTACTTTGTTGAGCGCCTGATCAAGATCGGCGATGATATCTTCTACGTTTTCGAGGCCTACCGAAAGTCTGATGAGACCCGGATCGATACCCGCCGCCAGCTGGGCTTCCTCGGAAAGCTGCCGGTGCGTGGTGCTGGCCGGATGGAGCACGCTGGTGTGGATGTCACCTACGTGCACAACGATACTGCAAAGTTCCAGATGCTCCAGGAAATTCTCCCCAGCTTCCCTGCCGCCTTTGACACCAAAGCTCATAACGGCACTGGCGCCCTTCGGCATATACTTTTTAGCAAGGTCGTAATATTTATCACCTTCCAGTCCCGGATAGATGATCCAGTCGACCATCGGGTGGTCTTTCAGGAACTTCGCTACCGCTTCAGCATTCTTGACATGGCGTTCCATACGCACATCCAGCGTCTGAAGCCCTTGATGCGTGAGATAAGCGTTCATTGGCGCCATGGTGCATCCCAGGTCTCTGACAAGCACTGCTTTGAGTCTCGTGCAGAATGCAGCCTGACCGAACTTCTCATAAAAATTCAGTCCGTGATAGCTTTCATCAGGCGCTGCCATTGTCGGGTACTTCAGATTGCCGTCGTCATCTTTCACCGTCCAGTCGAAGTTGCCTCCCTCGACTACACATCCGCCGATGCTGGTTCCGTGACCATCCGCAAACTTCGTGGTGGAATGGGTGACGATGTGCGCGCCGTATTCGATCGGTCTGCAAAGCGCCGGTGTTGCGAGTGTATTGTCGACGATAAGAGGTACCTTCATAGCATTGGCCACTCTGGCAAATTTTTCGATATCAAGCACACTCAACGCGGGGTTTCCCAGCGTCTCCCCGAACAGTGCCTTTGTGTTTGGCCGCTTCAGTTTCATGATTTCTTCTTCGCTCATGTCCTGATCAAAGAATTCTACATCAAGCCCCAGTCTTCTGAGGGTCACGTTGAACAGATTGTATGTACCGCCGTAGATATTGGTTCCGCTGAGCACATGATCCCCTGCCTCGCAGATATTGAGCAGTGCGATCAGGTTCGCTGCCTGCCCTGATGATGTAGACATGCCGGCTGTTCCGGACTCCAGAAGCGCCATCTTCTGCTCCAGGTAATCTACCGTTGGGCTTCCCAGTCTGGCATACATGTGGTTCGGGCTGTCCAGATCAAAGAGCGCTGCCACGTCAGGCGCGTTGTAGTACCTGTATGTCGTGCTTTGTATGATCGGCATATTCTGAGGCTGTGCGCTCTGTGCTCTGTAGGCGCCATGCACACATTTTGTTTCAAACTTGTTGTCTTTCATTTCTTTCATCGTTTCTTCTCCTGCTCCTAATAATTTATACTCCGAGCTTTTTCTCCGCCGCCTGCTCGTAATCCACATGCATGAAACTGCCGGTGGACACGGCCAGGCATTTGCCCGTATCTTCGTCATAAGCCTTTGCGATCAATCTGATGACTCTGCTTCCCACCTGGACCGCTTCCGATTCGACGATGAACGACTTGCCCCGGAACGGCCTTAGGAAACTGATGGTCATATCGGATGTTGACACGCTGCCCTCTGTCAGGCCGATGGCGTTGATTCCCATCGTCGTATCCATGATAGCGGAGATCACGCCCCCGTGGACTTCTCCGCGGCCGTTGTCTTCCCATTTGAACTTCCTGTACCTGACTCGGCAGGACATTTTTTCAGGGTCGCAGTCCACGAACTGAGGGTCGATCATGTCATTGAGCATGCCGAAACCATACCCTTTGATTTCCCCTATGATGTCCTTGACCCTCTTTTCAAAGTCCACTCCGACTTTGCTGTTTTTGTTTGTCATTATTGGATGACCTCCCTTTTTTCACGTTATATTTCATTATACAACAAAACCCTTCTGTAATGAAAAGAATTTTGGGCTGAAAAAGGCTTTTGGGTAAAAGATTTTTATTTATCGGCCGTCGGACTTCCTTTGATCACCCAAGAGACGATTTTATCGTTATTGTCCTCAAGTCCGTAAATATGATCGTCGATATACAGGCACCGGGCGATTCCTTCTTTGTTTTCGTAGTTTCCGATTTCCTCCAGTTTTTTGCCTGACACCGAGAACTGCAGCACGCCGCCGCTTTCCTTTTCCCAACTGAGATACGGAATCGCGTACCAGCCTGCCTTGCTGTTGACGGTCAGCGCCCTGTGGTCGTACTGCACGTCGCTCGTATAGTTTTTATATGTCATGCTGTCGAGCACTTCGGGCTTCATCGGATCGCTGATATCAAAGAGCGCGATTTTGATTCCGTCTTCCACTTCCCCGAATTCTTCTTCCGAGGTGGCTGTTCCTATGCCTACGATCATGTCGCCGCCCTCCGGCACAAGCAGGGATGAGAAGCCTGTGATCTTGACGCTCCCCAGCATTTCCGGAGCTTTCGGGTCTTTCAGATCGATGACAAAGAGCGGGTCCGTCTGTTCGTAGGTGATCACATAAGCCATGTCACCGAGGAACCGGACCGCCTTGATCTGCTCACCGGCGGCAAAGCCTTTGACCTTCCCTACGACTTTGAGGTCTTTATCGAGGACATACAGGTAGTTCACGTCTTTCCCTTTGACAAAAGCCGTCGCCGCAACTCTGAAGTATCCGTCCTTCTCATCCATGGCAAACTGATTGAGGACGCTTCCTCTCACGGACCCCTGTTTCGCAAAGGCAATCTTGCCTTTGCCGATGTCCGCTTTGATGATATAGGTGCGCTCGTCCGCACTTTCCGGGCTGAAGTCTCTGTAGTCCACGCTGTAATCCGTTATATAGATGGCGTTGCCGCTGCAGTAGATATCGTCCGATGCGCCGAGAACCGCGCGGGTCTTTGATTTGATATGGCCCTTTGAGGAGTTCACATCCACAGAACCAATAACGGCGTACGCCTTGCGGTAGGGCTGCGGGAAACAGCAGATGTGGTCTGCCGCAAGCTTTTCGTACTTCTTGTCCGCGCCCGCATAAGGAACATAGCGGCTTTCGCCTCTGTTCAGATAATCGTTGGTCACAACATAGAGATACCCGTCCGTGACCCTTGATGAGACATATCCGCCGCTCTGCCTGTACTTTCCGACCAGCTGCGGTTTCTCAGGATTTGAAACATCATATATACAAACTGCCGTGACCATCGGTCTGGAATAATAGTTGTATTGCTCATTCTTCGGCTGTGGTTCGTATTCCTGCCCGGTGAGGATGAGTCTGCCCTTTGCCAGGAACAGATTTTCCGCGGAAACACCCGATTCTTCTTCAGAGATAACGGCCACATCCTCGGCTTTGCCGTCTGAAACCTTCGCGATGATCACATCATAGCCAAGCCTGGAGGTGTAATAGATATAGTTTCCGTCTGTTTTGACGATATCGGCTTCGTCAACTCCTTCCACCTGCACGTATGTCTCTGAACGCTCACTTGCTTTGGGCACCGCTTCTGTTGTCGCGTTCCCAGCCATATCTCCGGTGGCCAGTTCTGCATCTTCTACAATGCCCGGGCCGTTGTTCATCATATAGACGGGCATGTCCTGATCTTCGATCTTGCTGAGCGTTCTCTGGATCTGACCGTAGCTGTCAAATGTCCGGATTTCCCCTGCTGCAGTCTCTTCGTCCCCGCTATACTGGCTGTACGCATAGATTCCTATGGCGACCGCAAAACATACTGCAAACGCGATCGCTGCTGTGACTCTGAGTTTCATGATATCTCCCCTTTCGTCTTCTGTTTATAAGACAGTAACACACTTATATGATTACATTATTTTGTGTAGTTTGTGTGTTATTTCTCTAAAATAGATCGATATGGGCTGCGATAATGCACCAGATGGGCGGGACCAGAAGAGCCGGCAGGAAATTGACTGTCCTGCAGTCCTTCAGCCCCAGGATACCGATGCCGGACATTGCGATGAGGAATCCCCCGACGATGCTCAACTCACACATCATGGTGTCAGTGATGAAATTGCCAAGCAGCAGCGTCAGTCCGTAGATGCCGCCCTGCCAGCAAAAGAGTATCGCTGCGGCAAGACACATGCCGACGCCGTAAGTGGAGGCCAGCACCATTGCGGTCACCAGATCCAGCGTCGCATTCGTAAACAGGAATGTATGATCCTGATAGAGGGCGCTCTGTACCGGTCCGAGGATCGAGAGCGTGCCGATGCAGAACAGCAGGCATCCGGTGACGATGCCCTCACCAAGCCTGACATCGCCTTTGCCCTTCTTCTGGGTGACACTGTCGACCCGGTCCTGCAGTTTCAGGATCGTTCCGACTGCGCCCCCGAATGCCAGACTGAATATAAACAGGACCGGATACTGGCTGTTCGGCATATTCTGCACGACGGCATTGATGCCCAGCCCAAACGCCGCCATGCCCATGGCGATGAACAGCGCTTCATTGACCCTGTCGCTCATGATTTTCTTGAACAATCCGCCGATCAGGCTGCCGACGATAATCGTTCCTACGTTTACGAAAGTACCTATCATTTTATACCTCTGATTTATACCTCTGATATGTTAATGCTTTTGCATGAATGTTCTGATGCGTTTGGCGATGACGAATCCCGCGAATACGAGACCCACATACCCCAATACCGTATACACCGTCCCGACAAGCTCTGCGAACGGCAGCAGTCCCAGAAGAAAGGCCGCAACGCATGTACAAGCCGCGAAGAGATAGCTTTTGCCAGTCCCCTGCGTCACAAATTTCTCGCTGACCGTCCACAGCATGGCGCTGCAGGAGGAAAATATCCCCATGATAAGGATGATGCTGAACACCGCCCCCAAAGAATAGGAAATCTTCTTCGTCAGATACAGTGTCGGCACATCCTGCAAGGCCGTCTGCCCGATGTCTGTCAGCATCGCGCAGTTCATGAGCAGGATCGCTGCCATCAGCGCTGCCGTGCCGATAACGGCGCCCCATACGGCTTCCTTTACGGTATGCGCCGTGCTCCCCAGCGCGGTGTAGTATTTGGATCCGCCGCTCAGGTTGTAGGATATGTATAGAAGTCCTGAAAGCCAGGGAAACGGCACCGGCTGCCGGGCCTGCATTTCATTCGGATAGTCATTGACAAAGGCGAGTCCGTCCCAGTCTCTGATCAGTGTCACCACGCCTACAAAGACCGTGAACGCAATGATCGTGGGCCCAATAAAGGAAACAACCTTCACAAAACGCTGAAAGCCCGCGATATAAGCGATCAGCGCCGCCGCTGCCATGATCAGAGCCCCTACGAAATGATTGATCCCGTAATACTCGTGCAGCGTCGCACCAGAGCCCGAAATGAGGATGACCATGCCTGCGAACATGCTCGCCGGCAGAAACCAGTCATAAAACGTCCCGATCGTCCTGCCGCAGAAGTACCGGAAGTGGCTTTGTTCCCGGGTGTGTCCTGCCTTTGCAGCCCGGGCGTTCTCAAATCCTGCCTGCAGGATCATCGGACCGATCAGCAGAAATCCAATCAGATTCATCCCTATCAGCGCGATGCTCGCGTATCCGTAGCTGGTGAAAAACTGCAGGATCTCCTGCCCTGTAGCGAAGCCTGAACCCATGACCCACGCCACATAGGCGCCTGCGATCCTGATTACTGTTATCCAATTGTTCTGCCGTTCTTCCGTATCTATGGCCCTTCTCCTGCTGTCTTTGTGCTATACTATCCACATACGGTTCGATAATACCATACCGCCGCGCGCCCTTTCAAGAGAGCGCAATGTGAACTTCACCGACTTCATACAAAAAAATGTTGACAAACACTTGCGTCCGCGTGTATACTCTCAATGTTGCGACATACGGGTCTTCGTGTGTCATAAACAACTAATCAACAGGAAATTCAGTCGCCGATGCCATTCGGCGGAGGCGTGCTTATAACCAGGCACGAAGGAGGTGTAAACATGGCAGTACCTAAGAGAAGAACTTCAAAAGCAGTTACGCATCAGAGAAAGGCAGCTAACATGAAGAAGAAGGCTCCTGGCATTTCGATCTGTCCGCAGTGCCACGAACCAAAGCTTCCGCATAGAGTTTGCCCGAACTGCAACTACTATGATGGTAATGACATCATGAAAGAAGCATAAAACAGCTTACTAAAAAGAGCACCATAGGGTGCTCTTTTTTATGTCTTGATTGGAAGTGTGTCAAAGGAACCGTCCCTTTTGACACATTTTGTTTTTTAGTCCGGCAGCTGCTCTAGGAGCTTTTCTGCGATCTGGACGGCGTTGGTGGCTGCGCCCTTGCGGATGTTGTCCGCAACGACCCAGATGTTGATGCCGTTTTCCACGGAGAAGTCTCTTCTGATTCTGCCGACGTAGACTTCGTCCGTTCCTGCAGCGTCGAGAGCCAGCGGATAGACATTGTTCTCCACATCGTCCTGAACGATCAGGCCCGGGAACTGGCGGAAGCATTCCACAACGTCTTCGAGCTCGAATGGCTTCTCCAGTTCGATGTTGATGGACTCGCTGTGAGAATCGAACACCGGAACGCGGACCGTGGTTGCTGTGACTTTGATATCGTCATCGTGCAGGATCTTGTGCGTCTCGTTGATCATCTTCATTTCTTCTTTAGTGTATCCGTTCTCCGTGAACACATCGATGTGAGGCAGGCAGTTTCCTGCGATCGGGTGCGCGTACGCCTGCAGTTCCTCATCATTTCCTGCCAAACCGTTTTTCAGGTCGTTGATGCCTTTGACGCCGGAGCCGGACACTGCCTGATAGGTCGAGTAAACGACTCTTTTGATGCCGTACTTGTCCTGCAGCGGTTTCAGAGCGACCATGGCCTGGATCGTAGAGCAGTTCGGATTGGCGATGATGCCTTTGTTCCATGCGATGTCTTCCGGATTGACTTCCGGCACGACGAGAGGAACGTCATCATACATTCTCCACTGGCTGCTGTTGTCGACAACAGTCACGCCGTGCTCTGCAGCGATCGGGGCGAATTTGGCGCTTGTGCTGCCGCCTGCTGAGAACAGCGCGATATCGATTGGTTTATCAAATGAATGTTCGGTCAGTTCTTCAACGGTGTATTCCTTGCCCTTGAATGTGAGTGTCTTGCCGGCTGATTTGGCAGACGCCATCAAATAGATGTTCTCAAATGGAAAATCTCTTTCTTCAAGCACTTTCAGAAACGTCGATCCAACGACGCCCGTTGCTCCTACTACTGCAATGTTTGGTTTTCTTTTCATTTCTACTGACCTCCTGTGAAAATAAATATACGCTATGGATTATACAACCAGACTCTTCCCATGTCAAAGGCAATCTAAAACGCCGGATCCATGGCCCGAAAGGCTTTGGCATCCGGCGTTCTGCATGCTTGAATATGAGCTCTCAGCTATGATCTGTTATTTGATCTTTCCTGTTACGATTCCGAGGGTGTCTCTGGCAATCATCAGTTCCTCGTTGGTCGGGATGAGGATCAGCTTGACGCGTGAGTCGTCTCTGGAGATGATGGTCTCCTTACCTCTGATTCTGTTCTTGACAACGTCCAGCTTGATGCCCAGGTTGCCCAGATCGTTGCAGATGATGTCTCTCATGCCGATATCATTTTCGCCGACGCCCGCTGTGAATACGATCGCGTCGCAGCCGTTCATCTCGGCGATGTAAGCGCCGATGTAGAATCTTACTTTGTGTGCGAAGACTTTCAGTGCCAGAAGCGCTCTTTCATTTCCCTGCTCAGCAGCAGCTTCCAGGTCTCTGAAGTCGCTGGATACGCCTGAGATGCCCAGTACGCCTGACTTCTTGTTCAGGATTTCGTTAGCAACACCCTGATCCAGATGTTCGCACTCTCTCATGTAAGTTACGATCGCCGGGTCGATGTCACCGGATCTTGTTCCCATGACGAGTCCCTCCAGCGGGGTGAAGCCCATGGATGTGTCGATGCACTTGCCCCTCTTGATGGCGGATACGGAAGCGCCGTTGCCCAGATGGCAGGTGATCAGCTTCAGGTCATCCAGATTGACGTTCAGGATGTCAGCAGCTCTCTCCGCAACATACTTGTGGGATGTTCCGTGGAATCCGTATCTTCTGATGCCGTGCTTTGTGTAGAACTCATACGGAATCGCGTATATATAGGATTCAGGAGGCATGGTCTGATGGAACGCGGTATCAAATACGCCGACCATCGGAGTATTCGGCATCAGCTCCTGGCAGGCTGCGATACCAAGAAGATTTGGCGGGTTGTGCAGCGGAGCCAGCGGCGTACACTCTTCCAGAGCTTTGATGACTTCGTCAGTGATGAGAACAGATCTCGCGAACTTCTCGCCTGCATGTACGACTCTGTGGCCGACTGCGCCGATCTCGCTCATATCTTTGACGACACCGTGTTCCGGATCCTGGATCGCATCGAGTACGTGTCCGATCGCGTCCTTGTGGTTTTCCATCGGAACTTCCAGTTTGAACTTATCCATTCCTGTCTTCTCGTGAGTGATCACGGAACCGTCCATGCCGATTCTCTCAACAAGGCCCTTGCATTCCAATGTTTCATTCTGCATGTCAAGTACCTGATACTTCAGTGATGAGCTTCCGCAGTTGATGACTAATACTTTCATTATGGGTTTCCTCCTGTAATCGTTATTATGACTATCTCCTTGATGCATGCGCACATGCACACATGATATTATAACATAAAAAACCCCACGCTGCGCAACTTTTGTCCGCAATATGGGGTGTTTTTGCATAACTGCATTTATTTTTCGATATAGGGCCGTCTCACCCGGTCAGAGGCGCTGTAAAGGTCCTGTCCGCAGAGGAGATGGTACAGGTCTGCGGATCTCTCATCCAGGCGGAAACAATCTGCCGTCTCCGGATCCATACTGCCTTCTTCCTTGTTGATGTTCGTAATGATCCTGAAGCCGTCATCCGGGAGCTGCCGCATGTACGCCCGGCCACGCCTGCCTGCCGCCAGAAGCCTTCCCGCCGCCGGTATACGCGCTGTGAGCCGGTCGATTTCCTCCCAGCCTGCGCCAGCCAGGATGTGGGTGAGCGCCCGCCGCACCGTGGCGCCGGTGTAACGTTTTGAAGTCAGGGATGAGATCAGTTCGTTCAGATCAGACGCTCTCCTCGTCTCCCGGATAATACCGTGCTCCATTCCTTCCCCGACACCGTACATGCTCCGGATCTCCTCCGGACCGCTTCGGAGCACGATGCCCTTCAGCATTTGCAGACACTGCTCTTCCATATGTTTCACATCTGCAAAATCCATGTTTTCCGGGATGTAACGCCTGATATCAGACCCTTCCCGGATCATTTTCCGAAGCGCCCCCGCACCGGCGAAGTTCGTTTCATCGGATGCCTCCGCGTATCCGCTGCCGCGGCGTTTCACCGGAACGGCTTTCAAATCAGTGCCTTCCTCCTGCAGCGTCAGGATCCGCTTCAGATACTCCACGGCCAGAATGTTGTTCGGCTCATGCAAAAGCAGCGCACCTTCTTCACCGCATGCCCTGCTGACGGCAAGCTCGTATGCCTTTGCGCTGGAGTGCCCGTTTTTCATAAAAGAAGCTCTGGCCGCTTCGATCGCCTCCGCTTCGTTGAGAAGCGTTCCTGCAAGCTTCCGCAAAAGCGCAGGATCCTCCGCTTCACAGCCGAACGAGATGCTATCAACACCCAGCGCAGCGAGCATATCCACAGCGCCTGCCGCGAACACCGAAGCCTTGCTGCACGCAAAAGCAAACGGAAGCTCGATGACAAGATCGACAGCGCCGCTCTTCACAGCGGCCCGGGCGCGCTCCCATTTCCCGCATACGGCAGGCTCCCCTCTCTGCGTGAAATCGCCGCTCATGACAGCAATCACGCAGTCCGCGCCGGACAACTGCCTGGCTGTTTCTGCGTGATACACGTGCCCGTTGTGGAACGGATTGTATTCTGCTGTGATTCCTACTGCCTTCATAATACAAACTTCATAATACAAAAACAAATGTGTCAGAGTTTTGCCCCTGACACATTCCGATCGTTTCCGTTCTGTTACTCCTCGTCTTCACCCTGCGGTTCCATTGGCTCCATGTCCATATCGGGAAGCGGCTTCTGGGAATACTCAGGCTGGCTGTCAGCGCTGATCTGAGCTTTATAGGCCATCTCCTGGAGTTCCCCCCTGTTGGCGGCTAGTGCCGTATTGATTTCCTCGAATGCCTTCTCGATGCTGCTGAACATCTCACCGAAGTAAATGGAGTTCAGATGCTCCATCTTGCCCTGGAAGTTGTAGAGGATCCCGTCAAGATACTCATAGGTGCTGACCTTGAGCTGCTTGGCCGTCTCTTCGGTAACGCTGATCAGTTCGTCCGCCCTCATCTTTGACTTGACTGTGATGTCGTTGTTCTCGACCAGAGCATCTGCCTGTTTCTTGGCGTCCTCGATCACTGACTCGTACTGGTTCTTAGCCTCCGCGATGATTCTCTCGCGCTCGTTCTTGATCCACTGCGCCTGCTGGATCTCATCAGGAAGCTCTGATCTGATTTCCCGAACGATCTCGAGAAGTTCTTCCGAGTCGATCATGATCTTACCTGTCAGCGGAAAACCTGCCGCTGTATCCACTATTTCTTCGATTTCTTCCAGTAATTCTAAAACTCTCATTCGCGTCCTCCTGACAAAAAAGTTTTATTTGACCATTCTTTTAAGTATTTCATCCGGCACGAGTCCGTTGATGTCTCCCCCAAGCGTGAATACTTCTTTGACAACGCTTGAGCTGATGTATGAGTACTTGGGATCTGTCATCAGAAACACTGTTTCAACCGAATCGTTGAACAGTCTGTCGTTCATATGCGCCATCTGGATCTCATAGTCGAAATCCGTCGTCGACCGGAGTCCTCTGACGACTACGTTGAAGCCGTTCCTGTTGACATAATCAGCCAAAAGTCCGGAGAAATGATCTACACTGACATTATCAAAGTCCTTCAAGGTCTCCCTGAGCATTTCCTCCCTCTCTTCGAGGGTGAACATGGACTTCTTTGACGGGTTGCCAATAACGCCGATGACCAGTTCGTCATACAGTTTCGCAGCCCTTGAGATGATATCCATGTGTCCCATGGTCGGCGGATCGAAAGAACCTGAATATAACGCCTTTGTTTTCATAGAATTCCTCCCGCAACTTCTAGAAAATTCTAACACAGTTTATTTTATAACGCAACTACATATTGTTGTAAATCGACAGCTTCACCACACCATATCGTCTTTCTTTGGTTCTGGTGAATCCGTAGAGTTCATCCGGCATTTCGATTTGTTTTCTGTGCTCTGCGACGATGATTCCCCCGGGAGACAGAACGCCCCCTTCTGCGATCAGCCGGAAGACCTCATCCAGAAAACCCGCGTCATAGGGCGGATCCAGAAGAATGATGTCAAAAGGCTCTTCCCGCCCGTCTTCGATTCTGCCGGCAAGGCTTTTAAGCACCTTGCTGTAATCCCCTGCCGCGATTCTCGTGTCCTCTTCCACCTTGCAGTGATCCAGATTCTGTTTGACCAGATTCAGGCTTTTGCGTGAGGCGTCGGCGAACAGACAGTAGGACGCGCCGCGGCTCAGAGCTTCGATCCCGAGACCTCCTGTACCGGCGAACAGATCCAGCACACGCGCGTCGTAGATATCGTTTGTCAGAATGCTGAAACAGGCCTCCTTGACTTTATCCGTCGTGGGCCGCACGCTGCTGTCTTCCGGAGAAAACAGCTTCCTGCCTTTGTATTTTCCTGCTATGACTCTCATAATCTTTCTCCTATAGGTTGAGTGACAGATCCTCACCGAACAATTTTGTCACACGCCGCTTCAGCGGCTGGTTCTGCGGTTTTGCCAGGCCCGGGTCGTCCTCCAGGATCGCCTTCGCCTCGTCTCTGGCTGCGGCCAGAACATTCATGTGCCGCGCCATATCCGCCAGTTTCATATCCGGCAATCCGTGCTGCCGCGTTCCGAAGATCTCTCCTGGTCCCCGCAGTTTCAGATCCTCCTCCGCGATGAAGAACCCGTCCGCCGAAGACTCCATGATGCTGCCGCGCTTCGCCGCGAGCTCCGACTGTCCTTCGTTGATCAAGAAACAGTAGGACTGGGCTTTTCCTCTTCCCACGCGTCCCCGCAGCTGATGCAGCTGGGCCAGGCCGAAGCGCTCCGCGTTCTCAATGACCATAACCGTGGCGTTGGGAACGTTGATGCCGACCTCGATCACCACAGTGGCGACGAGGATATCGATCTCTCCTGCGCTGAAACGGGCCATGATGTCATCTTTTTCTTCCTGTTTCATGGCTCCGTGGATCATCTCCGTGCGGGAAAACCTGCGAGACAGTTCCTCGTAGACCTGCACGGCGGATCTGGCGTCCATGGCTTCCGACTCATCGATGAGCGGCGTCACCACGTAGATCTGATGCCCCTGCCTGATCTGCCGCTCAACGAAATCATAGCAGCGCTGCCGGTCTTCCGGTCCGGACAGGCACTGGGTGATGATCGGTATCCTGCCGGGCGGCATCTCATCGATGACGGAAACATCCATATCCCCGTAGAGCACAACGGCCAGGGTGCGGGGGATCGGCGTTGCCGTCATGACCAGCACATTGGCCCGGTCTCCCTTGTTTTTCAGTTTGATCCTCTGGCTGACGCCGAACCGGTGTTGTTCGTCGGTGATGACAATCCCCAGATTGTGGAATTCCACATCCGGCTGAATGACGGCGTGCGTCCCGATGAGGACCTGGATCGTCCCGTCGGCAAGTTCCTCCAGCACCTGACGCTTCTCAGCAGCCCGCAGGCTTCCGGACAGGAACCCTGTCTTTATCCCAAAGGCCTCAAAATCCTTGCTAAGGCCGTCATAATGCTGTCTGGCAAGTATCTCTGTTGGCGCCATCATAACGGCCTGGTATCCGCTTCTGACGGCTTTGAACATAGCGATCTGGGCGACGGCGGTCTTGCCCGATCCTACGTCCCCCTGTATGAGCCGGTTCATGGACCGCTCCGATGTAAGGTCCTCCATGATCTCCCTGACGCAGCGCTGCTGCGCAGCTGTCAGCGGATACGGCAAAGCCTCTATCAACTCCTTTTCACATCCGTCATCCGGAAACCGTATTCCCTTTTCGCGGCCGTTTTCGCCCATCTTTGAGGCCATGAGCCCTGTTTCCAGCGTCATGAACTCATCGAAGACGAGTCTGTACTTGGCCTCCAGATAATGCTGACGTTCCTGGGGGAAATGGACGTTGCGGATGGCGTATTCCATATCACAGAGATTGTTTCGCTTCACCGTTTCTTCGCTCAGTATGCTCTCGGCTTTGCTGTAAACGGGCTCGATGAGCCTTTGCAGCCGCCGCATCTCCCGCTGGGTGATTCCGCTGGTGAGCGGATAGATGGGGAGAATGCCGGTCTGGACAGTCTCCGCCTTTTCGAACTGGGGGTGAACGACCTGCAGGCGTTCGCGGTTTAGGACCGGCTTTCCGAAAAACGCCAGCCGGTCTCCTCTGTGTATGGTTTTCGCCAAATAAGCCGCATTAAAAAATACAACCTCGATCGAGCCTGTATTGTCTGTAATGAGCATCCGCAGGACCCTGTTTCCCCTGCCCCGGTAATACCCGCCGGAACGTATGACATCCACTTCGCCCGCAAAGAGAGACGGAACCCCCTCCTGCAGTTCGGCGATGTTCAGGATCTGCTTCCTGTCCTCATAGATTCTGGGGAACGTGAACATAAGATCCTCAACAGTATATACGCCGAGGCGCGCAAAAGCCTCCGCCTTTTTCGGTCCTACCCCTTTTAGTGTTGTGATACTGTCCTGAAGTTCCATTCCATCTTTGCCGTTTAATTCCTCTGCCGCTTAACCCCGCTCCGGTATTTCGATGTGTCTCTTGGTGATTTCCTTCCCGGACTGGACGCCGGTCACGATGATCCGCACGTCGTGAGGGCTCTCTCCCATGACGTTTTCGACATTGTCCGTCACGTATTCGATGATCTGTTTCGAATACTTGCCGATGCCGGCGCCGAAGGCGATGATAATGTATATCACCAGATCAAGACCCTCATTGGTCTCCACGATATCCCAGCCTTTGCCGGAAACTGTGCCCATGTATCTGCCCTTGTAGTTTTCCAGGGTGACCTTGCCGTCGCAGCCGCTGACAGCGTCCTTAATGATTCTCTCTATAACACTTACCGGGAAGTGTATCTTTCCTAATTCCGTATCTCTGTTGAACATATTTGGATTGTACCATAAATAAGCAAATAAAAAAACACCTGCGTGATGCAGGTGCTTAGGCCTTTCATTAAGCACGCTCAACTTTGCCTGATCTGAGGCATCTTGTGCATACCTTGGCTCTTCTTACTGTTCCGTTGTCATTGATTCTGACAGTCTGGATATTCGCATTCCACTTTCTCTTCGTGTGTCTGTTTGAGTGGGATACGTTGTTTCCGGAAACCTGACCCTTTCCGCAAATTTCGCATTTGTTTGACATCTGGCGCACCTCCTTGCTATCTGGTATATTAATGCGTTCCGCATAATTTCTGGCTCGAACATTTCAGATTATAGCACAGGCGCGGAGCCTATGCAAGAAAATATTTTTTATCGTCTTTAAGCCGTCCTTAAGCCTCATTCCAAAGGACGACATGGCCCGCTTTCCAGGTCTTCGGCATATCGATGAGCCTCTGGTTTGCGCTTCCGCGAAACTGCAGCGTGAGATCGCGCTTTGCCTGTACGAACGGGCCGTCGATGAGCAGGTCGCACATGCGAAGCAGCTCCTCGATATTCTTATCCTTCAGCGCCATGCGCAGCAGCTGCTCCAGCGTGTAGCCGCTGTAGATCGTGATGGTTTTGCCTCTCTCTTTGATCCCTCTGCCGAGAGCCGCGAAGCCTTCCGGCTGGCACATGGGCTCACCGCCCGAGAATGTCGCTCCTGCCAGGAGCGGGTTTTTATCAAATTCCTCCAGCAGTCTTTCGACTGATACTTCCGTTCCGCCTGCAAAATCATGGGTTTCCGGATTGTGGCACCCGGGGCAATCGTGCGGACAGCCCTGGCAAAAGACTGCAAATCTGATGCCCGGGCCGTCAACGATCGATTCTCTCATGATTCCGGCGATCCTGATGGATTCTGCCATTGTCGATACCTCTGTCTGTTATTCGGCAGCCTCGTCCAGCTGCTCCAGCTCTCCCTGCTCAGGCACCTGCCCAAGGGAATGTTTCACTCTGTCCTTCTCCTCCGCTGTCTTGGCGTCGTTCCAGTGATCCATGGTGCCTACCAGATATCCGGTGATACGGCGGATTCTCTCGAATCCCGTGTCGCCGTCATCCTCTGTTCTGCCGCAGCAGGGGCACTCATTGTCGATGATGCCGGTGTATCCGCATACCGGGTCTCTGTCGACCGGGTGGTTGATGGAGCCGTAGCCTACGCCGCTCTCCTTCATGCATCTGACGACCTGCTCAAACGCGTCCAAGTTCTTCGTGGGATCGCCGTCAAGCTCGATGTAGCTGATGTGGCCGGCGTTCGTCAGTGTGTGGTACGGTGCTTCCAGTCTGATCTTCTCGAACGCGTTGATGTTGAAGTATACCGGAATGTGGAAGGAGTTCGTGTAGTACTCCCTGTCCGTAACGCCCTCGATCACGCCGTACTTGGCTCTGTCGATCCTGACGAATCTGCCTGACAGTCCTTCAGCCGGTGTAGCCAGAAGCGTATAGTTGAAGCCGGTTTTCTTAGACTCGTCGTCCAGCCTCTTTCTCATGAATCCGATGATCTCAAGTCCCAGCGCCTGAGCCTCAGGGCTCTCGCCGTGGTGTACGCCCATCAGGGCCTTCAGAGTCTCAGCAAGTCCGATGAAGCCTACACTTAAGGTTCCGTGCTTCAGAACTTCACCGACGGTATCGTCTTCCTTGAGCTTGTCGGAATCGATCCATACGCCCTGTCCCATGAGGAACGGATAGTTGCGCACCTTCTTGCTTGCCTGGATCTTGTATCTCTCCATGAGCTGGTCGATAGCCAGGTTCATCTTGCGGTTCAGTTCTTCGAAGAAGAAGTCGATATCGCCGTGGGCTTTGATGGCGATTCTCGGCAGGTTGATGGATGTGAAACTCAGATTGCCCCTTCCGCCAACGACCTGTCTGGTAGGATCGTAAACATTGCCGATGACTCTCGTTCTGCATCCCATGTAGGCGACTTCCGTATTCGGATCACCCGGTTTGTAGAACTGGAGATTGAACGGCGCGTCGATGAACGCGAAGTTCGGGAAAAGTCTCTTGGCGGAAACCTTCATCGCCAGCTTGAACAGGTCGTAGTTCGGATCATCCGGATTGTAGTTGATGCCTTCCTTGACCTTGAAAATGCTGACCGGGAAGATCGCCGTTTCACCGTTGCCGAGTCCTGCCTCGATCGACAGCAGGATGTTCTTGATGACCATTCTGCCTTCCGGTGTCGTATCCGTTCCGAAGTTGATGGATGAGAACGGTACCTGCGCGCCGGCTCTGGAGTGCATCGTGTTCAAGTTGTGCACAAACGCCTCCATCGCCTGGTAGGTCGCCCTGTCAACTTCTTCGTTGGCGTATTTCGTGGCCTTCTTCTGGATGGTCGGAATGTACTTGGCGTCGATGATCTTCTCCAGATACTGCGCCTCGATTTCCTTATATCCGTTGTCGTCGGCGAGGATCGGCCAGATGTTGTGTTCATCCATGATTTCCTTGCCGATGGCCTTCATGTTCTCAACGCCGTCTTCGATATCGAAGAGCAGATTGAGCATCTTGCCTACATTCGTCCAGTAGAGTTTCCTGTAGGTTTTCACGACGCCGTTGGCCATGCCGTAGTCGAAATCCGGGATGCTCTGTCCGCCGTGCTGGTCGTTCTGGTTGGACTGGATCGCGATACAGGCCAGAGCGGAATAGCTCTGGATGTCATTCGGCTCTCTGAGATGACCGTGACCCGTCGAAAAACCGCCCTTGAAGAGCTTCTCGATGTCGATCTGGCAGCAAGTCGTGGTAAGCGTCAGGAAGTCCATATCATGGATGTGGATATCGCCCTCTCTGTGCGCCTTGGCGTGCTCAGGCTTGAGTACGAACATTTCGTAGAACTGCTTCGCGCCCTCGCTGCCGTACTTGAGCATGGTGCCCATAGCCGTATCGCCGTCGATATTGGCGTTTTCACGCTTGGTGTCATTATCTTTCGCGTCTTTGAACGTCAGATCCTCATAAGTCTTCATGAGCCTTGTGTTCATGTCTCTGACCCTGGTACGCTCCGCTCTGTAGAGGATGAACTCCTTCGCAGTCCTGGCGTGTCCGTTCTCGATCAGGACCTTCTCAACGGCGTCCTGAATCTGCTCTACTGTAGGAATCTCGTTGTGGCGTACTTCTATAAGGTAGAGTTCGACCTGTCTGGCCAGATAGTTCGATGTGTCTCTGTCCTGCCCTCCCAGGACCTCAGCTGCCTTGTAGATTGCGTCTGATATTTTAGAGATATCGAAATCGACCGTTCTGCCGTCTCTTTTGATTATTTGTTTGATTTCACTCATTTCCCGTCCTCACTATTGATAAATTACTGATAAATGATTGATAAACTATATCTTGTGGTTGATTTTGCGTACATGAGCAATTATACACAAAATATTCTACCCGTCAATATGAAATTCATCAAAAAAACAAGAAAACCCCGAAAAAAACAGGGTTGACTGTATAAATTATTATGTTGACGACGCGCAAAGCCTTTAATACCAGCGGACTGGTATATACTTCCTGTTATTATCTGTCTCCGTACCTCGCGAAATATTCATCCCTGAGGATGGACATCAGATTCAGATCGTAATAGACGCCGTCCTTTGAGCAGGCGTTTCTCGCGACTCCTTCATCTACAAATCCCAGTTTCCTGTACAATGCCGCAGCCCTTGTGTTGCCGGTGAAATAATCCAGGGTCACCCTCTGCATGTCCTGCTCAACGAAGAAATACCGCAGCAGTCCCAACAGGGTCTCGTTTCCGATGCCCTTCCCCCGCATGTCGCCTCCGACATAGATCTTCGTGATATCCAGAGACTTGTAGTGGGGTTCGATTCTGGAGATGATGACTCTTCCCAAAGGCTTCCCGCTCTCCTTGTCCGTGATCGTCAGATCCATCACGCTCTTATCTTCACGGTACGCGAAGCCCTCCGTTACGACATCTTCATAGGTTCTGTCCCGGTCCAGCGCAAAGTACCGCGTCATGTCCGGATCGACTTCCCAGACTGCGAAGGACTCGTAATCACTGAAGCACACATCTCTTATAATGTAGTGTTCGGTTTCTATTCTTGTGCTCATTTCGGTCACCGTATCCTGCTTTCCTCACCAACTCTTAACGTATTTTTAACACATCGGTTGCTTTTGTGATGTATAATGTCATTATAATTACAGAATCAGTCTTACTCAAGGAGAAATCACTATGAAACGATTACTTCCTTTTATCATGTGCTTTATATTTGCTGTTTCTATCTCCCTGTCCGGCTGCAGCGAAATGGACCGGGGAGGTGAACTCCGTGAATTTCTGAGTCTGAACGAAGATTCCTTCAGCGAAGCATTTACAGAAGAACCTTGCAGTTTTTCTGACTTCAACAGCTACATGAAGAACTGGGCAAAGGCCAGCAGCATCGATATCGCCTACGAAGGAGAGCATTCTCTCGTGCTGAAGAACAGCGCCACATCCGGTTATGAAGATGAGCCCTCCTGTCTCCTCCTGTGCGGTTTCAATACGGAGAACGCTTCCGGGAACAAGAGAGTGATTACGACAGCGCAGACTGCCCTTCTCGGACCGGTGGAACACGGTGATATTCTAATGGCGATATCCGAAACCGTGGGCGATCAGTTCGTCGGGATCCAGGAGATTCCGAAGAAGTATCTTTCCAGTGATAATCTGATCAACCTCAGCAACAGCATCAACAATAACATTCTGACCTCCGGCCCGGTGGCCGCTGTCAGTACATTCCACCGTTCCGGCAAGCAGACCGACTCCGCCTACGCGCAGGCCTTTGAAATCAGGCTGTCTATGCCGGCTGAATATGCGGATCCCTTTGATTTCGGCAAAAGCAGCGACTATCCGAACCCGATCAATGTGATCGGCGGATTCCTGGCTTCCGGCAAAAGCAGCGGCAGACTCTTTGATATTGCTTCCTTTGAAAGCAAAGCCAACGAAGGTTATACTCCTTACTACGCGCGTGCTGTCGTGGTCGTCGATTCAAATCATATCGAAAGCTTCCAGTCAAGATTCGAGAAATCCTTTGAAAATATCCAGGAAAAATTCGAGGATCTGGAGTCAGAATTCGAATATACAATGGAAGAAACGGATATGCCTGACAATGTTCTCAGCGAAGACGTCGCGACTGGTCTGATCAGCCTCATGTACACCCTCAATACCGGCGTATGCAAGCAGGATGAAGAGTCAGGCGTCATCTACTCCGCATCTTACATCAAGTCCGTACAAACCAAAAGCGGCGATCTGGACATCGCGGTCGGCATACGGGCGCGGGGAGAAAGTTATCTGGACAGTCTTTCCGCTGAATATGAGACGACTGCGGGACTTTGCAGCACAAAATATGACTTCAGCAAGGGCGGACGCTTGTGGACTGCTGATCAAAGCAGCGATCTGGTGACATACTTCACCGGCTGCGTTCCCCAGACTGGACCGGTCGAAAGCGCTGTGAGCCTCAAAGCTACAGAAAATGACTTTATCGCAGAGAAACTCCCGAAACAGAATATGATCATCTACACCTTTGAAAAGGGCGAACGGAAGACGGTGCTTGAGAATATCACCAACTTCCTGGACCCGTCAATACAGAAGTAACAGATGCGAAATCCAACACACAAAAATGACCGGCGCTGCCGGTCATTTTACTGATTCGCCTCAGTCGTCGATTCTCTCGATATCCGCGCCGAGCGCCTTCAGTTTCTCAACAAAGTGTTCATATCCCCTGTCGATGTGGTAGATCTGGGAGACCTCTGTCGTTCCGTCGGCTACCAGTCCCGTCAGTACAACGGACGCGCCCGCTCTCAGGTCGGTCGCGATGACAGGAGCACCGTGGAGCTGCCTGCCGCCCGGTATGATGGCGCACTTCCCTTCTGTTCTGATATTGGCTCCCATCCGGTTGAATTCCGCAACATGCATGAAACGGTTCTCAAAAACAGTCTCCATCACGACGCTGGGTCCTTTGGCGACTGTCAGCAGCGCCATGAACGGCGACTGCATATCCGTCGGGAATCCCGGGTATGGAAGCGTCTTGATGTCTGTTGAAACGATCGTGTTCCGGCTTCCGTCAACAATCACGCCTTCGTCTGTGCTCTCTATGACCACACCGCATTCTCTCAGCTTGGCGATGACGGCCTTCAGGTGATCCGGGAGCATGTTTTTCACAAGCACGCGTCCCCTGGTGATCGCGGCACTCACCATGAACGTCCCGGCCTCGATCCTGTCCGGAATCACGTGATGGTCCACGCCGTGGAGTTTCTCAACGCCTTCGATCTTCACGGTATCTGTTCCGGCGCCCTTGATCTTGGCGCCCATTTTGTTAAGAAAGTTCGCCAAATCGACGATTTCGGGCTCCTGCGCAGCGTTTTCCAGTAAAGTCGTACCCTCGGCAAGAGTTGCTGCCATAATGATCACTTCTGTAGCGCCTACACTCGGGAAGTCCAGATAAATCGTGCTCCCGGTAAGTTTATCTGCCCTTGCATCAACGATACCCTTCGACAGGGACTGTTCGTTGATCTCCGCGCCCAAAGCG
>JBGUKV010000244.1:0-2309 GCA_045114655.1 Candidatus Allocopromorpha sp. | reverse complement strand
GTCGTTATGCCCGCCCTGTATCCTATTTGCGCGGATCTCGTTTCGAAGTTCGCAGGAACCAACTATGTCGAACTCATTGCAGCTGTGACAGCAACCTCTTTCGCTGCGGCGATCAGCCCCCTCTCCACCGGCGGCGCGATCATTATGTCTTCCTACTCCGCAGCCAAAGAGACCACAACAGAAGAAATGAACAAGATGTTCTCCACCCTGTTCCTTCTGTCAGTCTGCAATGTACTTCTCAACGTCGTCATGGCAGCGCTCGGCGTTTTCAACCTTGGCGGATTGTTCTAATCAACCCATAAGAAATAAAAGGAGGTTCACATGGTAAAACTTTATGACAGTGGTGTTTATCTGGTAAACGGCAATGAAATCGTCCCTGCAGCAGAAGCAGCTAAGGTCGAGCAGATGACCGGTAAAAAGGCCGACCCCACAGAGGCCAAAAAAGGCACGATCTCCTGGTCCATCTTAAAGTCCCACAATACCGCGGACGACATGGACAACCTGAAGATCAAATTTGATTCCATGACAAGCCACGATATCACATATGTAGGTATCATCCAGACGGCCCGCGCGTCTGGTATGGATAGATTTCCTCTTCCGTATGTGCTGACCAACTGCCACAATTCCCTGTGTGCAGTTGGCGGCACGATCAATGAAGATGACCACATGTTCGGCCTCACATCGGCAAAAAAGTACGGCGGCATCTATGTTCCTCCGCACATCGCCGTCATCCACCAGTACATGCGTGAGACCATGGCCGGCTGCGGCAGGATGATCCTGGGCTCCGATTCTCACACCCGTTACGGCGCTCTCGGAACCATGGCCATCGGCGAAGGCGGCGGAGAGCTGGGCAAACAGCTGCTCGAGGACACTTACGACGTAGCTTATCCGGATGTCATCGCGATCTATCTCGACGGCAAGCCCGCTCCCTATGTGGGACCTCAGGACATCGCCCTGGCGATCATCGGAGCAGTCTTTAAGAAGGGCTATGTTAAAAATAAGGTTATGGAATTTGTCGGCCCCGGCGTCTCAACGATGACAACCGATTATCGCAACGGTATCGACGTTATGACCACCGAGACCACCTGCCTGACATCTGTCTGGCGCACTGATGATGACACAAAGGAATACCTGGCTTCCCATGGAAGACCGGAAGATTATAAAGAGCTGGGTCCCGCGGATATCGCTTACTACGACGGCTGCGTCTATGTGGACCTTAGCAGCGTCAAGCCCATGATCGCGCTTCCTTTCCATCCCAGCAACACCTATACGATCGATGAGCTGAACGCGAATCTCGAGGATATCCTCCGCACTGTTGAAGTCGGAGCAGAGCGCGTTGCAGCCGGCAGAGCGAAGTTCACGCTCCTTGACAAGATCAAGGATGGAAAGCTCCAGGTTCAGCAGGGTATCATCGCAGGCTGCGCGGGCGGCAACTACACGAACGTTGTTGAGGCAGCCAACCTCCTTAGAGGAAAGAGCTGTGGATTTGATGAGTTCACTCTGAGCGTCTATCCTTCCTCCCAGCCGGTCTTCATCGACCTTGCGAGAAAGGGTTATATCGCCGATCTCATGGAAGCCGGCGCCGTGATCAAGACGGCGTTCTGCGGGCCCTGTTTCGGCGCAGGCGATACGCCTATGCACAACGGCCTGTCCATCCGCCACACGACAAGAAACTTCCCGAACCGCGAAGGTTCCAAGCCCGGCAACGGCCAGATGGCGGCGGCAGCTCTTATGGACGCAAGATCCATCGCGGCGACAGCTGCAAACGGCGGCATCCTGACCTCCGCAGAGCAGTACGATGTATGGGGCAATGTGCCTAAGCACGACTATGATGACACAGTTTACAAGGCACGCGTCTATCAGGGCTTTGGCAAAGCTGATCCTTCCGTCGAGCTCTTCGATGGACCGAACATCAAGCCCTGGCCTGAGATGGAACCTCTGGCAGACAATATTTTGCTCAAGGTCTGCTCCAAGATCCTCGACGAAGTCACGACAACCGATGAACTGATCCCGTCCGGAGAGACCAGCTCCTTCCGCTCCAACCCTCTGGGCCTTGCGGAATTCGCGCTTTCCAGAAGAGATCCCGAGTATGTAGGCCGCTCCAAAGCTGTAGACCGCACTGAGCGCTTCCGCGCCGCCGGCGGCAACGCAGCTGAGATGGACCCTGCGCTGGCTTCCGTCTATGAAGTCATTGGCACGATCCCCGGTTCCGAGGACGTAAACGTGCAGGACATCGAGCTCGGCTCCATGGTCTACGCCAACAAGCCCGGCGACGGCTCTGCGCGTGAGCAGGCGGCTTCCTGCCAGCG
>JBGUKV010000243.1:0-7268 GCA_045114655.1 Candidatus Allocopromorpha sp. | reverse complement strand
TGTATTTGCAGGTCCCCTTTTTGACAACATTGTAGCTTTTGCCTGAAGCCTTCGCAACTTTCTTCCTGGCTTTTTCCTTGCCGATCTTTTTCTTTGATTTGTTCTTCTTGTACTTGTACTCTACGGATTTCTCCCAAATCTTCCCGTCATTTGCGGCGATTTCAAAATTGTATTCGGCGCTGTTGCTTTTTTTGTCGAACTCCACATCGTAGTGATTTTTCTCTTTTTCGACTTCGATGTTTTTTGCCTTTGCTTTAGTCAAGCCAGCGCTGTTCAGCGCGATATCCAGTGCCTCCGATTCACTGATCGAAGACGCACCGAACACTGTGGTGCTCATTCCAACCATCATGATTACTGTCAGGACGCCTATGCCGATTCGTCTCATTACTTTCATTTTCATTTCCTCCTCTTCAGCTCATTTCCCCCTTTATATAATTAACTGCTGAACCGCGCATTTTGTTGCATGTTTTTTATTAAGGTTTCGTTCTATATATTGTGGTTTTGTAGTATAATATAGACGAGATAGTATGTTTTTGCTTAATACTGATAGTATAGGAGGTATTCATATGGCAAGCAGCTTTGATATAAAGGGCTCCATGGTCGCCCTGATCACACCGTTCAACGAGGACAAGAGCATCAACTACGACAAGCTCGAAGAACTCCTCGAGTTCCACATCGCGAACAAGACCGACTGCGTTCTGATTCTGGGCACGACCAGCGAGTCGCCGACCTTCACCTGGGAAGAGGACTACGAGATCGTCAAGCGCAGCGTCGAGGTATGCAAAGGCAGGATGCCGCTGATGGCCAACGCGGGCTCCAACGACACGCGCACATCCTTCGAGAAGGCGAAGCGCTTCGCCGACGCCGGCGTAGACGCCTTGCTCTGCATTTCCCCATATTACAACAAAGCCAACAAGACAGGTCTGTACCACCACATCGCGGACGTGGCGGATTCCGTTGATGTTCCGGTTGTCGTCTACAACATCCCGGGACGTACCGGCATCAACATTCCGATCGATGTCATGACTGAACTCGCCAAGAAAGACAACATCGCGGGCGTCAAGGAAGCCACCGGCGACATGAGCTACGTCGCCAAGCTTGCAAAAGCAACCCGCGGCATGGACTTCAACATCTGGAGCGGCAACGATGATATCACCATTCCGATGATGGCGCTTGGCGGCGCAGGCTGCATCTCCGTCTGGGCGAACCTGCAGCCGGACAAGACCGTGGAAATGACCCATGCGTTCTTGAACGGCGACACCCAGCACGCCATCGACATGCAGCTTGAATACATGACTCTGATCAACGACTTCTTCATCGAAGTCAACCCGATCCCGATCAAGGAAGCCATGAACATGGCCGGCATGGGCGTCGGCGGATTCAGAATGCCGCTCTGCCCGATGAGCGACGAAAATCGTGAGATCCTGCGGGCTGAAATGCAGAAGCTGGGAATCATCTAAGGAGATTGGAGATTGACACATGAAAGTACTGATTACAGGATACGGCCGGATGGGCCGTTTGATAGAAGATACCCTTGTGGAAGCCGGCGATGAGATCGCCGGATGGATCGATGTCGAGAATGTGAGCGAACTGGATTCGTCAAAGAAGATCGCGGACGTGATCATGGACTTCAGCAATCCGTCTCTGACAGACACCGTCGTTGCCTACGCTGCCCGTACAGGCACGCCGCTGCTGTCCGGCACGACCAACATGAGCGCCGCGCAGCATGAAGCGCTGGCTGAACTGGCGGAGAAGGTCCCGGTCATCTGGGCCTCGAACTACTCGCTGGGCATCAATCTGTTCATGCACATCCTTCCCCAGATAAAGGCCGCCCTGCCTGACTGGGACATCGAGATCACCGAGACCCACCACAATAAAAAAGTGGACGCCCCGAGCGGCACGGCCAAGTCCCTTGCCGACGCCATCGATCCGTTGGGCGACTATGAGCGCGTCTGCGGCAGAAGCGGCAACTGCGGCGAGCGCACACACCGTGAGATCGGCATGCACGCCCTCCGCGGCGGCACCGTCACCGGCGAACACCGCGTCGATTTCTTCGGCAATGACGAAGTCTTCGAGATCACACACAAAGCCGGCAGCCGCCAGATCCTCGTGGACGGCGCCATCGCCGCCGCACGGAAACTGGTCGAAGCCGAGCCGGGACTCTATACCATGGAAACACTGCTTTTCGGTTAATGCAAACCGGAATCCAATATCAAAAAAGTCCGCAGCAGCGCTGCGGGCTTTTGCGTTGGTGTTCTGCCTGACGGGCTTTTGCGTTACACCCTGTCGGACATGATGACAAAGGCATGCAGTTTGTGGTCCGATGGCTGGCGAATGGCAACGATATGCCGACCTTCCTCAGCGGAATACTCCAGCAGGACCTTTTTCTGGGTGGTGATTTCCAGCTTGTAGAGAATTACCACTTCATCAAATTTGTGCTGGAACTGCTCTTCCGGCAGGATCTGCTCTGCTAAATTCTGATATACGCAGTTGTGCACGTGTCCATTGTAATCATGCATCATACGGGTGATTTCCATCTCACCGCTGATCTTGACATCAGGTTCCGTTTTTTCAAGTTGCCGGATGGACGGGAATTTGTAGTCCGGGAACGTATTATCCTCCGGTTCCGGATCGAATGGCGCCATTAATTCCGGTGTAATGCGCAGGAATCTTCCTGTGGGGACATCCAGCGCGACCCATTCGGCCGTCGCTTTCACAACGATATTATTGTCTTCATCGTAAATTATATAGTCACGGCTCGCGCGGACCTTATTGTATGCTCCCGCCCACGTTACCGCGCGCAGCGTGCTGAACATGTTCGGCCTGCTGTATACGATCATTCTCCAGCCCAGTACGACCCAGGAGATATCACTTGTACGGTCCGTCTTTGTCTGTCCCGCAACTGCCCCGTGCAGCATCGACATATCTGAAAGAATCTCAAGAAGCGCTGCGTTCGTGATCTTTTTTTCATCATCCACGTCAAATGCTCCAACAAAAAATTTTTGTTCAAGTTTCATTTGATCAACCTTCTTTCTCCAACAAACAATACCTAATACTAAAAAAGAAACAGGCGCCTTTCGGCGCCTTCTCGTCTTTGCTGTCCTTCCTCTGGTTTGCTACTCCGCTACGAGTTCCGCGTCGATCAGGCTTTCAAATTCCTTGATGGCCTTCTCAAATTCTTCATCGGTCAGGTTATCCATCAGTTCGAAATCCTCGTCGTATTCTTTGTAGCCGTAGATGTAAACTTCGCCGGTGCCCAGCGGGTTGA
This sequence comes from Candidatus Allocopromorpha sp., assembly GCA_045114655.1. GTDB lineage: Bacteria > Bacillota > Clostridia > Peptostreptococcales > Anaerovoracaceae > Lentihominibacter. The sequence continues at coordinate 4,000 of JBGUKV010000243.1, read as the reverse complement.
GTGCGATGTAGTCTTTGCCGTCCACATCGAACACGCCGACGATGCCGCACTCTTCTTCTTCGCCGTTGTCATACTCCAGCGTAATGATATCGTCTTCTTCATATCCGTATAATTCTTTATCTTCTGCCATTATATTATCTCCTTTCGGTATTTGTTCCTCTAAGATTTGTTACGGTAACTATATCATCTGAACGCGTTTTTCTCAACCTTTATTTGTTCTGTCACGCTACTCCGCATCGGTGTCGATTTGCTTCTGGCTGAAACCGGAATTGGGGTCGCCGAGGTTCTTCCAGCCGAATCGCCAGATGGAAATCAGGATAGATGTGATGGTGATGACCTCATTGAGGATACCGGCATAAGAGTGGAAGATGATGTCGTAAATCAGCCATGCAGGGCATGCGACGAAGAGGTTTGCCTTGCGGATGTTCAGCGCATTGTCCGTCCAGAATGCAACCGTGCAGGTAGCCAAAGCCAGGAACGGCAGTATGCTCGTCCAGCTGTCCCATGTGAAGAGCATCGCGCCTACAAAGATTGCGATAAAAATCGGAACCCAAATCTTGCTGCGCGCCCAGGCATGCTTGCCGAACTGCATCACGATCAGATTCCGGATGATTCCCAGCGCCAGATTGATGCAGCCCGTATACCCGCCCAAAAGCAGAAACTGGATCATGAAGAAAACGTTCCCGACGGTCTGTGCGATGTACAGTTTCAGATTGGATTTCAGCTGGTAGGACAGCAGATAGCAGAACAGCCCCGCGAACCCAATCAGCTGTACGAGGATGGGATTCATCGGCTGCTCCTTTCGTCCGCGCCGCCAAAAAACCGGCAAACGCTCTCGGCAGACCGGCGGTCCACGCCATCGGCGCGCATGAGAGTCTCAACAGGATCGGCACCCGTCGCGATGCGCTTGATTTCTTCCACACTTCCAAAGGCCTCTAGCAGCGCTTTGCGCCGTTTGGGGCCAATGCCTTCGATGTCATCCAGGATGGAATGTTCGATGTTCTTGCTCCGCAGCTTATGGTGGTAGGTGATGGCGAAGCGGTGGACTTCTTCCTGCATGGTTCCGATGTACTTGTAAAGGATCGGTTTGTCAGCGAGGGAGATTTCGCGCCATTCGAAGGCGTTGCCACTGTTCGGACCGGCATCTTCGCCGCCGTTCAGACCTGCCTCACCTGCGTCCGGGTTTCCGGCTGCCGGCATGCGCACGATCAGCGCCCGCGTCCGGTGGTGGTCGTCTTTGACCATTCCGACGACGGGAATGTCGAATCCGGTGGCGTCGATGACTTCAAGGGCACAGGTGACGTGACCTTTGCCGCCGTCCATGAAGATGATGTCCGGGAGCACGGCGAATTTTTCGTCGCCGCTGAACACACGCATAAATCTGCGCGAAAGGACTTCACGCATGGAGGCGTAGTCGTCCTGCCCCTGCACCGTCCGCACGCGGAACTTTCGGTAGCTCTGTTTGTCCGGCTTCAGTCCGTCATAAACGACCATGGCGCCCACGGTGTCGATGCCGTTGGTGTTGGAAATATCATAGGCTTCCGCACGGAACTGGCGGCCGTCATAGGCGTCGTGCTCCGATGCTCCCATGGCGTTGAGCACATCCCATATCTCCCGTCCAAGCTGCTCCCGACGGGAAGCGGCTGCCTTTGCCTTACGGTCGATGGTGTCCGCGAGAACGGTTGCATCGTTCACGGCGAGCTTCAGCAGCGCCCTTTTCTCGCCCCGTTCGGGCCGGATGATCTTCACACTGTGAGCGGAAATCTCCGACAGATACTGTTCGAGGAGCTGCGCATCTGATGGAAGTTCGGGAACGATGATTTCCCGGGGCACATCGGGGACGTTGCTGTAATGCTGGTTCAGAAATGCTCCCAAAACCTCTGCCCGTTTCCCATCGATGGATGAGGTCATATCCATGCGGAAGGTCTCCCGTCCGATGAGCTTGCCTTCGCGGACCGAAAAGACTGCGAAGGAATCTGTTGTCTTCTCACCCTTGCCCACGCGGACGACGATGTCCGCTTCATTGGAATGGTGCAGCACCACCCGCTGGGTCTCGCTGAGGGACTGGGCGGCTTCAATATAGTCGCGGTACTCGGCCGCCTTCTCGAAGTCCAGCGCATCGGAAGCTTCCTTCATGCGCTGTTTCATAACGTTCACCAGAGGCGCCGAATGACCGCGCAGAAATTCTCTGGCGCCGGCCAGCGCTTCCTCGTAGTCATCTTTCGAAACCGAACCGGTGCAGATGCCCCTGCACTGGTTGATGTGGTAATTCAGGCACGGTCTGAATCCCGGCGCAAAGGCCACCGCGCTGCAGCGTTTCAGGGCGAAGCTGGAATTGAGCAGGTCGACGATCCGGTTGACCGCTCCTGCGTCGCTGTAAGGGCCGAAGTAGCTGCCGCCGTCCTTGCGGACGATCCGGGTCTTGATGATCCGCGGCCACTCTTCGTTTGTGATCTTGATATACGGATAGGTCTTGTCATCGCGGAGCAGGATGTTGTATTTGGGCCGGTGTTTTTTGATCAGATTGCATTCGAGGATCAGCGCTTCCATCTCGCTGTCGACGGTAATGTACTCAAACTCGCTGATCTGGCTGACCATGCTCCGGACCTTCGGGTCCATGTTCCGAGACGACTGGAAATACTGACGGACACGGTTGCGCAGACTAACAGCCTTGCCAACGTAGATCACGTTGCCAAGGCTGTCTTTGTGCATATATACGCCGGGGCTGTCCGGCAATTGTTTCAGGGCTTCCTTGATATTTTCAGGAACGTCCATCTCGCCCTCTCTTAGTTATCTTTAAGTTATTCTTTACGAATCTTTGCGCGTTTTTCTTCTGCGCTTTCTCGCGCTCTTTTTGCTCTTTTTTGTTTTCCCGGAGGCCGGTTCATGGGCCGCCCGTTCATCTAAGTTGTACCGCGCTCTGACTCGTTCCATATCGGTCTTCGCGTTTTCGTATGCTTCCCTATCGTAGGTCGCGGTTTCGCGCGGCGGACTGTCATAGCGCACTCTCTGCGTTGGTCTTTCATGTGACGAGGTCGAGTGGCTGCGCGATGACTTGCCGCTGGATTTGCCACTGCTGCGCTGCTTGCTTCCATGAGATTCGCTGCCGTGTGAGGCGCTGTTATGTGGTGCACTGCCGTATGGCTCGCCTCCGGGCGGCATGCCGGAACCGCCGTACTGCATGGCTTCCGCTTCCGCAGCTCTGCGTTCTGCCCGTCTGCGCCGTCTCGCACGGTTTCTCCTCTGGATCCGGATGTATGCCCAAAGCAACAGCAGGACGAGGAGAATCAGTACCACAATGATGATGAACTTCGGCACATCCTCATCGGCGATACCGATGTATGAAAGCGGACCACCTTTTCCTACGGACTCCATCGCAATCAGATCCTGACTGCCGATTTTTTCACCACTTTTGTAGGCAACGAGTTGGCCGACCACTGTGCCCTTATCGATCGGGGCCATCGGTTTTTCTTCCGTCAGTTCAACTTCCGTCGTCACAGTCTCGGACGGCGTCTCTTTTTTCAGCGCCGTTATGCAAAGGTTCTCAGGGATCCCCAGTTCGATCTCCCGCAAGGTTCCGCGTTTCACCTTCATTTCGTATTCGAAGTCAGAAGCCTTCTGTGCTGTGTAGTTCTGGAAATTGTTAAAGCCGTACTTCCAGAATTTCTTTGCCTCTTTGAACTTGGTCGAGGTGTGGGCGGAATTCAGGAAGACAGCAATGATCGTGGTGTTGCCTTTCGTCGCAACGCCTGCGAAGCAGTCGCCTGCGGTGCTGGAATATCCGGTCTTGACGCCGCAGCACGGCTTGTACATGTACGCAGCTGCCGCCTTCGCCTGATTCAGTGCGATGTCCCGCGCCATCTCATCATCGACCGACTCGTCAATATAGTTGTACGGATTATTCCGGTAATCCTGCGCGTACTTGTCCAGCGCTTTCTTGTCGCCTTTCGCGACCGCGACGACCTGATCGTCCCAAAGGCAGCGGTTGGAATTGGTCATG
>JBGUKV010000242.1:0-10859 GCA_045114655.1 Candidatus Allocopromorpha sp. | reverse complement strand
CTGTGTGGAAACTGAAACGACCGGATTCGACTGATGGATCCCGTTCTCTTCCGAATAGTAATACCCTCCGCCGACCGGAAACGCAGCGTCGATTTTGTCTGCGGTGATATCCGCGATCATATCATCAAAGTTTTGATAGCCGTGATAATCTACTTTCAGATCATCGATCCCCAGCTGCTTCAGCATCTGCGCCGTCATATTCTTCACGATACCGGTCACATTTCCCTGCGCGTCGGTGTCACTGTACGGCATATAGTTTTCCAGGTATCCGATACGCAGCATGGAATGTTCATCCAGCCATGCTTTTTCGGCTGCAGAAAACGTCATCGCGGAAAGGGTCGACGGATAATACTTTGCCTTCAGCGAGTAGATGTAATTGGGTTCCTCCACAGAAAGCATTTCCTGGGCGGTGTTCAGCTCTTTCAGGAGATCCGGACGTTTCTTATTGACACAGAGGAAGTAATCCGATTCACCGAACGACATCACGATCTCCGCGTCTTTTCTGCCGTATGCTCCGTCGCCTTCTGCCGCCAGGACATCCAGCTTCCCGGAATCAAAATCAGCGAAAAGGGTCTTGTAATCCTGATAGAGTCTCACATCGGCTGTCACATTCTGTTCCGTCAGAAAACGATTCAGAACGTCCTTCATCGCACTGTCCAGCACGCCGATCGTTTTCCCGGAAAGGCTTGCCGGATCGGTCGTGATATCCGTATCCGAGCCATGCTTGACCAGGCTATAGGTTTCATTGCCCATGGGGTTCTCCGGATATCCGATCTGTTTTTCTCTGTCTTCCCTCCAGGCAAGGCCTGCCAGAAGATCGATCTTACCGTCCAAAAGCATCTGATACAGTTCACTGAAGTCGCCGTAAACATATTCATATTTCCATCCGGTGTATTCAGACAGTTTCAGATAGTACTCATACGCGTACCCTTTCTTGGCTTCTCCTGCCTTTGCACCTTCCTGGAACACTTCGTTTTCATAGTAGCCAACCAGAACCGTTTCTTCATCTGTCTGCGCCGCATCCGCACAGCTTGGCTGCACCACCCACAAACCTGCAAGCAGGCAGATGATCGCCGCACCCAGAACTGACAGTATGCGCTTCTTTTGATTCTTCTTGATTGTTTTTTTCATTGTTATCGGTCCTCAAATCACATTTCTTCTTCTGATCTATCTCTGATCATGCATATTATATAACAAGAAAAAGCAGTTCACAAATTACTGGTTTGCTTCGTTTGATATTTTCTTAAGCAAAACATTTCTGTTGTTCTCCTCCAAAAAAGATGACAGGTAATACGTGTACTACCTGTCATCAGACAATCTTTTAATATCAGCGGGTTTTAACAGTCTTGATCTTGGACCATGGCGAATAGTACTTTACGCCTTTTATCGTCTTGAATGTGCGGACACGGACGTAATACTTTTTCTTGCCTTTGAGTTTCGTCACCTTCTTCGACACCTTCTTGTAGCCTTTCACGGTCACAAGTTTCTTGTTCTTGGTGAACTTCTTGTTGGTCGCAAGCTGGATCTGGTAACCGGTGATACGTGCTTTTGACATCTTCTTCGCCTGTTTCTTCCACTTCACCGTAATGGATTTTTTACCCTTCTTCAGTTTCTTGATGCTCGTGCCCTTCGGGTTGATCTTGAATGTCTTCGTAAGCGTTCCGGTATAGTTGCCCTTTCCTTTGATGGTCACGGTCGCCTTCCCGACGTTCTTGTTGTTCTTGTATGCCACGGTGAAGTCTGTTCCGGCTTTCAGTCTCTTGCCGCCGATCGTCTTGACGGAAGGTTTCCGGACCTTGCCGCTATAGGTGAAGGCCGCCTTTGACAGAACCACTTTCGCTCCCTTGATGGTGTATGGCGTCGCCTGTGTTTCCGTTTCTCCGCAGACACTGCATGTGCGTTTCTTTTCTCCCTTTTTCGTCAGCGTCGCTTGTTTGGTTACGCTCCAGTCGCCCCATTTGTGTCCAAAGGCAGGGATGACAACTTCTTCCTTCTTGACTTTCTTCAGTTTCGTGCCGTTGCTGAGTGTGATGACAGCTTCCGCCGTATCGCCCTCTTCGATCGCGACGAAATAGAGATCGGTATATCCGGCCTGCGCCTCAGCCTCGCTGACTTCATAGATCCAGCAGTTACTGCTATAGCCTTCCTTCGTACAGGAAGCAGGCGCCGCTTCAATTGCGCGCAGCTGCGTTTCCTCGATTTGCGTTTCATCCAGGTCGTCCGGCGCACCGGAATCGTCAGAATCACCCGGCTTGATCATCGGAATCACCACCGTCTTTGTCTGGCCTTCAAAGGATTTATTCTCAAAGGTGGCGGTATAGACCCTCTTCCCGGTTTTTGTTTCTGTCGGCTCCGTGACGTCTACTGCGAGTTTGCCGTTTTCCGCATTTGCCTTTTCGATTTCATTTGCGCTGCAGTTGCGGCATTTATGTTCTGCCGTCACCTCGCTGTTATCGACGGCCCAGTCATAAGTCGGCGAGGCCCACTCGTGGTCTGCCATGTCGATGTCATCGACAATCTTACCTTCTACATCTTTGCCCTCTTCAAACACCGGATTGCTGAAGATCGGCACGTATCGATGCGCGCCCATTTCCGTGCAGGTTGCCGGTCTGTCCATTGTAACGATGATTGTATCCTGTCCAACAGAGGCGGTTTCTTCTTCGTGCGCCGGCTGCCCGTCTGCTTCCGCGCATCCTTCACGCTTGCAGACGTGGCTTGCCGTCACGGACTGACCGTCTTCCGCCCAGTCGTACGTCGTCTCGCTCCAGTCGTGGCCAAGCGACGGTATGATGACATCTTCCTGATTGACTTCCTTTAATTGTAATTGCGTGCCGTCACTCAGGGGGATGACAAATTCTGCCGTATCGCCCTCTTCGATTTCCACGAAATAGCGATCGACAAATCCTGCCTGCGGTTCATCGTCGCCCTGACCTTCACCATTGCTGGCCTCATATAACCAGTATTTCTGATTTCCCGCCTTTGTGCAGGTGGCTGGTGCCGCAGGAACTTCCGTCAGAGCATTTACATCCGGCGGATCTATATCCCGACGTTCGACATGGTTGGAATCATTGTTGCAGACACGCTCATAGTGATCAGGTGTGTCTCCCTGAGCCGCAACCAGAGTCCATTCACCCCAGTCATGACCAAGTGCAGCTGTTACAAAGTTTGCCTCTGCAAGCAGTGTCATGCATCTCTCGCAGTAGTACTCTTCTGTATAGTGTCCCTCGCTTGTACACGTCGGTTCCTCTATATCCTTTATGACCACCGTTTCCTGATGATCAGGATCATCCGGATCATCAGGATCCGGCCATTTGTGACCGAGGGCAGGAACAGATTCTTCCATCGTTTCACCACAGCCGTCCCGTTGGCATGTGTAGAGTTTTGTCCCTTCGGTTTCACAGGAAGGATCCACAGTCACCTCGCCCTTATCCCAGTCGTGGTCGAGGGCAGGGATGTCTTCCAGTATTTTGGTGACGGTTCCGAATATACTGTTTTCAAACACTGCTGTGTAAGTGGTTTCTCCCGCTTCTTCACAGGTCGCCGGCTTAGTCACCTCCTTCGTGATTTTGCCCGGTCCTCCTGTTCCGCTTTCATCCAGAACGGCCGTCTCGGATTCTGTAAATACACATTCTGTGCAGGCGCGGGATGCCTTTACCTTGCTTCCGTCCGCCGCCCATACGTATACGACCTGACCCCAATCATGCTCTGTATGCTTTGGAGCAATGGCTTTGGTTTTGGTTGCCTCACAGCCATCTCGCTTGCAGGTGTAAGTGATCACGCCTGCATCGAAGGAAGTGGCCTTTTTTGTTACCGTACCGTCGTCCCAGTCGTGACCAAGAGATTTCACAGTGACATGATTTCTTGAGACTTCGACTTCTTCATCGTGTGAAGTGCAGTATGTTACAAGATCATAGCTGCCTTCTGTCGTACATGAAGGCTTGATTTCGTTTTCTTTTACCGGCTCGCCCGGAACACACTTCTGTAGTTCTTTGTAACTGCTGTTCTTCATGAAGTTGAGGCGGTAGGTGCTCCAGGCAAGATTCCTATCGATGAAGTTGAATCTGCACTCGCCTGCATATCCGTCATGGGCCGTCATGAATTCCCCGGAGTGGAGCAGTTCCAGAAGCACCGGATGAAGTTCATGTGCAGACCAGGTCGGATAGGCATACGGACACTTCGTGCAGTAGTTGGTAAGTTTTATCCAGGCTTTTTTACCCCGGCTTTCCACATTCTGCCTGAGATGGTATGCACTGTATGGTGATATGAGATCATTTTTCATATCACGCCATTTGTTTCCCCAGTCGGGGCAAGCAAATGTCCTCTTAAACCAATTGGGTTTTTCGACCGGGTCGCCAAATGGTGTTTGACCCGTATTATTTTCGTGCCATAATTCAATGGTTTCCCGCGAAATAGTCCTTCCGCAAAATTCGCCGTCTCCTTTCGGATCCCAGCCCGGATCGTCTTTTACAGTGTCTATGAAATCATAGACCCAATACTCTGTTGCAGGATCGTCGTCAGCATTGACCCGCCACCAATTCTTCTCGTTTTTCAATTCGTCTATGTTTTCTATAGTACTGAACTTGTCTGCTTTCTTTGCATATCCGTTCATATCGTCTTTAAGTTCATCGATGTCGCTATCAGACAATTTATTCATTTTATCCATACAGTCATAATGAAGGAGGAGCTTGCCCCTGAGCTCACCGATGGTCGGAACGTCATCAAGGCTGTCAAAGAAATATATCCTGTCTTTGTATTGAGGATCCGTCGCCAGATTCTTCAAATACGTGTAAACAAACGGGGCGTTATAATCCTCATGAATATCAGGCTGGAACTTGAACAGGAAGAATTCCGTCTGGTTCTTATCGAGGAAATCAAAGGTCATCTGCAGGATGTCCTCAAGATAAAGCTTGGTGCCGTCTGCTTTGTAGATGTCACTGTAACTGTGGACGATTTTGAATGAGCCATAATCCCCATCCCAGTCGCCGATACGAATGTCCAGTCCGCGCAGACCCTGGTTAAGCAACTCGTCAAGATAATACTGCTGGCAACGCTTTATCGTGGTGTCATCCACGTTGAACGCGCTTGTATCATGGCTGCTCGGGATAGTGAAATCGGTGAAATACAGATCATCCGGCAGATGGCTCATCCAGTCGTGGCCTGTTACTTTTTTGCCTTTTGAATCGAGCGTTACCTGATTATATGTGTCATATACATCTGCTATCGCGTTATAGTCCGCATAGGAGCAATTCTTTCCCTGTGCGTTCTTTTTGTTCACGACCTCCATCCACCAGGTAAGAGGTATTTCCCTGAGTCTGACCTCAGTTTTGTCTCTGTCTGCCGCATTCAGGTCATCCAGTTCGTCTGCGGACCAGTATTTGTTTTTTCCTACATTTTTGATAACGTATGTGCTGTCCGGCAGTTTATAGATCTCCCATTTCTGGTCAGCGCTGTCACCATTCCTTTCGCTGACATATACCATGTCGCCTTTAAGACCAAGAACGTACTGCTGAGATGGCATGGCGTCTCTGGTCCTGACATAGTACAGGAAACGATAGCAGTTCTCTCCGGCCTTTTGCAGATACCATCTGTCGCCGTTCCTGTCGGCATGTTTGTTATCACCATCTTGCTTTTTATCTTTAACAGGATTGTAATCGATCCTGAGTTCGTCGATCACATCGTCGGCGTCCGGCACCTTCGACGGGTCAACCTGCACGTTTTCTTTCGAGTATTTTACACACGCCGCCAGATCCGATCCGCTTGGACGCAGCTTGACTGTGACACCGTCAAGAGCATCGCCGGTCAAGAGTTCAGCATGCGAAAAGTCCTGCGGGCCTTCTTTGATGTATATCTCGCCATTATCGTCATCGCCCACGTAGCTAAGGTAATACTTGTCTGACGCCGGCTCGAAGAATTTGAGCTCGTTCTCATTTGTATTTGATTTGTAATTCTCGGTGATCCTCCTTTCGGCCACTTCCGCTGCGACCGTCAAAACAGCAGATTTATCAAGCGCACCGTCGACGTTGACTGTCCTCTCCCGGTCAAGGAAGATGTCATCATAGATCTCCGGTTTACCCTTTACCCACAGTCCGCCGATCTGATATATGGCCGCCCCATTGCCGTCGGAAACGGTATTATTCTTATCAGCGTCGTTATTATCACCTATCTTAACGCTGTTCTCCATATGGAGGTCACCGTCGTTGTAGATCGCTCCGCCGTCGACCTTGGCGAAATTCCCGCTGAATTCGAAGCCCGATGATCCCGTCAGGAATGCATTTGCGTCATCGTACACGAAAATAGCTCCGCCGCTGCCCGCTCCATTGTCCTTGAACTCCTGCGATCTGCCCTCGGCATCGCTCTTCAGCGTCATGTCACCGTCTCTGATGTAGATCGCGCCGCCTTCACCTGATATGTTGCCTGTGAAGCTGGTGTTTTCTATCAGGATGTCATCGTCTATGTCTTTGAAATTCGCATTGGAATAAATGCCGCCGCCGTACCGTACAGAGCTGTTATTGTCGACCTTGCAGTTTTTGAGTTCTGCGTGGCCTTTGCTCATAATGGCCCCGCCGTCTTCGTTCGTGCTCCTGTTATGGCTCAGAGTTGTTCTTTCAGCGAAAAACCCGTTTCCGGAAGCGCCTGCATTCTCAGTTACGACCACGCCGCCGCCGTCCTCTGCAGTGTTGTCTGACAGGGTACTCTCAGACAGACTGGTCCCGATCATCCTGATCGTGCCGGCTTTGAGATAGATGCCGCCACCATTATCTGTGGTTACGTTGCCATCGATATGTGTATCCGTGATCGTTGCTTCTTTCCCTGAATTATTGTACCAGATGCCGCCGCCGGATACCTTGGACTTGTTTTCACTCACCTCGCACTCTGTCAACGTCAGCAGGCCTTTGCACACGAGGCCGCCGCCATCCAGTTTCGTGCTCTTGTTCTTGTTGATCTGCGTTCCTGTAGCCTTGAAGGTCGTATTCTCTGTGATGAACAGGCCGCCGCCGTCTTTTGATGTGTTGCCCGATACAGAGCCATTGGTCATCTCTATTGTTCCCGCCTGCAGGAAGATCCCGCCGCCGGAATTTTCCTCTGCCGTGTTGTCATCGATGTGGGTGTTTGTGATCGCTGTGGTTTTCCCGCTCGCGTTATTCCAGATGCCTCCTGCGTGGCGTTTTGCGGTGTTGTTGGATACCTCACAGTTTTCCAGCGTCATTTGCCCTTTATTGAGGATGCCTGCGCCGTCATGTGCTATTGTCTTGTTTTCACAGATTCTGGCCCCGTTTGCGGTGAACCCAGTATTGGACGTAACGTATACGCCGCCGCCATCGTCGGCGGAGCTGCCTGTCACAGAGCCTCCGGTCATATCAACATTGCCCCGCATGATGTAGATACCGCCGCCGTCGTCTGCGGAGACGTTGTTTGCAAAATCTGTGCTGTTTTTAATAGTCACTGTCTTGTTGGCTGCATCCACATAAAGACCACCGCCGTTATCGCCGGATGTATTCTCTCTGATGCTGCAGCCGTCGATGGTCATCGGTACATGGGTGTCGATGCCGCCGCCGTTGGTTCCGTCTTTCGCTTCGTTTTTGTCGATTACTACATCTTTGAGTGTGACTTCATTTGAATTTTCATCGCAGAAAACTCCGCCGCCTGCGCCTTCAGCGCCGTTTTCGGAGACAAAGCCTCCTTCCATGTTCAGTTTGCCGTCGTTGTAGATACCGCCGCCGGAATTATTACAGTTGTTTTCGGCAATATATGTACCGTTCGCATCGAACACCGCATCTTCCATGATATAGACACCGCCGCCGTCACGGCCTGCTGAACAACCAATGATGGAGCCTTTGGTCATCACGACTGTACCGCGATGCACCCGTATGCCGCCGCCGTCGTTCTTGGCTTTGTTGTCCTGGATCACGGTATTTGTGATCGTGACAGTCTTTCCGGACGCATCGACATAGATGCCGCCGCCCGAGTCGCTGCTGCATTCGTTTCCCGTGATATTGCATTTCTCGATCGTCATGGCCGCATGGGTATCGATCCCCGGCCCGTTGCTTCCGGATTCGTTATCGCTTATTGTGACATTCTCGAGGCTGACTTCTGTGGCTTTGTCTGTACAGAAAAGCCCGCCGCCTGTATCGGCACTGTTACCCGTGATGCTGCCGCCCGTCATGATCAGACGGCCTCTGGCGATGACGCCGCCGCCGCAGCTTCCTGCCTTGTTTCCTGTGATGGTTCCGCCCTCAATGGTGCAGCTCGATCCTTCCTGGATATTGATGCCGCCGCCGTTATTGGCCCATCCACCGGTGATCTTGCCGGAATCATCCCCGCTGCTGTCGATGATGGTCAGATTTCCTTTATTGCGTACCCAGAAGACATGCCCGTCCGGATCCGATTTGGTCCGTCCTCTGTTCAGTTTCTTGCCGTTCAGGTCGATGGTCACGGTCTTTCCGCTGACGTTGAGGTAGTCCTTGCCGTTTGCGTCGATATTATCCCTAAGCTGAATCGTCTTGTCTTTGTTCGCGCTGTCATTGATCGCATTCTGCAGCGACTGCCAGTCTGAGACCTGTACGATCTCCGCACCTTGCCCTTCTTCAGGCTCCGCAAAAGCTGACGCCGGCACGTATACTACTGCCATAGCCAGCGCCAGTAAGACGACTGTCAAACTATTCCTTATCACCCTTGTTTTCATTGTTTTTCCCCTTCTAATGTACCCTTATGCCCCTTATTTTACCCAATATGTACAGTAAATAAAAAGATAAATATTAATAAATTTATAGAATTATTAGTTTTTTTAATCCCGTGCCTGCTAATCGCTAGAATATCTCCGCAATCATACATCTCGCGGAACCGCCGCCATTCTGCTCGATGCACTCCAGATCGGGTGTGATGAGCGTCATCTTTGATTCCAGAAATTCTACTTGTTCTTTGGTCAGGCTGTTATATGCGGCAAGGGACATGATCAGGCATGGCTGCCCATCTTTGTTGTGCAGTTCCAGCATATTCCCCGCAAAATGATTCATCTGATCAAGTGTGATTTCCATGATTGTCTTTCCTGTGCTTTCAAGGGATTCCTTGACTTCTGCTCTCTGCGCTTCATCCCGGATCGATTCCAGGCAGACCACCGCCACCTCCGTTCCGACGTGCATCATAACATTTGTGTGGTATATTTCCGTTCCGTCATCGCCGGCAGCCTTAAATAAGACCGGCGTATAGCCCAATTGTTTACAGAAATCTTCCAGTACAGTCTTATTCGTTCTCGGCGACTCACATGCATAGACGATCTTATTTACTCTGTCCAGCACCATGGACCCCGTTCCTTCAAGAAACAGTCCTTCCTCCTCGTAATGGGTGAAGTCGACGGTTCTCTTCTCGTTGAAATTGGCTTCGATCGCCTCAAGTGCCGCAGGCTTTCTTTCAAGCCGTCTGTTCTCCGCAAACATCGGATACAGGACAAGTGTCCCGTCATCATGCGTAGAAAACCAGTTGTTCGGAAATACGGAATCGGGCGTATGCGGTTTCTTCGTGTCTTCCACCGCTACCACATTGATTCCGTTATCTTTAAGCAGTTTGATATAAGCATCTGATTCTTTTCTTGCGATTTCATTCGTGTTACTCTGTTCATCGTCTTCCTGAAACGCATTGTTCACAGCCGTCTCTGCATTATATTCAAAAGCCACGGGACGGACCATCAGCACAGTGTCTGTCGTCTGTGAAGGTGCGTCTGTCTTCGAACCAGTGTTCAGATAAAGCAAAAGCCCCACAATGATTGCCAGAACAACCACCGCGAACGCAATGATTCTTTTTCTCTTTTTTGATTCAGCCATCTTTCCTATCACCTCGCATATTAGTTAGGGACATTCTAACACAAAAGCCCCGCTCATCTTCTCTTTTTTCTGACGGTTCTGACGGTTTACGTCATGGGGGGCTGTTCGAACGGCGGTTGCTGGGCAAGCCAGGTTTGCCGGGGAAACGTATATGAAAAAAGGACGCTGCTCGGCGCAACGCCCTCCTGTGTCAAATCAGTCAAATCAAATGATGAATCATTGCTATTTATAATCTGCTATCAGTTCTCTTATCCCAGCGCCACATCCAGCGCCATCATCAGTGTGAATCCGACTGCGAACAGCACGACTCCTGTATGGGAATGTGTTCCGTTTGACATCTCAGGAATCAGTTCCTCTACCACGACGTAGAACATCGCGCCCGCGGCGAATGCCAGCAGATATGGAAGCGCGGGCACAATAAGGCTGGCCAGGACAATGGTCAGCGCGCCAAAGGCAGGCTCCACAGCGCCGGAAAGCATCCCGCTTGCAAATGCCTTTCCCCTGCTGCGTCCTGCTGCCAGAAGCGGCATGGAGATAATCGCCCCTTCCGGGAAATTCTGGATCGCAATGCCAAGGGACAGCGCCATTGCTCCTCCGGCGGTGATCATGACATTTCCACTGATATAACCTGCGTAGACGACGCCGACCGCCATCCCTTCCGGAATGTTGTGCAGCGTCACCGCCAGCACCAGCATGGTAGACCTGGTCAGGCTGCTTTTAGGTCCCTCCTCCTGATCCGGATGTCTGTGCAGATGCGGGATGACATGATCCAGCAAAAGCAGGAATAAGATGCCCAGCCAAAAGCCGATGACTGCAGGAGCGAACGCCCACCTGCCCATCCGGCTTTCCTGCTCCATCGCCGGGATCAGAAGGCTCCAGATGGAAGCTGCGACCATGACGCCTGCTGCAAAACCTGTCAGCGCCCGCTGCACGTTTCTGCTGAAATCCCGTTTCGTGACGTGCTCCCCCACCTACGCCTTGCGGCTTAGAGGAGGGGGCTTCTCGTTCAAGACAGGCAGCCCTGTCAGTATCAGCGAGCTA
>JBGUKV010000241.1:0-8721 GCA_045114655.1 Candidatus Allocopromorpha sp. | reverse complement strand
CGACTCACTGGACGAGAAGGGCAATGACACCAATATCGTCTATCAGAAGAACGAGACCGATGATCATGACGGCTACTGGAACACGGCATCCTGCACCAATGTGACTTATCCGAACCCGGAGAATCCGGACGAGCCGGGAACACTGGAACCGAAGGAAGACTACGCGCAGACTCCGGTGCAGAAGCCTGAGATCGGAACGACCCTGACCGCCAAGAACGGCGACAAGGCAGTTGTGGAAGGCGAGAAAACGATCCTGGTCGATACCATCGCCTACAAAGCGCTGGATACGTCCAAGTGGTACGTCTTCACCGGCGAGCTGATGGTAAAAGACACCGGAGATCCGCTCGTGGAGAACGGAACGCCGATCACTGTCACCAGCAAGCCGTTCAAGCCGCTTCTTAAGAACGGCAAGGTGAAGGTCACCTTCGAGGTCAATACCAAAGGCCTTGCAGGGAAGGAGCTTGTTGCCTTTGAAACAGCCTACAGACTGGATGGCTATAAGAAGGGCGACGACGTGGAGAAGGCTCCAAAGACCATCGTCGCGGAGCATAAGGATCTGAAGGATAAGGGCCAGACCATCAAGGTGGTCAAGCCGGGAACCCCGATTGAGCATACGCCAAAGACAGGGGATCCGGTTCACATCGGCGTGCTGCTGGCCATCCTGGCAGCCTCCGCAGGTGCGCTGATCGCGCTGCTGCGCAGAAGACATCATCCGGACACGGACGATGAAGAATAACGCATAGGGAAGGGGCGGAATACCGTCCCTTCCGGTTTTAAAGGAGGCTCCTTATGGCAAAGTTTCGAAACAATGTGGCACAGCAGTTTGGTATCATCCCGGCCATCATCGCGGAGCATCTGTGGTACCTGTATCTGAATGAAGCCAGCGGCGACAGCGCACACTGTCACCACGGCAGATACTGGTGCCGGTGCTCCCAGATGAATCTGGTCAGTGAGTTTCCATTTCTGACCAGACATATGGTGCAGGGAGCCATTGCAGTGCTCAGAAAAAAGGATCTGATTCGCAGTGGGTGCTTTAACGAAGACAGATTCGATCATACAAGCTGGTATACCTTCACGGACTACGGGGTAAGCGTCATGGAGGCAGGTATACCAAGGCTTTCGGACAGGATAGATTATGAAGTTCCGTAAGTGTCCGGAGGACTGCAACTTCCGCAGTAAAGACGCACCCTTCTGCGGATTTTGCCTGAGAGACATTCTGGAGGAGAGGAGGAAATGTTATGGCCAGAAAGAAGGAACCCGAAACGATCATGGATATCCGCTACAGGACATTACGGTTTCTGGAGTCGTTTGGGATCAATACCGAAAAAAAGCTGATCGCGATGAGCCCTGAGGAGATCGCAGATCTCGATGGAATCACCAGCGAACAGATCCGGCAGGTCTACCGCTTTCGCAACGCGGCAAAACGCCGGGAATTCTACGCCTATATGACCGGAGCGCTGGATCAGGAGAAAGCGCAAAAGCAGGCCGAAGGATCAGAGGTACAGGAAGGGGGAAGGATAAGTGGATCAGAATATCACACAGGCAGCATGGGAGATGGTGGAGCGGAACTGGAATCAGCCGCCGGTGAAGCCGAAGCAGGAAGTGCTGGAGCTGGATACGCTGTCGGATCTGCGGAAATTTATCAAAACCATGCCGGAGAATACGGTGGCCAGTATTGAGATCAGGGTGGTGGTGAAAAATGACTAGGATCATGGGACAGCCGCATGAGCTGAAGGTAGTGAATGTCAGGCTGGTGAAGGAACCGTCCCTGTACAGCGAATATCCCATCCGGACGCCGCAGGATGTGATGAAGGTGGTGACGGAGGAGCTTTCGCAGTATGACCGGGAAGTCTTCGCCATCCTGAATCTGAAGAACAACGGGCAGGTGATCAATATGAACATCTGCAGCGTGGGAACGATCAATGCCTCACTTGTGGCGCCGCGTGAAGTCATGAAGAGCTGCATTCTGTCAAATGCAAGCTGTTTCCTGGCACTGCATGTCCATCCTTCCGGAAATCCTGAGCCCAGCGAAGATGATAAGGCCGTGACAGAAAAGCTGCAGCGATGCGGGGATCTGATGGAGATCCGCATGCTGGATCACATCATCATCGGCAGCGGCACTGGCGAGATGTACAGCTTCAAATCCAACGGACTGATGGACAGGATCCGGGAGAAATCCTCTATGGAGATCAATGAACGATGAGCAGGGATAAAAACATGAGCACTGCCGGGCTGAGCCGGTGGGTACTGATTTTTCTGTGCGCAATCCTCTTTTGCGGAAGTGCGGGATATCTGTTTCTGTACGGGCAGGACAAGATGAGTTCCGAAAAGGAATTCAGAAAGATCAGCGAAAGCCCCCGGGATCTTTCGGCGCTTTATGCGCAGAACAGTGATCTGATCGGATGGATCAGAATCGAGGGGACGAAAATCGACTACCCGGTCATGCAGACGCCAGGCGATTCGGAATACTATCTGCACAGAGATTTCAACAGGGAATATTCGGAATCCGGGACACCTTTTCTGGATGCCAGCAGCGTGGCCGTGCCACGGCCGTCAGCGGACAGCACAGCGACCCTGGATGTAACGTGGAACTGGCTGATCTATGGCCACAACATGAAATTCGGCACCATGTTCCACGATCTTCTGAAGTATGAATCACCGGAATTCCGGGAGAAGCATCAGACATTTACGTTTGATGTCTATCACCCGGAGACAGGCGTTACAGAAAGCGGCGAGTATGAGATATTCGCCGTCTGCCGCGCCAGGATCCATACGGAGGATTCGAACGCATTCAGTTATTACCGCTACGCCGGCTGTACAGATGAAACAACCTTTCTTGAATACGCCGAGGGAGTTAGGAACGAATCGATCTACAACACGGACATCATGCCTCGTTTCGGCAATCAGTTCGTGACCCTTTCCACCTGCGCCTATCATGCAAGCGAAGGAAGATTCTATATCGTCGGACGGCGAATTGAGTGAACAGACAAGAGATCCTGCAGCAGCGGGATCCTTTACATTTTTCGAGAGGAGGAAAACCGAATGGCAGACCAGAAATATAACAGGGATCCGAATAGGAAATCACAGCGGGAACGGATACAGGAGATATCGGAGGAGCTGGAAAGAGGCGTACAGAGCATGTTCGAGAGCGAGCAGTACCAGAAGTGGCTGAATGTGTGCAGTCGCTTTCACAGTTATTCTCTCAATAACACGATCCTGATCACCATGCAGCGACCGGATGCGAGTTATGTCGGTGGCTTCGCACTGTGGAAGAAACTTGGAAGATCGGTAAAGAAAGGAGAGCACGGGATACGGATCCTTGCGCCATATAAATACAAGGTCGAAGTCGAAGACAGCAATGGCGACAAACAAATCATCGAGAAGATCGGTTTCAAACTGGCGTACGTGTTCGATTATGCCCAGACTGAGGGGAAGAAACTGCCGACGATCGGCGTAAATGAGCTGACAGGAGACGTGAAAGAATACAGGCGGCTTTTCCGGGCACTGACAGAGGTCAGTCCGGTTCCCATTCGCTTCGAAGACATCTCAGGTGGCGCCAAAGGGTATTACAACGATGCCGAAAAATGCATTGCGATCCAGTCCGGAATGAGCCAGCTGCAGACCATCAAGACACTCGTTCATGAACTGACGCATTCGCACAATCATTCCAAAGAGGCTCTGAAAGAACGACCGGATATGGACAGAAAGTCCATGGAGGTGGAGAGCGAATCCGTCGCACACATTGTTCTGAAAGCATACAACCTGGACTCTGAGGACTACTCCATTCCGTATATCAGCAGCTGGTCATCCGGAAAAGATACCAAAGAACTGAAAGCGTGCATGGAGTCAATCCGATCCACCGCCGATGAACTGATCACCGGCATCAACCACTCGCTGGACAGACAGAAAAAACGTGAGCAAAGAGAGCTGGATATGGAACGTTGAACAGTCAACACTGGGAAAGGTTTTGTACAAAATATTACCCAGACCGATTGAATCATAATGTATGGAGTGGTAGAATGGGTTAAATAAGGTATAAAAGTAATCCCAGAGGTGGCAAAATGGCAAAACAAGTTCATGTAAGATTGGATGATGCTGTATATGAGGCACTGTTTGAGTATTCTTCAGAATATAATTCCTCGATTCAGGACTCGGTCTTTACGGCAATCGTACAGATGCTTGATCGACAGAAACCAGAAATAATCCCGAATCCGGAGGGGTTTTCCTTCATTGATCTGTTCGCTGGAATAGGAGGCATGAGGATAGCATTTGAGAATGCAGGGGGTCATTGTGTCTATTCCAATGAGTGGAATAAGTACAGTCAGCAGACATATTTCGCAAATTTTGGAGAGCAGCCGGAAGGTGATATTACAAAAGTAGACGCAAAGGACATTCCAGATCACGATATTCTGGTTGCTGGATTCCCATGCCAGCCGTTCTCCATAGCCGGAGTATCAAAGAAACAGAGCCTGGGTATGGCAACAGGATTTGAGGACAAGACTCAGGGAACACTGTTTTTTGATATCTGCAGAATACTGCAGGAAAAACGTCCAAGGGCATTTTTGTTAGAAAACGTCAAGAATCTGAAGAGCCATGACAAGGGCCGTACGTTTAAGGTAATAACAGAGGCACTGGAGGAGCTGGATTATGAAGTGTTTCATGCGGTACTTGACGGACAGAGTTTTGTGCCACAGCATCGCGAGAGGATACTGATTGTGGGTTTTGACAGAAAACGCTATGGATCAGATGTGGACTTTGCATTCGATATAAAATCCGATGGGAAGGATCATAAAGTCAGGGAAATACTCGAAAAAGATGTGGATAACAAATATACGCTGTCAGATAAGCTTTGGACATATCTGCAGAACTATGCGGCAAAGCACAAAGCCGCAGGGAATGGGTTCGGATATGGTATCGCTGATCCCGAAGGTGTTTCCAGAACTCTGAGTGCCAGATATTACAAAGACGGATCAGAGATTCTGATTTCACAGGAAGGGAAAAATCCAAGGAGACTGACGCCAAGAGAGTGTGCCAGACTGCAGGGCTTTCCAGACACATTTAAGATTGTTGTGTCAGACACACAGGCGTACAAGCAGTTTGGAAACAGTGTTGTTGTCCCTCTGATGGAGAACGTCGCAATGCTTATTGTTGATAAGCTGCAGTCATTGGAAGGCAGAAGCAGAAGCGAAAAAACGCAGGAGGTGAAGACCGCATGACAGAACAGATCGTATCGGAAGCAATAGATGCAACGCTGCAGGGAGAAAAGGCTTATTGCAAATTCATGTCGGCCAACGACAGCGGTGAAACCGGTGGGCATCAGGTCGGGTTTCTGGTTTCCAAATCCGCCAGAGAGATCATGTTTACGGAAGATGAGGTAAAAAAGAATCACATCTTCAAAAGAAACGTTAAGATCAGATGGCATAATGATTTCTGTACCGACAGCTGCTTCACATGGTATGAAAGTAAAAATGAACTGAGAATCACACGATTCGGACGAGGATTTCCGTTCATCAGTCCGGAATATACCGGCGCATTGTTTGTGCTTGTACAGAATACCCGGGATGATTATGATGCATTCATATTGAATACTGAAGATGAAATCCAGACATATCTGGATAATTTCGGATTGACACCGGCAGAAACCAACAGGCTGGTAGAAGTCAATGCTGTATCCCACGCAGACATAGAGAAGAAAGCGTTTGCACGTTTTATCGGCGGACTGGTTGAAGAGTTCCCGGCTTCAAAAGAAATGTCTGTTGCTGCACAGAACATTTTTTATCAGCTGCATCTGAACAGTAAGATGGCCGTTGAAAATCCGGACAGAATCCTGCTGGAGTGGACAGAGGAAGAATACCGTCTGTTCAGGGCAATAGAACATGACCGGTATGGTGAACGGGTTGCGAGTGGATTCACAAGTGTAGATGATTTTGTCATTATGGCAAATAAAGTTCTGAACAGGAGAAAGAGTCGCGCCGGAAAAAGTCTGGAACATCACCTGTCGGCCATATTTGACAGAAATGAGATACTTTATACTGCGCAGGCAGTGACAGAAGGAAATAAGAAGCCGGACTTCATCTTTCCTTCTGAAGAGGCATATCACGATGTGAATTTCGCGGTTGAGAAATTATGCACCTTGGCGGCTAAGACGACATGTAAAGATCGCTGGAGGCAGGTGCTTAACGAAGCTGATCGCCTTCGTGATGATTATAAATATCTGTGCACCCTGCAGCAGGGGATATCTGCCGCTCAGATGGATGAGATGCAGGCAGAAAAAGTTATTCTCGTAGTTCCGCAAAAGTATATATCGACGTACCCCAGAGACCGGCAGGATCGGATATGGACACTGAAGAAATTCGTCAACTATGTTCGTGAGATGGAAGGTCTGGCATGACAGATATAAAAAGTCCGGAAGAGCGCAGCATAAATATGGCGGCGATAAAGGGCAAAGACACGAAACCGGAACAGTATATTGCACATGAATTGTTCATACGTGGGTATCGTTACAGGAAACATGTGAACTATATTGAAGGACATCCGGATCTGTTTTTGCGGAAATATAACACTGCGGTTTTTATTCATGGTTGTTTCTGGCACAGACATGATGGATGCAGGTATGCTTATTCACCGAAGACCAGAGTGGATTTCTGGAAGAAAAAATTCGCGGATAATACGAAAAGAGATCAAAAGGTGCAGAAAGCTCTGTTAAAGGATAATATAAAGTGCATCATTATCTGGGAATGTACGGTGAAGAAGATGATGAAGGACAAGGTGTTCCATGATGAAATGCTGGAAAAAATCGAAGGAGCACTTAATTCGGAGAAGCAGTTCAACGAGTTCTGAGGAGATCTGAAGTACCAAATGCAAGATAATTTTAGAAGATCCTTATGAGGCGCCTGTATTACTGGGCGCAGAGTCTGCCGGATGCACATTAACAGGCAAAGAGAGCATAGCGCTTTGAACGGCGGGAGTCACAACGGCTTCCGCTGTTCGCGTTTTTGAAAGGAGGAAGCGATGGCATATTACAGCAAGGAGCAGATCGAGAAGGCCCGGGAGATGGATCTGCTGACATATCTGCAGCAGTTCGAGCCCTGGGAACTGGTGCATGTGAGCGGAAACACCTACTGCACCCGGGAGCACGACAGCCTGAAGATCAGCAACGGCAAGTGGATGTGGTGGTCGCAGGGCTTCGGCGGGGCAAGTGCGCTGGACTATCTGGTGAAGGTCAGAGGCGATCCGTTCACCAAAGCGATGGAGAAAATACTCGGACAGGAGACGGACAGGTCTCCTTTTTTGATGGAGAAATCCGCGCAGCAGCCTCATGCAAAGGCAGGAAAGCTTCTGCTGCCGCCCCGAAGTCATTCAAACAGGGAGATCACGAAGTATCTGATGGCCCGCGGAATCGACAGAGAGATCATCGAAACCTGCATCGGTATCGGTCTGATCTACGAATCCCTGCCATACCATAGCTGCGTTTTTGTCGGCAGAGATGAATATGGAAAGGAGCGATATGCGGCGTATAGGGCGTGCAGCGCGGCGAAAATCATGGGCGAGGCAGCAGGATCGAATAAGAAGTATTCCTTCCATATCCACCCTCCTGACGAGGAAACGAGCCTGCATGTATTCGAAAGTCCCATCGATCTGCTCTCTTTTGCGACGATCATGAAGCTTCAGAGGGCTGACTGGCGGCGGGATTGCAAGTTATCTCTGGGCGGAATCTATGCCCCGGGGGAAAACGGAAGGTGGAAAATGCCGTCCGCATTGACATATCAGCTAGAGCAACTGCCCGACATCAGGGACATCGCGCTGCATCTGGATAACGATCCTGCCGGCCGTGCGGCAACCGAAAGGATCATAAATCAGCTCGGAGCGGACTACAACGTGCGTGATGAGCCGGCCATTCACGGCAAGGATATGAACGATGAACTGCAGTATATGATCCGCAACCGCCAGCGGATCAGGAAGGAGCGTGATGAATATGTCAGATGAACCAGCCGAAAAGATAACCGTTATTTCCATCAGACCGGGCAAGATCCCGCAGATCGTGGAGATGGAGGACTCACTTTCCGCAATGCAGCAGATGGTCGGAGGGATGATCGAGGAGTATATGCCGTTCTATTCCGAGGCAGATGAACGCATCCAGGACGTCGCTCTGATCTGTAATGACGAGGGAAAGGTGCGCAGAATGATGCCGAACCGGACGATATACGGCGAGGATGGTGAACGCCTGGACGTCATCTGCGGTGACTTTTTTCTCTGCTATGCACCCATAGAGAGCGAACGGTTCCTGTCAATGCCGGAAGATCTGCAGCAGGTTTTCTACGAAAAGTTCTACTATCCGGAGCTGTTTTATGAGACAGAAAGCGGGATCGAAGGGCGGAAGTATGAACCTTTGAAGGAATCCATGCACCTGCAGCAGGAACGGTAAGCAGATTCTGGGAAGGAAAATGTACCAATGAAGAGAGAAAAACGTCCGGGGAGGGATCCGCCGTGTCGATTAGCAAGCACTGCATTGTTCATGAACAATGCCGATCTCAGGGGATCCCCCTGAAACCCCGGCCGCCAGAAGGGAGGCAGAAATGTGCGAAGGAACGTGTACAAACAGTTCGTGATGAACGAGATGGAGGCAGCCGATCTTGCCCGGAAAGCGGAAGGTGCCTGCATGTCAGAGGGACGGCTCATCCGGATGCTGATCAAGGGATACGTCCCGCAGCCGGTGCCGGA
>JBGUKV010000240.1:0-3523 GCA_045114655.1 Candidatus Allocopromorpha sp. | reverse complement strand
ACGCCGCCGATGTACTGGTCGACATTCATCCAGTAATCTACTTTGTCTTTGCTGAAGACTTCTTCATCGTTTCTGGCGTCACAGTATCTGAGTTCATACCAGGAGGAATCCAGGAAGGTATCCATGGTATCCACTTCCCTCTTCGCAGGTTTTCCGCAGACCGGACATACCGTGTCCACAAAGGATTTGCTTGTGACGATCGGTGACTCGCCTTTGCCTGTGAATTCTACGTCTGTCGGCAGGAGCACCGGAAGGTTCTCTTCTTTTTCCGGGACCCATCCGCAGTGTTCGCAGTAGATCATCGGAATCGGCGTGCCCCAGTATCTCTGACGGGAAATGAGCCAGTCACGCAGTCTGTAGTTGATGGTTTTGCGTCCGATGCCTCTTTCGTCAGCGACTTCGGCGATTTTCTGGATCGCGTCCTTGTTGTCCATGCCGTTGAACTCGCCGGAGTTGATGACAGTACCTTCGGCAGCACAGGCCTCCTTCAGATCGTTCAAATCGATGTCGGGATCATGTGGATCGATGACCGGGATGATCTCCAGATCAAATTTCTTAGCAAAGTCAAAGTCACGCTGGTCGTGGGCAGGTACGCCCATGACAGCGCCGGTTCCGTAACCCATCAGTACATAGTCCGCGATAAAGATCGGCATGGTTTTGCCTGTAAACGGATTGATTGCGTACTTGCCGATGAACACACCGGTTTTCTCATTTGTGGTGGATGTTCTGTCGATTTCGCTCATGTGAGCGCATCTGTCGATGTAAGCCATTACATCAGCTTCATATTCCGTACCCTTTACCATATCCGGAACAGATGGATATTCCGGAGCCAATACCATGAAGGTCGTTCCGTAGATGGTATCGATGCGTGTGGTGAATACAGTCAGTGTTTCATCATAGTCCTGGATCTTGAACTGAGCTTCGGCACCGTGTGATTTACCGATCCAGTTTCTCTGCATGATCTTGACCTTGTTAGGCCAACCCTCAAGCTTGTCCAGATTATCCAGAAGCCGCTCTGCGTAGTCGGTGATCTTGAAGTACCACTGTGACAGGTTCTTCTTGCCGACAGAGGCGCCGCATCTTTCGCAGCAGCCGTCTACGACCTGTTCATTTGCCAGTACAGTCTGGCAGCTCGGACACCAGTTGACCTGGCTTTCTTTCTTGTATGCAAGTCCTGCTTTGTAGAACTGGATAAAGATCCACTGCATCCATTTGTAGTAAGACGGGTGCGCCGTCGCGACCTCTCTGTCCCAGTCATAGGAGAGTCCAAGCTGGCGCAGCTGACGGTTCATCTCCGCAATGTTGCCCCAGGTCCATTCAGCCGGTTCTACGTTATGCTGGATGGCAGCGTTTTCTGCAGGGAGACCGAAAGCGTCGTAGCCCATCGGATGGAGTACGTTAAACCCGTTCATCGTTCTGAAACGGGCGATAACATCACCGATGGAGTAGTTCCGCACATGTCCCATATGAAGCTTTCCGGACGGATAAGGGAACATCTCAAGTACGTAGTACTTCTCCTTTTCGGGATCTTCTGTTACTTTGAAGGCCTTTGTCTCCTCCCAGACCTTCTGCCATTTGCTTTCGATTTCACTGAAGTTATATTTGTCTTTCATCTTTTCCTCCAACTTACGGCTAATTGCAAAGTATTATCTCACAGTCGCCCCAGATTTTCTCAAGGCTGTACTTTTCTCTTGCGTCCTGTGTCATGATGTTCACAATGACGTCTCTATAGTCCATTAGAATCCAGGTCGGCTTGTTTTTTCCTTCTACGTTCTTCGGGAAGATCCCCAAAGGCTCCAGTACGTCCTCCACGGCTTCCCGAAGGGCCTGCGCATGTCTCTCGTTTCCTGCGCTGACAAGTACGAAATAATCAGCAAAGGAACTTCTCTCCGCGATGTTGATCAGCGCAACATCGATGCCCTTCTTGTCGTCCAGTGTTTTAGCAATCAGTTCTGCCAGTTCTTTTGGTTCCAGTTCTTTTGGTTCCATCAATTCTCCTCCAAATGTTCTTCCATATATTTTTTTGCTTCTACCGTATCGGGATGCAGATACCATCCCTTTTGTTCCAGTACGTGTTCGATCGTCCGCGTCATAGCCAGAATGCACGCCCTGTCCAGATCTGTTTCCGCCGCCGCCCTGATTTCATCGACGCAGGGGTAGTTCCTGCCCGGCTCGATCGCATCGGCGAGGAATATGATCTTTTCAAGAGTGGACATTCCTGCACGGCCTGTCGTATGGTTGGCGATGGCGTTTAATATATCCTCATCTTCGATGCCGAAGATTTCTCTCGACATCTCGGCTCCGATCTTGCTGTGGGCAAAATCCATATTGACGCCGGGCCGTTTCTCGTATTTCGCCATATCATGCAGGAGCGCGGCGATTTCGGCCTTATTTACATCCGCGCCGAACCGGACTGCCATCTCCTTAGCCAGACGCGCCACATTCATTGTGTGCACGTATCTGGACTCCTTCAGATGCTCCCGCAGATACGGTATGATTTCTTTTTTCAGTCTTTCACACTCTGTATAATCCATGTTCCGTAATATATCGCAGCACCTCCGGCGGCATCAGGTCATCGACCGGCCTTCCTGCGGCGATCTTTTCCCTGATTTCCGTAGCGGAAATATCAAGTTCTGTTTTGTTCATGCTGATAACTTCTGTGCCGTAAGTCTCAGTGATTCGCTGTACGGCCTCCCTGTACTCATCCTGGCGGTAACCGGGACGCGTGCCGATGATATAGGCATAGTTTGTCAGAAGTTCCTCAGCGTTCATCCAAGTTTCAATCTTCAGGAAGCTGTCCGTTCCGGTAATGAAATACAGTCTCGTATCGCTGCCGTAGAATTCCTGCATGTGCCGCAGCGTCAGATATGTATAAGAAACGCCCTCCTGCTCCAGCTCGTATTTCGACACTGTAATGTGATCATCCTTGCCGGCAGCCAGCGCGAGCATGTTGAACCGGTCTTCGCCGGAAGCGTACTCGCGGTCCTGCTTGAAGGGCTGGATGCGGGCAGGAATCATGACCACTTCATGCAGTCCGGCCTCCCTGACAGCATCTTCCGCCAATGCTATATGCCCGTAATGCACCGGGTCGAATGTTCCTCCAAGGATCCCTATCTTCTTCATTTCCTTAGCTCGATTCCCAGTTCCTCGAGCTGGGCCTCGTCCACCAGTCCCGGCGCTTCACTGACCATGCACTGGGCGTTCTGGTTCTTCGGGAAGGCGATAACTTCACGGATGGACTTCTCTCCTGTCAGGAGCATGACCAGTCTGTCCAAGCCGTATGCCAGTCCGCCGTGGGGCGGAGCACCGTACTTGAATGCTTCCACCAGGAATCCGAATTTCTCATCGATATCTTCCTGCGTCATATTCAGTGCCTTGAACATATCCTCCTGCATCTCCTGATCATGGATTCGGATGCTTCCGCCGCCAAGCTCGACGCCGTTGAGCACGATTTCATACGCGTTGGCAAGGCATTTGTGCGGATCCGTTTTCAGAAGCTGCGCGTGCTCCTCCTTCGGAGATG
>JBGUKV010000239.1:0-12318 GCA_045114655.1 Candidatus Allocopromorpha sp. | reverse complement strand
TCCGCCGTCTGTCCCGGCAGCACTTCGTTGCTGACGGCGTACTGGTAATCGCAGTCGATGCGGCCGTCTTCGAGCGGGAACTTGGCGTTCCGGATCGTGATGCCTTCCGCCTCGCCGGTGATGTTCAAAAGCGAGAAATAGGGATAGGAATCATCGATGGCTGCCCTTCCCTGCTGACCATCTGCTGCCGACACGATTTCCAACTCGCCGAAGTCATCGATTGCTTTTGCCTGTTTGCCTGCCGTATCGAGCATCAGAAGAATCGATACGTTGGCCAGCGTGTGGTCGAGCCTTGCCCCGATGACGCCGATGAGCAGGAAGTCATCAAAGCCCCGCTTCATCATCTCTTTCGTCGCAAAGACCGTATCCGTGTCATCCTTCTCTCGCGGCAGCACGATGGTCTCCGCGTCCATGTGCGGATTCTCATGGGAATCGAAATCCCCCACGATCAAATCCGGCTTCACGCCGAGCGCATCCATATGCTTCAATCCGCAGTCACAGAAGACGAACACATCGTCCGGAAGCAGTGCAGCGCGTACCCTGCCATATTCCTTTATTCCGGCACCGCCGACGATAACGCATCGTTTCATGATATTTCCTCCTTGCCAGTCTCATTATACACCCGCTGTCTACCTCGTCACAGACCCTGCGGCGACGCAGCAAACGATGATCACCGCTCCTACGATACCCGCCGCCGATAAATGCTCCCCAAGCAAAAGCAACGCAAACACAGCTGTCATGACCGGACAGAGGCTCTGCAGCAGCGCCACGGTACGATCGGAGATCTTCGTCAGCGCCAGGTTTTGCATCAGGTATCCGAGGAACGTGCAGGTGATGGCCAGGTACAGTATAATCAGCCATGCTGTGCCGGTCGTCGTCTCCAGATGCAGTCCGCCTTCAAAAATCACGCACCCGATCAATGCGAGCAAGGCGGAGCATCCTGCCTGCAGGGACGTCATGCTCGCAGGATCGACTGTGTCCAGATAGTTTTTTGTGAAGACAAGGGCAGCTGCCATCAGCGCCGCGGCTGCAAGGGCAATCACCTCTCCCGCACCGAAACCGGAAAGTCCTCCCTTGATACACAGAAGATACGTGCCCGGGAGCACCATCACCTGTATGAGGATCAGTTTCCATGAATACCGTGTTCGGAATGCCAGGAACGCCAGCGCCGGTGTCATGACGACTGCCAGTGAACGGAGAAACGCGACGGAGGTCGCATCCGTCAGGGAAAGCGCGACATTATTGAGCAGATAACTCATGCCGATGCACACGCCCGGGATCAGCCAGGCTTTGACGGGCACTGTTCGGAGCGTATCGAGAATCCGCCTGTGAAAGATGGCTACGCAGATCACGAAGGCAATCAAATAGCGCACCGACATCATCGTATATACCGGCGTAACCTCGAATGCGATCTTGGATATAGGGTCGCCGAAGCCGTAGATGATCGACTGCAGAATGATGAGCGCTTCGGGCCATCTGTTGAATTTCGTCTGCTCCATGTTCATCGTTATCCGTTGCTCTCTTGAGCGAATTGCTTTCTTGGGCGAATCGCGCCGAACACGTTCCCTGCCTTGTTTCCCCTTTTCCCTTGCATTATATCACCTGCCATATGCTACCCGCCAGTATGCAGAATCTACAAACTGGGGTTTGTGGGGGGTGATAGGTTCAGCTCTTTCTATGCAACCAACTGCTGACGTCCGCAACCCATGATACTGCGTCTGGCTGGTGGTTAGATTATATGATTTTATCTGTCTCAACCACTGGTCGCCTCTTGAAACCCTTGATACTGCGTTTGGTCAGTGGTTGAATCGATTGATTTTGCTTGCTTCAACCACTAGGCGTCTCTTCAAACCCTTGATACTGCGTTTGGCTGGTGGTTGAATCGATTGATCTTGCTTGCTTCAACCACTGGGCGTCTCTTCAAACCCTTGATACTGCGTTTGGCCAGTGGTTGAATCGATTGATTTTGCTTGCTTTAACCACTGGTCACCTCTTGAAACCCTTGATACTACGTTTAGCCGGTGGTTGAGGAGTCAAAAGTACAAATGACCAACGAAGCATCAAGGGGTCCGGCACTTGCGGTTTGTACTTTGGCATTTGCTGCCTTGTTGCACGGGGCGAATACGAGGCGAATGCCAGTGCACGCGCCCCGCCAACTCCCAATTTGTCAAAATTTTCTCTTGACAACAGCATTTTAGAGTGCTAAAGTAACCACATAAAAATAGACTACAGGAGTTTTCAGATGATGATTACGAGAGTTTTCACAAACGGATATTGGTGGTGCAGCAGCTTTACAACCTAAGAGTGTAAGGTCAGTTTGCAATGCTGAGTATCTGAATCATTTGAAGAAACACGATAATCACAGAAACACGAAGCGGCACAGGCAGACCTGGAGCCGCGTTTTTATTAAAGGAGAAATTACAGGAGAGAGTCATGATATATACAAAGTATTGGCGCAGCCGCGCCGGAATATGAATAATTAAGATAAAACCACAGCCGACGATAACACCAAACCAAACACCACAAATAGAAAATATTATTACAACCAAACCAACGCACGAAACAAAGCCGGGCTTTGTATCAATAACAGATGCAGTACCAGCTGCAATAGAGAAAGGAAATAGAACAATGGCTAAGGAACAAATCCCATATAAGATATACCTCGAAGAAAATGAGATGCCTAAAGCATGGTACAATCTGCGGGCGGACATGATCAATAAGCCCGCGCCGCTCATCCATCCGGGCACGCACCAGCCGATGACGCTGGAAGAGCTTTCACCGGTATTCTGCGAAGAGCTCTGCAAGCAGGAACTGAACAACGAAGATCCGTTCATCGAGATCCCGCAGGAGATCCGGGACTTCTACAAGATGTACCGGCCTTCACCGCTCGTCAGAGCTTACTGCCTGGAAGAGAAGCTGGGAACACCGGCCAAGATCTACTACAAGTTCGAGGGCAACAATACCAGCGGCAGCCACAAGCTCAACTCCGCCATCGCCCAGGCGTACTACGCCAAGCAGCAGGGTCTCAAAGGCGTGACCACTGAGACCGGCGCTGGTCAGTGGGGCACCGCCCTTTCCATGGCCTGCTCTTACTTCGACCTGGACTGCAAAGTCTTCATGGTCAAGGTGTCCTACGAGCAGAAACCGTTCAGAAGAGAGGTCATGAGAACATACGGCGCTGACGTCACACCTTCTCCATCGACAACGACAGAAATCGGCAAGAAGATCCTCGAGGATCACCCGGGCACGACGGGAAGCCTCGGCTGCGCCATTTCAGAAGCTGTTGAAGTGGCCACATCCACACCGGGATACAGGTATGTTCTGGGAAGCGTACTCAACCAGGTACTGCTGCACCAGTCCATCATCGGCCTGGAAACAAAGGCTGCCCTCGATAAGTACGGCATCGTTCCGGATATGATCATCGGCTGCGCCGGCGGCGGCTCCAACCTGGGCGGACTCATCGCGCCGTTCATGGGCGAGAAGATCAAAGGCAACGCGGACTACCGCATCGTCGCAGTCGAACCAATGTCCTGCCCGAGCTTCACAAGAGGCAAATACGCCTATGACTTTGCCGATACAGGCATGGTCTGCCCGCTGGCCAAGATGTACACGCTCGGAAGCGGATTCATCCCCGCAGCCAACCACGCCGGCGGCCTGCGGTATCACGGCATGAGTCCTGTTCTTTCGCAGCTCTATGACGACGGTCTCATGGAGGCGGTTGCTGTTCCGCAGACGGAAGTCTTCGCAGCCGCGGAAGAGTTCGCCAGAGTAGAAGGCATCCTGCCCGCTCCGGAAAGCTCCCACGCCATCAAGGTCGCTCTTGACGAAGCCAAGAAGTGCATCGAGACAGGTGAAGAGAAGACCATCGTGTTCGGACTCACAGGAACCGGTTATTTCGATATGGTCGCCTATGAGAAATTCCACGACGGCGTCATGGATGACTACATCCCGACCGACGAAGAACTGCAGAAGTACTTTGAGACACTGCCTAAGATTGACTAAAGAATCATCCTAAAGAAAAGAATCATCTCCTTCGAATAATAATAACGAAAACACCCCTTCGCAATTATGATGATCAGATAGCGAGGGGGTGTTTTTTTGATGCTTTATTGATGTTTTATTTATGCTTCTTCTCGGATTCTCTGGTGCTGTCTGCGAAGAACTGGTTCAGTTTGCACAGTCCCGAGTAGAGGGCGTCCTGCTCTTCGGGAGTCAGATCCTCGCTCAGGGCACGGGCCATCTCTTCGCTGTACTTGAGCTGATAGCGGGCGTATATCCTGCCTTTGCGCGTCACCTTGACGATGGTGTTCCGGTGGTTGCTCGGATCCACCTTTCGTTCGACCAGGCCATGTTTCTCCAGCTTCTTGATGGTCATGGTCGCGGACGGCCGTGATATCTTGAGATAATCCGCAACACTGCTGATATTCGTCCCGTTCTTGAAACCCATGATAAAAGTTACAGCGTTCCGGTCACGGAATGTGAAATTGCCGCTACTGTACTTTCTCTTGGTCTCTTCAGCCAGGAGCACGTTATGATATGCCTCCGTCAGGACGGCATTTAACTTGCTGGTGAATTCAGTCATGTTACTTATACGCTCCAACGATAATGCTGGAGTTCTGTCCTCCGAATCCGAATGCATTGGACATAGCGTACTTGATTGATCTGGCTGTGATCGTTGAAACGTAGTTCAGATCACAGAGCGGGTCCGGGTTGTCCAGATTCAGCGTCGCCGCGATCATTCCTGTTTCGATGGAACGAATGCAGGTGATCACTTCCGTGATGCCGCCGGCACCCATCATGTGACCGGTCGCTGCCTTTGTTGAATTCAGCACCAGATCCTTCGCCGCGTCTCCGAATACTGCCTTCACGGCTTCCGTTTCAGCAACATCTCCCTTGTGGGTCGCGGTACCGTGTGTGTTGATGTATCCGATGTCTTCCGGCTTGATGCCTGCGATCTCGATGGCCTGCTTCATGCACAGGATCTCCCCTTCCCCGTCCGGACGAGGTGTAACAGGGTGATAGGCATCTGTGTTGTTGCCGAAGCCCGCGAGTTCCGCGTAGATCTTCGCGCCTCTTGCCTTCGCATGTTCCTCTGTCTCGATAACGATCGCTCCGCCGCCTTCGCCTAATACGAAACCATCCCTGTCCTTGTCGAATGGTCTGCATGCGTGCTGCGGATCGTCATTGTTTGTGCTGAGCGCCTTGGCAGAAGCCAAAGACTGGATCAGAATCGGCTCCGTCCCGGACTCAGCACCGACTGCAACCATCATGTCGGCCATGCCAAACTGCAGCATCATTGCGGACAAAGTGATCGCGTCGCCGCCGGATGCACACGCCGTATTGAGGGTCATGCTCGGTCCGTGGATGTTGTGCTCGATTGCGATCTGCGAAGCGCAAACGTTACCCAGGGATTTCGGAAGGAATCTCGGACCGACTCTCTTCATTGCAGATGTGAGATATGAACGTTCGGTTTCCGTGATCGTGCCGATTCCGTTCAGTGCTGTTCCAACAACGATTCCTGTTCTGTATGGATCGATTTCAACTTCGGAAATCGCTTCTCCGGCCGCCACATAAGCAAACTGCATGAAACGGTCCATCTCACCAGCCTTCTTGCGCGGGATGAAATCCTTCGGATTGAAGTCATGGAGTTCTCCGGCGAATTTGATCGGCAGGTCATCTGTATCAATGTTCCGGATGTAATCGATTCCTGTCTTGCAGGACATCAGATTGTCCCAATATTCCTGCACGCCAATGCCGATGGGAGTGACTGCCCCCATACCGGTTATTACTAGTTTTTTATCCATTATTACTCCTTCACAAGCACGAATGAGAACTCAGCTTTCACTGCCACCTTGCCGTCCACACGGCCTTCGCCCTTGGCGAAATAGAACGGCGGCTTCGCCTTGATGATCTCGCACTTCGATTCGAATGTATCTCCCGGCTTCACAGGGCTTCTGAATTTCACGTTATTAAGACCTGTGAACATAGTTCCTGTGCCTTCTTCTACAACATCCTGCAGAAGTACGCAGGAGGACTGGGCCATCATCTCGCAAAGGATCACGCCCGGAACGATCGGGTTGCCCGGGAAATGACCCTGCAGGAAAAACTCGTCGCCGCGGATATGATACTTACCGTAGGAGACCTTTTTCTCATTTCCGTCTTTGTCTGTTTCAGTAACTACTTCAGCCTCTTCCACGAGCAGCATATTGTCTCTGTGAGGCAGTATTGTCATTAATTCTTCTTTATTCATATTTCTTAAATCCTATACATGCATTGTGACCGCCGAATCCGAGGGATGTGGAGAGCGCACAGTCGAACTCACCCTTCGCCGCAACATTCGGTGTGTAGTTCAGATCGCACTCCGGATCCGGAACATCCAGATTGATCGTCGGAGGAACGATCCCGTTTTTGATGGTTAAGATCGAAGCGATCGCCTCAACTGCGCCGGTACCGCCCAGCATATGTCCGGTCATGGACTTGGTGGAGCTGATGGTGATCTTGTAGGCGTCGTCGCCGAACACCTTCTTCAGAGCGATGGTCTCTGATTTGTCATTGAGCGGCGTACCTGTTCCATGGGCGTTGACGTATACCTTCGCCGGATCGATGATGCCTTCTTTGCAGCATTCGTCATAAGCGTCCTTGATTGCCTTTGAGCCTGCTTTTGCTTCCGGATCCGGTGCTGTCATATGATGCGCGTCGCAGGTCGAGCCGTAACCCGCCAGCTCAGCGTAGATCTTCGCGCCTCTTGCCTTGGCGTGCTCTTCGCTC
The DNA here is from genome assembly GCA_045114655.1 of Candidatus Allocopromorpha sp. Lineage (GTDB taxonomy): Bacteria > Bacillota > Clostridia > Peptostreptococcales > Anaerovoracaceae > Lentihominibacter. The sequence goes on along the minus strand of JBGUKV010000239.1, from coordinate 5,550 downwards.
TCGACGACCAGTGCGCCCGCACCTTCGCCGATGACGAAGCCGCCTCTTTCCTTATTGAACGGAAGGCTTGCTCTGTTCACATCATCTGTCATGTTCAGCGCCTGCATCTTGATGAATCCTGAAAGACCGGTCCGCGTCAGCGCTGCTTCCGTTCCGCCCGTGATGACCACGTCTGCATATCCGTGTCTGATCAGACGCAGAGCTTCGCCGATAGCGTTGGTTCCGGACGCGCACGCGGATACAGATGGCAGAGCCGGGCCGCGCATGCCGTATCTGATGGCAATCGTACCTGCTGCCATGTTCGGTATCATCATTGGAATGAAGTATGGTGATACGAATCTAGGACCCTTCGTCAGAAGCTTTTCGAAATTGTTCTCAAAAGTCTCGATGCCGCCGATTCCGGAGCCGAAGTAGACCGCTGCTCTCTCCGGATCATACTGACCCTCGATGCCGCTGTCTTCAAACGCCTGGACTGCTGCCGCGACTCCCATGTGCACGTTGTGGTCGGATCTTCTGACTTCGCTCTTCTCCATGTACTGAGTCGGATCGAAGTCCCTGACCTCCGCGCCGATCTTGACCGCATAGTCTGTTGTGTCGAATCTTGTGATCGGACCGATGCCGTTCACGCCTGAAATGATATTGTTCCAGAATGTTTCTACGTCATTTCCTACCGGTGAAACCAGACCCATTCCGGTTACTACTACTTTTCTTTCCATTAAGTTTCTCCTCTTGCGTTTCTACTCTTACATGGCGATTCCGCCGTCTACCTTGATGACCTCGCCTGTGATATAGCTTGCCGCGTCTGACGCCAGGAAGAAAATCAGGTCTGCCACTTCTTCAGCGGTTCCCATTCTCTTCATCGGAATCATATCGATCAGCGGGTTGTTCTTGCTGAGGTTCGCCGTCATATCCGTTGCGATGAATCCCGGGGCGACTGCGTTGCAGCGGACGCCTCTTCCAACCAGTTCCTTCGCCGTTGACTTGGTGAGACCTACAACGCCCGCCTTTGACGTGCTGTAGTTTGCCTGACCGGCGTTGCCTATAAGACCTGAAACTGACGATACATTCACGATGCATCCGTGTCTCTGTTTCATGAATATCGGCGTGCAGTGGCGGATCATGTTGAACGTTCCCTTCAGGTTGACGCCGATGACTGCGTCGAAGTTTTCTTCCTTCATCATGGCGATGAGACCGTCTCTTGTAATGCCTGCGCAGTTGATCAGAATGTCGATGCTTCCGAATTCCTTTACGATATCCGCTACCGTCTCTTTGACTGCTGCAAAATCCGCAACGTTCATACGGATTGCTTTTGCTTTCACACCGAGAGCTTCGATCTCTTTGACAACTTCCGCCGCCTTCTCTTCCGGATCCATGTGGATGATGACGACATCCGTGCCGTCCGCGGCCAGTTTGAGCGCTGTCACTCTGCCGATTCCGGATCCTCCTCCTGTTACAACTGCTGTTTTACCCATTGTTCTTTACTCCTTCCACTGTCTTCTGCAGAGTTTCCATATCGCTCACACGATACATCTTCACGTCCTTTGAAATCCTTGTGATCATGGAAGTCAGCGCCTTGCCCGGTCCCAGTTCGATGAACGTGTCAACACCTTCATCGATCATGTTCCTGACAAGTTTCTTCCAGTAGACAGGATTGATGATCTGTTCCACGAGAAGCTGTTTGTAGTCGCCCTCGTAAGGAAGCGCCGTGCGGTTGGAATATACAGGGATATTCACAGTGCCGATCTCAGCGTCAGTCAGAAATGCCGCAAAATCTTCCGCAGCCTGGTTCATATACGGTGAGTGGAACGCGCCGCTGACATCCAGGATCTTGGCGAGTCCGCGCTCGGCCTTGACATCCTCTGCCATCTGCTGCAGCTGTTCCTTGTCTCCGGCAACGGAGACCTGTCCGTCGCTGTTATAGTTGACCGGATAAAGGTCCGGATACTTCGCGCAGATTTCTTCGACCTTGTCGTCCTGCAGTTTCAGAACTGCAGCCATTCCGGTTTCGTGCGCTTCCGAGGCGATCTGCATGAGTCTGCCTCTTTCCGCTACGACTCTGGTTCCTTCTTCGATTGTCATGGCACCTGCGTATGTGAGCGCCGCCAGCTCTCCCAGTGAGTAGCCTGCCGCCATATCAGCGTGGATACCCTCTGCTTCAAGGGCCGCCGCCATGGCCAGATCCACTGTATATACGCAAGGCTGCGTATTCTTCGTCTGCATCAGTTCAGCCGCATCTGCTTCAAAACACTGCGCGCTGGTTTCAGGTCTTACCGCGTCTGCCTTCGTGAACACTTCACGGGCTTCCGGGATCGCGTCATATACATCCTTGCCCATGCCCACGCTCTGTGCGCCCTGACCTGCAAATACAAAAGCTATTTTTCCCATTTTCTAAGTTCTCCTAATACTCTGTCTGCGTCCTGCATGAGATCAGCGATGATCTCCGCGCATGTCTGTTCTTTTGTGACCATGCCCGCGCTCTGTCCTGCCAGGAAGCAGCCTTCCTTCTCATCTCCTTCGACAACGGCCATGCGCAATCTGCCTGCCGCGAACTGATCGAGTTCCTCATCGGAAATGTCCGTGTACTCGATTTTTCCGTACTCTCTGGCAAACTGGTTCTTGATGCTTCTGACCGGATGTCCCAGTCTTCTGCCCGTTACGACCGTGGCCGTATCGCCTGCCTTGAAGACTTTCTTTCTGTAGTTTTCGTGGATATTGCATTCTTTTGCGGAGAGGAATCTAGTCCCCAGCTGGACTGCCTCCGCGCCCAGTGACAACGCCGCAGCGATACCGCGTCCGTCCGCAATGCCGCCTGCCGCGATGACCGGCAGATCCACTGCGTCGCATACCTGCGGAACCAGTGTCATGGTTGCCAGTTCTCCGATATGGCCGCCGCTCTCGCCGCCTTCAGCGATGACGGCAAAAGCTCCGGTTCTCGCTGCCATCTTGGCAAAGGTCACGGAAGGAACGACAGGAATGACTTTGACGCCTGCTTCGTTCCAGAGGCTCATGTACTTGCCTGCATTGCCGGCGCCTGTGGTAACGACCTTAACATCTTCCTCGACGACCATCTGCGCGATTTCATCGGCGAACGGGCTGAGCAGCATAATGTTCAGACCGAACGGCTTGTTTGTCATTTCCTTCGCCTTTCTGACCTGACCTCTTACATACTCTGTATCCGCGTTCCCCGCAGCAATGATGCCCAGGCCTCCTGCGTTTGAAACCGCAGCCGCCAGATCCGCATCCGCGATCCACGCCATACCGCCCTGAAAAATCGGGTATTCGATACCCAGCATTTCAGCTATTCTTCCTTTTTTCATAATTAGTTCTCCATGCTGTTTCTGCAAATTGTGAATTGACGGCCCCAAAAGGCGGCCGTCATTTCAACTTCTTTATTGTCAATGATTAGTTCATCTTCTCTTCTACGAATTTGATGAGCTCGTCGACTGTTTCCAGATCTCTGTCGAGGTCCATCTGAACGCCGAGTTCCTCTTCGATTTTCATAACCAGTTCTACTGCATCCAGTGAATCGATTCCCAGTGATTCGAAGGTTGACTCTCTCTTGATTTCCTCAACGTCACAATCCAGGTGTTCTGCTACGATAGCTGCAATCTGATCAAACAACATTTTCATTTCCTCCTAAAACATAAACTTCATAATGTTGAGATCTTTTCTTGATCTCTTATAAACAATGTTGAACCAGTCGGACAGAATAACAATTAAACTGTCTAACTGTTAGATAGTATAACCAATTTTCAGTCATTTGTCAATATCTTGTGTATTCCTACGAATGCCTGCCCAAGAGCGATGCCCCCGTCGTTCGGGCTCACGCTGATATTGTAGTAAGGTTCAAAGCCGCCGGTCCGCAGCTTCTCCAGTATTCCTTCCATTAAGATCTTGTTCTGGAAGGTGCCACCGGTCAGCGCGACCTGGCGCGCGCCGGTCTCTTCTCTGATCCTCTCGCATTCCTTCGTGATCATATCGATAATCCGCTGATGGAAGGAAAGCGCCAGATCCGATGCCCTGTCCTCGCCCGGATGCTTTTGCGCAAAGGCCGCCGCGTCTTCGAGCATGATGGCGCACTGCCCTTCATAGTCGTTGTAGTCTTTGATCCCCAGCAGCGCCGACACGCCGTCAAAGAGACGGCCCATGCTGGAACTGCGGATGGCGTTGACGCCTTTGTCCAGAGCCTTGAGGATCAGCAGGCTGTCCGGGCATCCTGCCAGCTGCGCCGCGCCGTATTCTATAATATCGGAAATGTCCACCGCGATCTCGCGGCATCCGTCAGCGGCCGCTTCTGCCTTTGCGGTTCCGGCATTCCCGTTGTCCCCGGCATCCTCCGCGTCCAGATATCCCATCTGATACGCCGCCATATAACTCAGCGCCGACCGGCGCGCATCCTTCATGGACGAATCTCCGCCGATCATATCCACATATTTCAAATGGGCTTTGCGCGTGAATTCCCCGCCCTCGCAGAGCAGGAACTCTCCGCCCCAGATGGCGCCGTCTGTCCCGTACCCTGTACCGTCAAAGGCCACGCCGATGACCTTGCCTTCCAGATTGTTTTCGGCCATGACCGACGCGACATGTGCGTGGTGATGCTGCACCTTCAGCAAAGGCAGTCCGTTCTCTTCGGCGTATTTCTCTGCGTAGAGCGTCGGCTGGTAGAGCGGGTGCATATCGCAGACGACCGCTTGCGGCCGGATCCTAAACAGCTCCTTCATGCGTTCCACGTTCTCTTCATAGATCATCTGATTCTCAACGCTGTCCATATCGCCGAAGAACTGGCTCACATAGGCGAACGGTCCTTTCGTCAGGGCGAAGGAGTTTTTGAGCTGTCCGCCGCAGGCCAGCAGGCTGAATTTGGATTCTTCCTCCGTGCTCCCCGCGCTCACATAGAGCGGCACCGGCGCGTAGCCTTTGCTTCGCCGGATCATCTGTGGCTGCCCGTCGATCGCGCGCACCACCGAATCGTCAACGCGGACATTGATTCGGCGCTTATTGTACAGAATGCCGTCGACCTTTCCTGCCCTCTCGCAAAAGCCCCTGATCTCGTCTTCATCTTTGATCATGGGCATATCCGACGGATTCGCGCTCGTGAAGATCAGCGGACTGATGCGGTCCAGCAGCAGATACTGGGCTGCGAAGCTCGGCAGGAACGAACCGATAAACCGGCTTCTCTTCAGATCAGCGAAGGACCGCCCTGCAGCTTCGATTTCTTCCAGCCTGTGCTCCAGCAGAATGATCGGCCGCGCCGAAGACTGCAGCAGCTTTTCTTCGGTTTCGTCAACCTCGCAGTACGTGCGGATCTCTTCCAAGCTTCTGAACATGACCGCGAAGGGCTTCGTTTCACGGTTCTTGATCTCCCTGAGTTTCGCGACAGCGGTCTCACTGAACGGGTCCGCCACCAGATTATATCCGCCGACAGATTTGAATGCGATGACTCCGCCGGCTTTCAGAATCTGCGCCGCCCGGTCGAGGATGACTGCGTCCGATGCGGGATCCCCGCCGGATCGCTCTCCTTCGCTGTCCGCCCAGATCAGCTTCGGCCCG
>JBGUKV010000238.1:0-18896 GCA_045114655.1 Candidatus Allocopromorpha sp. | reverse complement strand
CCGCCAGTGCAGCCGCCATGATGACGCCTCTGACGCCCATCGGTGTGAATGTCGTGGTCGCTGTCGCAAAAGCAAGATCCGGGTTGTCCATTTTCGGCATGACGATCACGAGGCAGATGCCGATGATGATGAGTGCCACCGTATAGAGGAAGATGTAAAGGGCCGCCAGCGCGGTACCGTGTCTTGCGATTTTCGGATTCTTCGCTGTGAATGCACGCTGCCAGATATCCTGTCCGACGATGAATCCCGGCGTGTACAGCAGGATGTATGCGATGATTCTCGATGCTCCGAGATTCGTGATGTCCAGATGTGTCGCCGGTGCCTGCGCAACGAATGCGCCGAATCCGCCGACTCCGTGGATGGCCAGGATCGGGCAGAGGATAATGACGCCTGCCGTCATGACCAGGAACTGGAAGATGTCAGTATATGTGACAGCCCACATACCGCCGATAACGATGTACGCCAGTACGACGACGCCGCCGATCAGCATGGATACCTGTGTGGACCAGCCGAACATGACGTTCATAATGGTTCCGACTGCTACAACCTGTACAACGCCGACCATGAACATGTAGATCATCATGACCACCGCGCTGAGCACACGTGCCTGGGGACCGTAGAATACGCCGAAACCTTCCGCCGTCGTCAGGATTCTCATATCCGAAAGTTTCGTTCTGAGGAAGAGGCTCAGCAGGAAAATGCTCAGTGCGCAGATGCCGCCCAGCCAGATGGCGCCGATACCGGAATTATAGGCCAGTGTGGTGCTTCCCATGGTCAGAGATCCGCCGATGACGCAGGCCGCCATCGCTGCTGTGAATCTCCAGATGCCGATGCTTCTGCCGGCGACCATGAAGTCTTCGGTTGTCTTTGTCTTTTTCGCTACCCAGATACCGACACAGATCAGTACAATCATGTAACAGATCACGATGACTGTGTCGACCGTTGTGAATTGAGTCATGATGATTTCTCCTTTGCATAAAAACTATTTGTATTTGAATAAAATTTATATTTATTCATTCATAGGTGTAAGTATACAACCCATTATGCATACTGTCAACCGATATCCGTTAATTCCATAATGAAATACGAAAAACTCCGGATTGTCCGGAGTTTTTCGGGTGTTTATTTCGGCCTCTCAGGTGCCTGCTATTTCACTTTGATCTTGATGGTCAGCTTATACTGCTTCGATGCCTTAAAGTTGGTGTTGCCGGCCGCTTTGACCTTGACCTTCACCTTGTAGGTGCCCTTCTTCAGGCCCTTCTTGACGGTGACATTGCCGGTCTTCTTGTTGATGGTGATCAGTTTATTTCCGGACGCCTTGACGTAGGACATCTTGCCTTGTCCCTTCTTGACGACCTTGATCACCTTGCCGACTTTCAATGTCTTGCTGCTCTTTTTCGTACCTTTGACCTTTGCGCTCTTCGCCTTGACCTTCAGTGTGTTTGCCTTCTTCTGGATCGTGAAGTTCTTTGTCACTGTGCCTGCATAATTCTTGCCCTTGAAGGTAATCGTGGCTACTGCAGCCTTACCGGCGTTTTTGTTGTTCGAATACTTGATGGTGTAATTCGCTTTTGCGACCACTTTCCCCTTGGAATCCTTGATAGTAAGCTTCGGCTTCAGAGCCTTGCCGGTGTAGGTGACTTTCTTGAATGTGAATGTCGTCGGAGAATAGATCGTCTTCTCATTCTTTGTCTCGCCGCAGTACTCGCATTCCTGCAGAGACAGGCCTTCCTCTGTCGCGGTAGCCGGTTCGATCAGTGTCTTCCAGCTGTGCGCGTTGGGATCGATCGGAATCTCAAGCTCGTTGAAATTCACTCTCTCCGTAGCCGCCTCGTCTGCGTACATGTTCCAACATTTGTCACAGTACCAGTACTCCTTCGTACCTTCCCAGCTGCAGGTCGCAGGAACTTTCTCTTCCTTGGTCAGTTTATGCTGGTGGGCTTTGACCGTAATCGGTACAACTGCATCATCTCCATTCAACAACTTATCAAACCCTGCAGCAGTGACAGGCTGGCTATACTCACCGGTTGTCCAGCTCACATACTCGCCGACTTCTTCATCATATGATTCGCCCCAGTGCTCATCATAGTACATCGGGTTTGGAATGTAGAACGAACCCATCGTATCACTGGTCAGCTCGCCATGGGAATAGACGAAATCCACGTCCTCTTCACCTGCTTCGCCTTCCATCGTAAAGGTAAATTTGACACCGGTCAGATCCCAGAGATATCCGTAGCCGTCATCGACGTTCTCAACATCCAGACTCTCTTTTCCTTCCGGCAGAGTAACTGCTTTCAGACCCGTGAACGGATTTGCTACAAAAGCAATCGGGACATAGACGGTGCTTCCTGCATAGGAGAGCGGCATGTCATAGGTGTCTCCCACCTTATAGTGATTTGTATCCCACCCATCAGGGACCTCGAGTCTGGGCCACCCTGCCAGTTCTTCACCCGCGTCGTTCACGAATTGTCCGAAGTCTGCTTCTTCGTTCAGCTTGTATTCATAGGTTTCAGTCGATCCATCCTTTTTCGTCAGGGTCAGCTTGTCACCATAGACATAGCCAGGATAATCCCAGTAGGTGGTTCCTTCAGATGTCCATGTATCAAGATCCGCGCGGAACTGCCAGCCCGTTGTCTCATAAGCGATGCCCACAATATCGTTTTCCACGAGACCAACGCCAAATACTGCTGCCAGGTTCATGAAATTCGTCGCCTGGAAATAATAGGTCTTTTCCGCTTCCGCATCGAAGTAGAAGTTCTGGACCTCGTCCCAGCCGCCGTAGACATCCTCGCCTAAAGTATGTCCTTCATCATCGGATACACGCAGCACCGGATCAGCGTCGTCTCCGCTCGCTTCCCCGAATAACCTGGAGTAGAATACGTATTTGCCTGAAACTTCAGGGGTGAACTTGAACAGACCGTCCTTCTCACCTGTATCGACGGTCGCTTCCTGGCCGACGCTCATTTCCTCGGCGGATGCTTTTGCCGCTTCGTCCAGTGGATCAAAGGTGTAATTGTCTTCAAATGTAATAGCAATGACATTGCCCGGTGTGCGGACTCCCTCATTCACTTCATCCTTCGCAACGGTGAACTCAAGATCTTCCCACTGTTCATAAGGGTACTCTTCTCCGTTAATGGTTACCTTCGATACATGCTTTCCGTTCGGCGCATCGATGCTGAGCACAGCTCCATTGTCGATTGGAATATGCGGGTATTCGTCTGATGCAAAGTAATAGATTTCTCCACTCACGGTTGCTTTTGCGCCATCATTGTTGTTCCAGGTAAATTCGGAGTCAGACGCATCTCCCATTGTCCATCCCTCGCCCTTGACATCAATCGTTCCGCAGCTATTGATCACATCGTAGAAATCCGCTACGAGCGTGACCGGCTTGTCAGGCATTTCGAAGTAATAAACTCCCTTTTCTTCATCGTAGTCAATTAGGATATGTTCTTCCGGATCATCACTGGCATAGCAGCCGACCCCGCCAAACACAAATCCGTCCTCTTCCGTGACAGTTAGATATACAGTTTCTCCTGCTTTACCGTAAAATTCTCCGCCTGTCCCGGCATCCGGATCAAAGGGCAGCCCGCTGATGCTTCCGCCATTGAACTTTGCGTAATGCTCGTGTGTGTCAGCATCCTCTGTTATGGTCGCTTCCTCGACGGTGATTATGTTCTCATCATCTGCAAGGGCGCCGAATGATATTGTTGGTATGAATGTCAATGTCAGCGCCACCGACATCAACAGACACAAAATCAGTCTTCTCGTTTTCATTTTGATCCTGTTCCTCCTTTTCTCGGTGACTAGTAGACAACAACTTTCGTTCCTACTGGTATATTGTTGTAAATCCACTGGGCATTTCCGTAGTTTACACGGACACCACCATTGGTGCTTCTGACATTAACTCTGGTGTCGTAAGCCTGTCCAGGTGTTCCCGTTCCTTCATAATAAAGTCCGCTGTGTATGCCCTGTTTCTTATTGAAATAATAGCAATAGTAGTAGTAGCATGCCTGCACACCGTTCACTGCATACTTGTTATACGTACCCTTCTTCGTGATCGAATAGGTACCGGCCGGTGTCGGTGCGGATGCCGTACCGATTGCGCAGTCAAACTTCTTGGTCCTGGTCCAGTTGTTCTTGCTTCCCTTATAGATGCGGACGTGATACTTTGCACGGTTTACGACAACCAGATAGCTGGTGTTGCTGGACTTCGACTGTACCTTCTTGTCGATATCATCGCCGATCGTCCTCAAAAGCACGCCGCTGACTTTGCTGAAAGAGTACCAGGTTCCGCTGATTTTCTGCATCCCTGTCATTACGATGCCGTTGCCTTTGCTGTAGCGTTTATTTCCATCACTGCACTTGAACCAGCCCTTCTTCATGCGCGCTTTTCCACTGTTTTGGAAGTAGTAAAGCTTGCCGGAAAGTTTCACGTAGTCATTCTTCATCATGACGCCGTTGGTCTTGAAGTAATAATATGTCCCGCTGATTTTTCTCAGTCCCTTCGTCATTACGCCGGACTTTGTATTCATATAATACTTATTGCCGCTCACTTTCAGCCAGCCCTTTGTAATCACACCGGTCTTTGTATTCATATAGTACTTCTTGCCGCTCAGCGTCAGCCAGCCCTTCTTCATTGCGCCGGTCTTCGCATCAAAGTAATACTTCTTCTTGCTGATCGTCTGCCATTTGGTCCTCATCACGCCGCTGTTCGGGTCCAAATAGTATTTGGTGCTGCCCACAGTCAGCCATCCCTTCTTCATCACGCCGCTGCTCGGAACGAAGTAATACTTCTTGCCGTTGATCGTTGCCCAGCCGGTCTTCATCTTGCCGCTGTTTAGATCAAGGTAATACTTATTTTTGCTGAGTGTCAGCCAGCCCTTTCTCATCGTGCCGGACGCATTGAAATAGTACTTTGCGCCGCTGATCGTTGCCCAGCCTGTCTTGACCGATCCATCCGTATTGAAATAATACTTGTTGTTATTGATAGTCGCCCAACCGATCTTCATCTTGCCGGTACTCAGATCGAAGTAGTGCTTCTTGCCATTGATCATCTGCCAGCCGGTCTTCATCACACCGGTGGTAGTATTGAAGTAGTACTTATTATTATCGATCGTCTGCAACCCAGTCTGCATTTCACCGGTCTTCGTGCTGAAGTGATACTTATATCCGTCCAGTGTCAGCCAACCGGTCTTCATCACGCCGTTGCTTGGAGTGAAGTAATACTTCTTGCCGTTGAGCGTCAGCCAGCTGGTCTTCATCACACCGGTTCTCTGGTCCAGATAGTACTTCTTGCCGCTCAGCGTCAGCCAGCCAGTCTGCATCACGCCGTTGCTCGGGTTGAGATAATACTTGCTGCCGTTGACCGTTACCCAGCCGGTCTTCATATCAGGATTGAAGTATCTCTTGATATTGTTCGGGAACGTGACCCATCCGCTCTTCCGCGCGCCGAGGTCAGACTCTGTCGGTGACGTTCCATTCGGATCGAAATAATAGGTCTGACTATCCCAGGTCTGCATCCCTGTCAGCATGAATCCATCAACATCGTCAAACAGATACGTCTTTCCCATGTCGAGATTCGGTTTCAGGCCTTTCACCGGAGTACCGTTTTCTAAATACTGCCACTTTCCGGTCGCCGTATCCTGCTGCCATCCGCTCGTTGCCCTGGTTCCCTCTCCGCCTTTCGTCAGCGCAGGTTCACTCTTCTCAACATTCACTTCATCTTTGCTTGGAGTCTGCTGCATAACCTGTCCGTCTTTACCGGTCTGATCCGGTTCTTCCAGGTTATTTCCGCCTGACGAATCGGCTGATGGACTGGCTCCATCTGATCCACCGGCTCCGCTGACCCCGTCAGCTTCCTGACCGGGCGTTTCCGGATCCTGCGGACCCAAAACGTCATCCCCTTCCTGTGGTTCGGTCTGGAGCTCCTGTGCAGCATTCTGCCCCTGGTCGTTACCTGTCGTCTGATCGTCTGCCCCGTAAGAAATCGCGGGGATCAATGTCACCACCAAACATACTGATAACAGTAATGCTAAAGCTTTTTTCATCTGGTATCCTCCTTAATACATACCCTTTTATTAACCCATAATATAGTATACTATCTGCGGTAAAACCGCAATATACTTTGATTCAAGTCAACCTGATATATTACTCCGCGGACTGTTCCGGTTCCTCCTCTGCCAGTTTGTTTTCCCCCGTCAGATAATCGATTTCAACACCCGGCTGCACGTTGTAACAGAACACGTTCAATGACAGTTCCTTCCCGCCGTCCTCCACGGACTGGGCCTCGATCTGCACCCCGCGGGCCACCAGCTCCCGGCCCTGAAATACCGGCGTCACGCGGTACCGCACATGGTTTCTTGTCCGCCTTAGATACCACGCCACTTCGTTCTCATACGGCAGCATCCCCTCCACGTTCATATACCGGGTCCCGGTGATCAGATTCCGCTTGTCCGCGTTTCTTCCGGTCAGCTGCCACCCGATCAAATGGCACCGGTTAAACAGATAGCCTTCATTATCAATGAAATCGTACGTGGCAGTCTGCCAGCCGGACGGACGGATTGTCTCAATCTCACCTCGTTCCCCTTCCGGCATATGCCAGCGGTCAAGGCAGGCCTCCGCCGCTCCGCAGCGCCCCAGATCATCCAGAGGCGAAAGCCTCTCGAAAAACTTCGCCTGCAAATCCTCTGCCGCAAAATCAGGTCTGCCGCCGTTGATCTCCACGGCCGGGTCCCCGCTGTACTCAGGCAGGTTCTGGATATCATAGACCGCCTCGATCTGCCCCTGATCCAGCGGCGCATAGGCCTCCTTCGCATCCTGGTACTGCTGCCAGGCGAACCATACCGCAGCGCAAAGTATGATGATGATTAGAATTTTACCGACTTGTTTCATTGCTTCGGCCTTCTCCCTCTCAACTCCTGCACTACTCCTCTCTTGCCCCCCTTTTGTCACCCCTACTCTATCACAAATGACCGCAGGTCAAAAGTATGTGAGTTCGACAAATAAGATTTGTCGGGGGGTGTGCACTTGCATTTGACACCTCAACCACTGACACAACGCAGTATCAAGGGTTTCAGGAGGCGACCAGTGGTTGAGACAGACATAGTCGAGCGATCTAACCACCGGCTCGACGTAGTATCAAGGGTTGCAGACGTCAACAAGTGGTTACATAGAAAGAGGTGAACTACTACACCCCCCGCAAACCCCAGCTTGTAGCCGCCGTACAAAAAACCCGGAGCTGCGGCTCCGGGTTCCCTGCATAAACGTATCTACTCTGTTCCGAACTTGCCTGTGATGTGTTCGATGTCCAGTTCGAAGCAGGCGACGGCGTCCCATGCGTCCTGGATGTACTTCTTGCCGGATTCCATGACCTGCGGCATGTACTTCTCAAGGATACTCACGAGGACATCCATCCTGGCTTCGTCGTCTTTGATCTCGCGGACGGTACCGAAGACGACTGTGCTTTCGTAAAGGCTCGTGATGAACTCGGGACGGATGTCGTCTTTGGTGATGACGCAGAAGGATGCTTTTGGCTCTGCCTTGATAAGGTTGTACTTCTGTCCGTCGTTGGCGCCGTGGAACAGGATCTTGTTGTCTTTGTAGACGAAGTTGATCGGAATGGTAACCGGATATCCGTTGTCGCCGACCAGCGCCAGCGTGCCGTGGCTGGCCTGCTCCAACTGCTTCCTGGCGTCTTCATCTGTCATCTGGTTTTCTGCTAATCTCATGTGTTTGAATTCTGCCATTGATTTCACCTTCTTTCTTATATCGTCATTATCCATTCAAAACATCGCATGCTTCCGCGCCGGTCATGCCGACCTTGACGCCGAGTTTTTCGGCTTCGGGCAGGACTGCCTTGACCGGGTTGGCGAGGATTTCCTCGAAGGAGCTTCCGCCGATGACGCATGCGGCGTCACCGAAATTCGCGGCTGCTTCCTGATTCAGATAGCCGCACATGATGTAGCCCTTCTCGCACACGAGGACGATCATGTTGGGGTGTCCTTCGCCGCCGGGCGCCTGGAGCAGCACGCCCTGAACTGCCTTGCCGTTCACATTCAATATATCTGTCTTGATCATTTCTTTTCTCCTTTCGCCGCAGCTACAAGCGCTGCAAAATCCTCAAATGTATAGGTGTGGCTATCGCCTCTATAGTCTTCGTCAACAAGGTGAAAAAAGCAGCTCGGAATCTCCCTGTCTTTCAGATTCTTCGCAACACAAGGTGTGCATCCATTCTCTTGATTCGTAGGATGCAGTGGACAGGACAAATCACTGCACGTACAGAATTTGCTTAAGTTCTTCATCGCTGTTCTCCTTTTGATTGACTATTGCCTCTATAATGTGTCTATATTGTATCACATCTTGCATTCATTTCATCACAAGGTGTATGATTTTACAAAAGGAGATCCACAAAGGAGATTTACGTATGAACGAACGTGAATTTGAACATTTTGTACTGATGCAGGTGAAGCGAAGCCAATCCATCCATACGGTCGGCCGCTGGGTGTACTTGCTGTTCGGGCTCGCCGGAATCGTGGTGTTCTTTATCGGGATCGCCTCCGGGCTTGACCTTGCCGGGGGTTTTTCGTTTCTGATCGCAAGTATCGGCTTCCTGCCGGCAAGCATATTCTCGAAGAAGGTCGCGGCATCCTACGCAGACGCCGCAAAGGACATGGAAGAGGTTCTGTCAGACCCGGAATGCGATGTGCCGGAGGATTACGAGGAGAACACGCTGGATATCCGCAAGGCTGCCTGCGACACTTTGAAATCCACACGCGGACTGATCGTTTCCTACGGCATCATCGCACTGGCATGCTGGGCGGGCGCAATCATCATCGTCGTCGTTTCCGCGCCGGGAACACCCGATTTCATCCCGGGCATCTTCGCATTGTCGTTCGTGCTGTTCACCATTGCAGTGATCCTGAGCAACCTGACACTCAAATCCATCCGGGATCTCCCCATGGCCAAACGGTACGCAGAATGGCTCAAACAAAACGCATCACAGAAATAATAGCAATCCATCATAAACACCAGGAGGAATAACAACATGTATATTGCAGACATGCATTGTGACTCGATCATGATACTTTGGCTGGAGCGCCGCAACGGCGGCAAAAGCCTGAACAGCCTGCGCAGCGGCGACGATCTTCAGGTAGACCTTCTCAAAATGAAAGAAGGCGGCTATCTGATGCAGAACTTCGCGCTCTACGCAAATCTGAAAATCAAAGATGGAACATCGCCCTGGACGCAGTTTACGGAAATGGCGCAGATTTTTCATGAAGAGGTCGAAGCAAACAGCGATTTGGTCCGCCAGGCGCGAAGCTATGAAGACATCATACGCAACCGGGACGAAGGCTTCCTGTCCGCTGTCATGACCGTCGAGGAAGGCGGCGTGCTGGAGGGCGACCTGGACCGCCTGCCGATTCTGTATGACGAAGGCGTCAGAATGATGACCCTGACCTGGAATTATGAGAACGAGCTGGGCTTCCCCAATGAGATCCCGGCGGGCTGGGAGGAAGACTACAGCCGCTACTTTAAGTTTGTCCCGCGCACAGACAACGGGCTCAAACCGAAGGGTTTCGAAGCTGTAGAGCGCATGCAGGAGCTGGGCATCCTCGTCGATGTCAGTCATCTGTCCGACGCCGGATTCTACGATGTCGCAAAAGCAGTCAAAGGCCCCTTCGTGGCCAGTCATTCCAATGCCCGCGTGTTCGCCGGCTGCAACCGGAACATGACGGACGACATGATCCGGATTGTCGGGGAGCACGGCGGCGTAATCGGCCTGAACTTCTGTCCGGACTTCCTCATGGAGGGACCGACCGAGGAGTCGTGCAAATGCTCCCCGGAGGTGCTGATCCGGAACGCCAGACACGTAATGAATGTCGGCGGCAGCGCGGTCCTGGGTCTGGGCACGGACTTTGACGGCATCGGACGCAACGACCTGGACCCCGCCAACGCATCCCAGATGCAAAAGCTCGTGGAGTGCTTTGAGCAAGCCGGCTTCTCCCCATCGGAGATCGAAGGCATCTGCTGGCGCAATGTAATGGACGTATACAAGGAAGCATTATAGGTAGTGAGGCAAGAAAAAATGAGCAGCAATATATTCGACCATGACGTATTGAATCTGTTTCAGCAGATCAGCCGTATCCCGCGCGACTCCGGAAATGAGAAAGCAATCAGCGATTGGATCCGGGACTGGGCGCAAGAGCGGAGCATCGAAGTGGAGCAGGATGACATCTGGGATCTGATCCTCCGCAAACCTGCCTCCGCGGGGTATGAGGACCATGCTCCCCTTCTTCTGCAGGCGCATATCGATATGGTCTGCGAGAAAGATTCCTCCAGCAATCATGATTTTGCGAAAGATCCTATTGAGCTGAAGCTGGACGGTGACTGGATCGTATCGGCAAGCGGGACCACCCTGGGTGCTGACGACGGCATCGGAGTGGCGGCGGCACTGGCCGTGCTGGACGACGACACCCTGCCCCATCCGCCTTTGGAGGTCGTGTTCACGGTGCAGGAAGAAACCACCTTCGCAGGCGCGGAGACGGTGGACATCAGCGGCTGCAAAGCGAAACGGATGATCAATCTGGACCACGCGGACGAGCGGGAGCTGATCGTGGGAAGCTGCGGCGGAACGGGCGTTGAATTCACCATGCCTCTCCAGCGGGAAGCGGAAGTCCCGGCGGGTAAGCAAGGTTTCCGGATCCATCTGACCGGCCTGACGGGCGGTCACTCCGGCGAGGACATCCACCGCGGCAGAGGCAATGCCATCAGCCTGCTTTTGCGGATTTTGGAAGATCCGCGGCTGCAGACCGTTTCCATCAGCGGCGGCACGAACCGCCTCGCCATCCCGCGGGAAGCGGAAGCCATCGTACTGGCCGACAGTGAAGAGACCCTGCGCGCATGCGCAGAAGAATACAAGGCAACCTTCCGCAAAGAATACAGCGGCGCAGCGCCGGATCTGGACATCCTGACCGAGCCGGCCGAAGCAGGCGCGCCGATCACAGGAGCATCCTTTGACAAACTGGCTGCGGCCTACAGACTGTACCCCAACGGGATCGTGCAGATGAACGGCAGTTTCGAGGGTCTGGTCGAGAGTTCCGACAACATCGGCATCATTTCAACTGAGAACGATACCCTGACCCTGACCTCGGAGGTCCGCGGCGCGTACCAGTCTACTGTAGATGATATCGTGAAATCCATTGAAGCCCTGGCGAAAGTGACAGGCGCCGGCGTTTCCTATTTCAACGGCTATGTGCCGTGGGAGTATGCGGCCGATTCCCAACTGCGGGCTATCGCTACGGAAACCTTCGCAGAGATGAACGGTGGCGCGCAGATGAAACAGATCGCGCTCCACGCAGGGCTGGAATGCGGTTTCTTCGCAGAAAAACAGCCCGGCATCGATCTGATCTCGATCGGGCCGGACTGTCAGTTTTTCCACTCTCCAAAGGAGCGTGTCAGCGCCTCATCCGTGATGCGCTTCTACGAATTCCTGAAAGCGATCCTGCGCAAGTGCTAGGGCTCGGAGTCTTCGGGCTCCGTGTCTTCGCCTTCTGCAGCAGCCGCCTGCTTAGGCGGCTCTTTTTCGTTCTGCTCAGGATCCACGTCCCTGAACATGAACGACAGCAGCTTTCCCATTGCGTACAGTGTTACCACGGCGAATGTCGTCGCTGTACCTGCCCACAGAATCGTCTTCTCTCTATCTTGTTCTCTACCCATTTGACATCCCCCTTTCTGTTTTCTGTTTTCTGTTTTCGATTTTCTCTAATCCTATGTTCCCATCTAATCCTTCGTTCCCTTTTGCAACCATATAATAGCGCTGGGAGGCCCTTCAGAACATCGCAGCGTCCGCGGAAGCAACCATAATAATACCGCTGTTTTTGCGCAAATCTTACTGCTTCTTCTGCCGTTTCTGGTTCTTCCGCTCTTCCTTCAGGGCTTTGCGTTCGTCTTCCTCCTCCATATACCGGATGAGTTCGTTTCGTCTGGCTTTGACTTCCTCCACCGGCACGACGCGGTACTCTTCCATGTCGGGCAGCAGGTCGATGTAAACGCTGTCGAATTCTGCCTTTGCGGTCTCGTTGATCCGGCGGTCCAGTTCCTTGAGACGAACCAGATCGATGGTGTTGCCGGCAGGAAGGAAATAAATCTCGGCCCAGATCTTTCGGCCTGTCTTGATGACTTCGATGGTCGTGATCTCACAGCCCTCCGCAGACAGCGCGGACTTGCTGATTTCTTCGATCTTATCCTTGATTTCCTTGTCCGGAGCGAAGAGCACCAAGCTCCGCAGGGAGTCGAGGATCATCTCGATGGGCTCCTTGATCAGAACAATGGCCAGAATGATCGCGATGCCCGGGTCCACGTATGGGCAGATGAAGGACATCGACGTGCGCATAAGGATCAGGTTCAGGACAAAGGCGCAGCCGACGCCCAGGGTGCTGAGGGCGTCCAGTTTCCAGATGAACAGTTCCGCCTTGATGGAAGGCGAAGAGTACTTCTTCTGAAAGCGCGTGAGGATCAGATACATGATCACGCATCCCGCGGACACAGCCAGTTCAAAGACAGCCAGCACGTTGGCGTCCACCTCGTTTCCGCCGGACAGGATCGTCTTCACACAGTTGAGCACCAGGACCACATCCACGCCGAGGAGGATGCAGTACTTGATCAGAACGAACAGCGACTCTACCTGGGCGAACCCGTAAGGCTTCCGTTCCGTCATCGGTTTGTACAGCAAAGGCACCAGCACGATGAATGGTCCGATCATGACCAGGTCCGCAATGTCGTAGACGCAGTCCATGAGCACCGCCTTCGAGCCGGTGTAAAAAGCGAAAAAAATCTCCGCCAACAGGAATAAAATACTGCCCGTCAGCGAGAGATTCAGAATTTTCCTTTCGGTCTTGAGTTTTTTGTCTTTTGTTTCCATAGTATCTCTTTGGATGGTTTCTCCTTTCGATACTACTTTAAATCATTGAATCGTCCGACTTCAAACACAAGTTTGCTGTCATTTTTTATTATCTTGCGGACATAACAAACGAGGCCGCACAGGCCCCGTTTTAAGCAGACTGGTATTGCTCTGTTTGCAAATTATATCATACTACTTCACTGTCACCTTGATTTTCTTCGATACTCCGCTGACGGCGTAGACATAGACGGTGCATTTGCCTTTACCGACAGCTGTGATCTTGCCCTTCTTGCTGACTTTGGCGACCTTCTTATTGCTTGAAGCATAGCGGAATTTCGCGCAGTGCTTCAGGGGTTTGCGGTGTTTCTTCTCCAGAACCAGCTTGACCTTGATTTTGGCGGTCTTGCCCTTCTTCAGTGTGTAGGAAGCCTTCTTCACCTTGACTCCTATGACGTTGGTGCGCTTACTGTTCTTGCTGCCCGGCGCATGGGCCATGATGCTCTTCGCCAGTTTGACCTTCTTGCCGTTCACCTTCTGGTACGCCACGAAGTAGAACTTCAGGTTCTTCTTCGGGTTGAACTTCTTGCCGTTCAGCTTCGTGATGTCGAAGGAAGTCGTCTTGCCGCTGACGGTCTTGATCTTCTTGAGTTTCTTCTGGTCGCAGTAATTTGCGTAGATCACGTAGCTGCTCGCGCCTTTGACCGCTCCCCAGGATGCGGTGACTTTGCTTCCGGAGGATTTTGCGACAACGCCTGCGTCAAGAGCGATTTTGGCGGCCGCTTTATTGATCTTCGGCTGTGGCTTTGGATCAGGCTGCGGCTTCGGTTTGGCGATCGTAAGCGTGCCGTTTACATAGGTGATGGCGTAGTTTTCGGTCGCATTGCCGACCGCGGCACCGGAAAGAGTGATCGGATACTCGCCGATTTCTGTTCCCTGGCCATCGATGACAATACTGGTCAGCTTGTCACTGCCCTGCAGGCCGCTGGCCGTGACTTTCTCCGCGATCTGCGCGGCATCCGCGTAAACCGTATCGCCTTCGCCCTGGGTCTTGCCGTTGTAGGTAAACGTCTGGTCCTTGGCCTTGATGGTCAGCGGGGCCTTCTCAATGGTAAGTGCACCGTCGGTGACGTTGAGGTTACCCGAACCAGCATATCCCCAACTGATATCGAATGAATCAGCCGTCAATCCCATCTTATAGGTCTTGACATCCGTACCCTTCGCCTCTGCAGTAAAACGATCCTTTAGTTTCACAGAAACACCGGCAGGAGCCTCGTCTATCCAGTTTCCATCACCGACATTGTATTTCACGGTATAGCCGGAAACGGACTGCTCTTTCGCGTTGTACGTTACAGTACTGCTGTTTCCTGTGATGCTGATGTCCAGCTTAGGCTCAAACACCATTTTCTGATAATAAAGCTTAGCGCCATCTTTATTGATCGGGATTTCTGCTGCATTGCCTGTACCTGCTGTATTGTCCCAGCCCTTGCCCGGAACATCGTTCTTCAAAGTTCCGAAAATCGCCATGTCTGGGCCGACTGCCTCAACTCTGGTGATATCTCCTCCGATGGTGACCCAGTCCCCAAAGATTCCCATCTTATAGCTTGCGCTCGTGGCATCTGTTGAGGCTGTCACATCCCCGCCGTTGATTTCGACTCCCTTGCTGGAACGGATTCCATAACTGTAATTCGTTGCGTTGCCGCTGCTGGCCTTTACTGTGCCACCGTTGATGGTGATTTTTTCGTCGGAATCAATAGCGTAATTACCCAAAGGTACATCATCTCCATCCTCTGTCGTTACAGTTATGTTTCCGCTTTCGATTTGAAGTTCTCCGTGACAGTGAATTCCAACAACTACAGTCGGATCATTGTCGACGTTGGTAACTTTAAGACTGCCCTCGCCTTCTATGACCAGCGGTCCATCGCAGCTGATGCCGTCATGCACTTTTTGTCCGTCCGCTGGCTTGACGGCATTCTCACCGTTCATTTGGATCGTGAGTTTGGCATCTCCCTTATTCTGGATCACAGCATAATATGTATCAGGGCTGCCGCCGGTGCAGTTCTCACACTTAAAATCGCTCAGCGTGAGCACGGGGTTGCCATCACCGTCATATGACAGTTTGGCCGTTCCCTGACCATTGTCTCCTGTAACCGTTCCGCCTTCCTTGACAATATCCTTCCCGCCGACATACAATATTTCTTCACCCAGATCGGCCGCATGCGCTTCCTGCACCGTGAATGCTCCTATTGCAAAGGCAGCAGCGACTGCGATGAGTCCTGCCAGCAGGATCGCCGGGATTTTCTTTATAACCTGTTCCATATTTCTCCCTCTCTTTCGCGTGCGGGCAGCTGCGCCGGGATGCTTTTGCATCATGTCAATACCCTTATATAATTATAGATGCAAATCGTCAGAATATTCCCATAGTAAAAGCAAAAAAACACAAAAAAACAAAACAAAAAATGGGCTTCAAGAGAGTTTGAAACCCATTGATCTTTCTAAACGGCCCGCAAGATCAGATCCGCGCGACGCCGGTCCGGCGCGCTGCATCCGCGACTGCATCGGCAACCGCTTTTCCCACGCCTTCTTCGAAGGCTTTGGGGATGATGTACTCCGCGCTGAGTTTGTCTTCCGGGATGAACTCTGCCAGCGCTCTCGCCGCGGCCATTTTCATCTCCTCGTTGATGTCCGATGCTCTGACATCGAAAGTCCCACGGAAGACGCCCGGAAACGCCAGGACATTATTGACCTGATTCGGGAAGTCTGAACGGCCCGTTGCGATCACTGCGGCGCCGGCTGCCTTTGCTTCATCCGGGAAGATCTCCGGCGTGGGGTTCGCGCAGGCGAAGATGATCGGGTCCGGATTCATGGAACGGACCATCTCTCCGGTAACGAGGCCCGGCGCGGATACGCCGATGAAGATATCTGCGCCCTTGAGGGCGTCTGCGAGCGATCCCTTTTGATGCTCCGGATTCGTTACGGCGGCCATTTCTTCCTTGATCCAGTTCATTCCGTCCGGTCTTCCCTCATAGATGATCCCTCTTCTGTCCGTCATGACGATGTTTCTGTAGCCTGCAGACAGCAGCAGCTTCGTAATGGAAATGGCGGCTGCGCCGGCACCGGACGTGACGACCTTGACGTCTTCTTTCTTCTTGCCGACGATCTTCAGGGCGTTCGTCAGGCCTGCCAGTGTGATGATCGCCGTTCCGTGCTGGTCATCGTGGAAGATCGGAATATCGCATTTCTCTTTGAGTTTTCTCTCGATCTCGAAGCATCGCGGCGCGGAGATATCCTCCAGGTTGATTCCTCCGAAGGAGCCCGACACCAGATAGACCGTATTGACGATCTCATCGACATTCTTCGACTTGATGCAAAGGGGGAACGCGTCCACATTACCGAAGGACTTGAAGAGGACGCACTTGCCTTCCATGACCGGCATTCCCGCCTCCGGTCCGATATCCCCCAGACCCAGCACAGCAGTTCCGTCCGTCACAACGGCGCAGAGATTCCATCTCCTCGTCAGATCATAGCTTTTGCTGAGGTTGTCCCTGATCTCCAAACAGGGCTGCGCCACGCCCGGCGTGTACGCCAGCGACAGGTCTTCTTCATCTTTGACCGGCACGGTGGAGATGACCTCCAGTTTGCCGTTCCATTCTTCGTGAAGTTTCAGGGATTCTTCTGCGTAATTCATGGTATGTTCTCCTTGGTGTCAAGTAATGATTTTTTATTATATACCTTTTGGGTTAGCAATGTGTAACATTTTTCGGGCAAAAGAACAACTCCGGAGACGTACCTCCGGAGCCGCTTCAAAAGCACTCTGATCCCGTGTCGATTATCTATGCCTTCTTATACCCTGTGTACATGGTCATCAGAAAGCAGAACACGGTTGCCCATGCAAAAAACTTATGATTCTTCATTCGATACCTCCTGGTTCCTCCAGCAGGCCTGCCGGTTTCTTCAGCAGGTCTGTCATATTGTAAACGCTGATCGCGAGAGTCGATGCGTTGTGCAGCGTAGCCGAGGTCTGCGGCGCGTTTTCGCGCAGGGGATCCGCGATGCAAAGCACTGCTGCCAGTTTGCCGTCCAGGGCCAGATACAGCAGCGAATACTCCTCCGGCAGCGATGCGAACGCTTCCTTGTCTTCCTCTGCGATAGTCGCCCCTTCATCTTCAAAGATGAAATGGTAGCTTCCGATGGAAGCCTCCTGCCCGTCGATCATGCTGGTGATCCCGTGGGCCACCACGTATTCGACCGTCGTATGCCGCTCTTCATGGTGCAGCTCGCGCCGCCGCGCTTCCTCCACCACCGCGTTGGCGATGGAGTGTGGATAGTGTTCCTCCAGGCAGGCTGCCAGGCGGAGCATTTCGTCCTCATCGTTTCCGCTGAACGGAATGACTTCGACGACCTCCGGATCGGCGTAGGTCAGTGTCCCGGTCTTGTCAAAGACGATCGTATCCGCTTCCGCGACTGCTTCCAGGAACTTCCCGCCTTTGACGGAGATGCTGTACCGGCTGCACTCTTTCATCGCTGACATGACCGCCAGCGGCATGGTCAGCTTCAGCGCGCAGGAGTAATCCACCATCAGGAACGCCATAGCCGTCTGGGTGTTCCGCGTCAGCGCGTAGGCCAGCCCTGTTCCGAGCAGGCTGTACGGCACCAGCTTGTCAGCCAGATTTGCTGCCTTTGCTTCTGTCTCGGACTTCAGTTTTTCGGATTCTTCGATCATCTTCACGATCCGGTCGTACCGGCCGCTGCCGGACGCCTTATCCACAATGAACCGGCACTCGCCTTCCTCGACGACAGTCCCGCCGTAGACATAGCTTCCCTCTGTCTTGCGCACCGGCATGGATTCGCCGGTCATGGACGCCTGGTTGACCATCGCCTCGCCTGCGACGACCTTGCCTTCCAGCGGGATCATGTTCCCCATGCGGACGACGAGCACATCGCCTGCGGATACCTCTGACGCCGGTACCAGGACTTCCCCTTCTTCTGCGCAAAGCCATACTTTATCCACGTTCAGGGACATCATGCCTGCCAGGTCGCTGATCGATTTCCTGCGGACCCACTCCTCCAGGATGTCGCCGACACCGAGCAGGAACATGACAGAGGACGCCGTATCGTGATCGTCCTGCAGGATCGACGCCGTGATAGCTGCCGCATCCAGCACCGCCACATTCAGCCTGCGGTCAAGCAAAGCCTTCAAGCCTTCCCCGGCATACCTGAGTCCGTGCAGAACTGTGATGATCAGCCGGATATCATGGGACAGGAAAAGCTTCTTCGCATAGCGCAGCGCGATGAAGTTCACAAGCCTGTTCTGGTAATACCTGCCGGCTTCCCTGCCCGTGTGCTCCGGCACGAGGGCCCGCGCCTTCTCATCGCAGAACGAAAACCGGGCGAGCGCCCGGATGATGCTCTCTCTGCTGCCGGAATAGCATATGACCGCGTCACAAGTCCGGTCGAAGACCTTGACCGTGCTGACGCCGGCTACGCTGCGCAGGTAGTATTCCAGAATGTCCGCTTCCTGCAGGCTCATGCGGCTGACTTCGGCGTGGATTCGCATCCTGCGCCCTGTCTCCGCTTTGATTCTGCATTTCATGTTTCTGTCACCTTCTTACTGTCGCCTTTTTATGCTTTTGCTTCTGCCATATCTTCAATGATTTCTTCGACTTCTTCCGCAGCCTTTTCTTCGGCTCTCTTCTCGTTGACCTCGACTGCTTCCGCGTAGATGTCGCCGCAGTTTTCACGCAGGTTTGTCGCCGTCGTCATCACGCCTTCCTTGCCTCTCAGCGCTGCCGCCGTTCCCTGCACATAGACCTTCTTGGCGTCGTCGCTCGTCAGGATGCGGATCCCCGCCGTGCCCATCAGCACGCCGCCCAGAAACAGTCCGATGCCTTTCTTTCCATCCAAAATCGTCTCAAGTGACCTACTCCCGCCGCTTAGCCTGTCGGCTTGAAGCGGGGGCTTCTCGTTCAAGGCAGGCATCCCTGCCAGTATCAGCGAGCTA
>JBGUKV010000237.1:0-5056 GCA_045114655.1 Candidatus Allocopromorpha sp. | reverse complement strand
AGTGTCCACCCGAGTACCGGCACGCCGGATACCCGACGGGTTATCATACGAGGGAGATACTGGAGGAACTAGGGCTGACGGAGGAAGAAATCAGGGAAGCTGCAGGGCTGTCAGGTCAGGGCAAGTGATAAAATCAGATTCAAAAAAACACAGACCCCCGGAATGATCCGGGGTTTTTTTCATGTGTGACAAGTCTATTCTTTCGCGTAATGGGTGAAGAACTCGGTTTTGTCCGGCCGGACATAGTTGCGGGTGAACTCGATTTTCTGTCCTTTGGCATCCCGGGTCAGATTGCTGAGCTCCATGACGGCCTGATCGGGGGTTAGGTTGATGAGCTTCGCGCGGGAAGGCTCCAGAAACAGAACTCTCAGCGTTTGGTCAGCATCGGTCGGCCGCAGGCCGTTCCATGTGAAAATATCGTAGATCGAGAACAACTCTATATCCACATCACCGTAAGAGGGTAAGATTTTTTCAGGAATATAAATCTCTTCCAATGCGACAGGTTCGTTATCCATGTAGTCGATGCGCCTGGTAAACCAGAGCGGATCATTTTCTTCAAGGTCCAGCAGTCTGGAGTAGTAAGGACCTGCCGGGCGCAGCGCTTTGAGCAGCACGCGGGTATGGGCTGCGATAGAGCGCTCGTCCATCGTCTGACGGTATCCGCCCAGTGTTTCCAAGTCCCGTTCCGCCTTGGGGCCGTTCACAAAGACACCTTTGCCCTGAACAGAACGGAGAAGTCCTTCGTATTTCAGAGCGGACAATGCGCTGCGCACAGACAGGGGGTTCAGGTCATAGGTCTCCGCAAGCTGGGATTCAGAAGGGATAGCTGTCCCCACAGGATATTCACCGTCTTCTATTTTGCTGCGGATCACTTCACGGAGCTGAATGTACAGTGGAGATTTGTAATTCGCATCACTCATGATCGGCACCTCCTGCATAGTCCCAGCGCAGCACGCTGGACATTTCAACAACATCTACACGGGCAACCGTACGGCAGTATTCTACAACGACATCATCCAGGGTTCTGGTGGTACTGACGATCCAAAAGGCCGGAGAATCCGGTTTGATCTCCAGGTATTCGGCCTCTTCTGCTGTGGCGGCTGTAATGCTTGCTTTCTCTTCCCCGTGATCCATGATCAGACCGTAGGATCTCTCCAGAACAGCAAACAAAGATCCTTTGACCAGATCATGCTCCTCCAGTCCCGGCGCCAGATCACATGGAATAAAAGCGTTCTCGATCATGATCGGAACGCCGTCGAGGATGCGCAGCCGGGATATACGGTACAGCTTTTCTCCCAGCATGCGCTGAAATCTCTGGGCGAGATGCTTGTCGCATTCCACCTTGGAAAAAGACAATAATCTTGTTTCAGATTTTGCCTCATAGTGAGATGCGTATTTCGTGAAACTCTCCAGATTCTGCAGTGTGCGCACGAAACGCGGTGCGATCATGGTGCCCCGGCCCTGGACGCTGTACAGTCTGCCGGCTGCTTCCATGGATGCGATGGCGCTGCGCAGGGTGACCCTGTTCAGATTCCACATCTGACTCAATTCCCGTTCAGGAGGGAGCCGGTCATGTGCTTTCAGGTTGTTTTCCAGGATATAGCTTTCGAGATATTCGGTCGCAAGCTCCTTAGGGCGCGGTTTATATGTGTTCATATTAATCCATCCTTTAATTGGTATAAAATGATTATATATCAGTATACTGTTTTTTGCAATAATAAATAAAATTGTGAAATGGTTGAAAATTCGTTGACATTGGTATAAGTTTAGCATAAACTTATTTATATAAGATTGCAACACTTTTAACTTTCTGAATAATCGAATAATCGTGAAACGAGGTGGATGTTTTGGAAAAGGCAATTGTGGCACTGAAGGGTGTGAACAAGTGGTATGGAAACAATCACGTTGTGAAGGATCTCGATCTGGAAGTGGCGGAGGGAGAATTCCTGACGCTGCTGGGACCATCCGGATGCGGGAAAACAACGACCCTTCGTATGATCGCCGGGTTTGAAGACGCGAGCAGCGGCCGTATCGAAGTCCAGGGCGAGGGCGTCGACGAGAAAGAGCCATATCAGAGAGACGTCAATACCGTATTTCAGAGTTATTCTCTGTTTCCCCATCTGAATGTATTCGATAACATCGCGTACGGACCCCGAATCAAGAAGAGACCAAAAGAAGAAATCGAACAGGATGTGGAAGAGATGCTTCGTCTGGTCCAGATGAGCGGGTACGAGAAACGGAAACCGGACGCTCTGTCCGGCGGGCAAAAGCAGCGTATCGCCATTGCCAGAGCGCTGATCAACAAGCCGAGGGTGCTTTTGCTCGATGAACCTCTGGGCGCGCTGGATCTGAAACTCCGCAAGCAGATGCAGATCGAACTCAAGCGTCTGCAGAAAAAACTGGGCATCACTTTCATCTATGTTACCCACGACCAGGAAGAGGCCATGTCCATGTCGGACCGTATCGCTGTCATGAAGGATGGGATCATCCTGCAGATCGACAAGCCGACAGAAATCTACAACAGACCAAACTGCCGCTTCGTTGCTGACTTTATCGGTGAATCCAATATCATGGGCGGTACCGTGACGAAGGTGGAAGGCGATCTGCTGACGGTAGCGACCCCGGACGGTGAAGTACAGACAAAGGGCGTTGGTTTTGCAGTGGGTGAGGAAATCGATATTTCCGTGAGAACAGAGTATCTGGAATGCAGCAGCGAGCCTGCCGGCAGCTTCAGTCTCAAGGCAACGATCCGCGATTTCACCAACATGGGCACCGTCATCAAGACCAGTGCCCTGACGGCCAGCGGGAAGGAACTTCGGATCTCTGCGTTTGAGCAGGACGAAAACCTGCACGAAGGACAGGATGTCTATCTTTTCTGGAAGCCGGAGAAGTCCGTTCCGATCCACAGAGAACAGAAGGAGGCGAAGGCATGACAGCGTCAAAAGGCAGAGCGAAGGGAACGAACCGTCTGCCTTTGCTGGCGCAGGCGGGCCCGGTGTCCCTTTGGATGATTCTATTCGTTACAATTCCCATGCTGTTCATCATTTTCATCAGTTTTATGACGAGAGGGACTTTTGGCGGCGTTGAGTACACACCGTCTCTGGAGTCATATCAGACGATGATGGAAGTCACCTATTTCCATATAATCGTGAAAAGTCTTGGGGTCGCTGCAGAGACCACGATCGCGTGTCTGATCGTCGGATATCCTTTTGCCTATTATATTGCGCGTAAACCGCCGGCAACGGCCTCAAGGCTGATCACACTCCTCATGATACCGTTCTGGACCAACTCGCTGATGCGTCTGAACGCGTGGATGCTGATCTTTCAGACCAACGGTCCTGTGAACAACTTCATGCTGAACACCCATATGATCGATAAGCCGATCACCTTCATCTTTACGGATGGACTGGTGCTCCTGGGATTGATCACCAACTACTTGCCGTTTGCCGTACTGCCGATGTATTCTTCGATCGAGAAGCTGCAAAAGCCGATCTTGGAAGCATCTGCGGATCTCGGAGCAAAACCAAGCGTGACTCTGCTGAAGGTCACACTCCCGCTGACATTCCCCGGAATCTTCTCGGCGATCATCCTGACGTTCATCCCGGCGCTGGGAACATACGTCATCACAGACATGCTGGGCGGCGGAAAAGTCCTCTACATCGGTAATATCATCAAGAATCAGTTCGGAACGATCCGGAACTGGCCGCTGGGCGCGGCGATGTCAGTGCTGCTGCTGGCAGTGACGGCACTGATGATATTCTTGTACTCCAGATTCGCCAAAGTGGAAGATATGGAGGTGGTATAGATGGCTGAGAAAGAAAAACTGAACCGTAAACAGAAGCGGGACCGCAGACGGAAGATCCCGTGGACGATATTCGCAGCGCTGGTATACGCCAGCTTCTATATCCCCGTACTGGTGATGATCCTGTTCTCCTTCAATGACGCGAAGAGAAATTACTCCTGGATGGGATTCACCACCGAGTGGTATCCGAAACTGTTTTCTTTCGGGAACCATGACCTGTGGGAATCTCTGGTATATTCCCTGGTCATCGCCATACTGGCTACAGTCATCAGCGTCATCATCGGCGTCCTGGGAGGCATCGGGCTGAAGAAATTCGAATTCCGTGGTAAGAGGTTCATCAACATGATGCTCTTCGTACCGATCGTTGTACCGGAGGTCGTCATGGCCGTATCTATGCTGATCATCTTTATGATCGTCGGGATCAAACTCGGCCTGGGCGCGATCGTGATCGGACACTGCACCTTCTGCATTCCGTATGCGGTCATTATCATCAAAGGCAGGATCACCGGAGATAACGAAACGCTGCAGGAGGCTTCCATGGATCTGGGCGCGAACCGGATCCAGACGTTCCTGAAAGTGACGATTCCAAGTATCATGCCCGGGATCATGTCGGCAGCATTCCTGTCCTTCACATTGTCCATCGATGATGTCATGATCTCCAACATGCTTGCCGGAGCCAGCCAGTCAACGCTTCCGGTTCTGATCCTGTCAGTGAACCGTACCGGTATCACGCCGGACATCAACGCTCTGACGACCATCATGGTCATCGTCATGCTCTTCGGCATGGTCGTGATGAACATCATGCAGAGGATCCATAACAAGAGGGAAGCCAGGATCATGGCAGAGAGCGACGCACGGATTCAAGCTGCACGCTTGGCAGCTGAAGAATATTAAATCATTTATTGAGAGGAGGTTTTTGTAAATGAAAAAGAAACTATTAGCACTGATCTTCGGGCTTGTCGTAATGTTCGCATTCACAGCCTGCGGAAGCAGCGATTCAGGTGATTCCGGGGACACTGCGTCCAAGGAGCTGAATATCTTCATGTGGAGTGATTATCTCTCCGATGATGTTGTTGCTGATTTCGAGAATGAAACCGGAATCAAGGTCAACCTCAGCTACATGAACGACAATGCGGACTCCGTGAACAAGCTGACGGCAGGCGCCGGGGATGAGTACGACCTGATCATGACCTGTGATGCTTACATGGAATCCCTGATCAATGGCGGTTATCTGGAAGAGCTGGATCTTTCCCA
>JBGUKV010000236.1:0-16649 GCA_045114655.1 Candidatus Allocopromorpha sp. | reverse complement strand
AATGACCATTTGCCGGAGTTATTTCCGGTCGGAGGTTTGCCGACTTAAATTCCGGAGGTAACCGGAATTAAGTTTGGCAAATAAAATATTTCGAGAAAAACTCTAAAAAAGGTGGGAAATCCCATCCTTTTTTGTATCTATATAGGTAAAGGGCTTCAGAAGGGAGACAACAGGATGAAAACGATGTTCAGAAACAAAATCAGGCTGCAGTTACTGCCGGTATTGCTTTTGCTTGTGTTCGCGGCAGCAGGACTCGCGGGCGCAGAGCAGGTCCACGCAGACGCGTTGATCTGGCATACGGTGAACATGAAGCCGGGAGACACCTACGATGTCAGTAAGGCACAAGCAAACACCACGGTCTTTATCAAAAAGCCGGGTAACTACACATTGAAAGGCAAAAGCACGCACGTCCGTGTTCTCATACAAAGTGCCGGGACAAACGTATATCTTGCGGACGGATTGAACCTCAACTGCGGCGCAACATCATATACGGGCTCGCGCACAGCACCAATCTGGGTCGATGAGTTTGACGGTACGTGCAGGATCATTTCCAAGAGAGATGCGGAGGTGTATTTGGAAGGCTACATGTGCCCCGCAATCCGGAAAGAGGGAACAAAGTCAGAAGTGGTTTTTGAAACGGAAGACGTGACACGACCGGGAACCATCACCGCACAGGCCGGAAGTATGTCCGCCGGAATAGGTTCTGTATTCTATTACGATCACGCCCACGAAAATACAATGGGAAACCTCACGTTTAATAGCGGTAATATCATTGCCAAAGGGGTCAACGGGGCAGCAGGAATAGGCGGAGCCCAGCATTGTGATGCAACGGATATTACTATTAACGGTGGGAACATTAAAGCCTATTCATACGACTATGATGGTGCCGCAATAGGAAGTGGAGCAGAGGCTGCCGCAGACGGAATCGTCATCAATGGCGGTACAGTATATGCGGAAGCTCTAAAAGGGATAGCAATTGGAAGTGGCACACAACCGTCCAACTTTGATATACCGGTCACTGCCAAGAATATCATCATCAACGGGGGAACTGTAACAGCTAAAAACCAAACAGGAGGGGCGACGATCGGAAGCGGCAGCAATGGCGGCGCTCAGAATATTCAGATCAACGGCGGATCTGTTACGGCAACAAATCTCGGAGCAGGTCCGGCAATCGGATGCGGAACAGGCAGCAGCAATAAACCGCGAACAGGTGAAGTGAAAATCCGCGGCGGGTTTATTACTGCAGAAGCCGGAGGGACTTCTCCCGGTATAGGCGCAGGTAAGCGCGACCATAAAAGCGGGACGGCACCGGGGGAGAACTATGCCTATACTGAGATCAGCGGAGGAACGATCGTTGCGAAGGGCGGTTCGGATGCTGATTCCGGTATTGGAGGACCTGGCGATGCAAAGACAGTCATCACCGGCGGTTCCATTTATACAGATCACATTTCAGGAACTGTCGTGAACGATGACGGTGAAAACGTACACAGGTTAGATGTAACCTTCAAATCCATTCCAAAAGACGGCAGCGGTTACGCGATCAAGGATCTGAACATCGGACAAAGGATGGATTATGGAGTGAAGGATGTATATCTGCTCGATATCGATTCAGATAAGCATACCGGGATGTTCTATCCGTGGATTTCCGGCAAGGCATCAGGATGGACCCAAGGCATGTTGGAAACGGTCAGTGCGACAAGTGTGAAGAAAACCAAATATTACGGTGACCTCTCGTTCAAGGATGGAGATGCTGACGGAGATGCCAAACTGGAACGTGAATTGATACCGGGCATGGATCTCAAACTGCGATTAGAAAGCGACACAACGGCGGAGGCAGGATCCGCGGTCGCTATTCCGGGAGAAAACCATCTGTTTGATATCAATCCAAATCTGCATCCCGGAACATTTCCCGCAGGCTATTATTTGCATGGTGGAACGAAGATTGCAGATGAAAACGGGAACCTAGAGATGAACGTAGCAGGTTACACAGATGAAGGCGGCAGATGGAACTACCCCGGAAGTGATCCTGCGCCGACACTGTACTGCAAGACGCAGGGTTATATGTACAAAGTGAAGTTCGACGGGAACCGACCCCGCGGCGCGTCCACGGAGGTCAGCGGAAGTATGAGTGAATTGACGGCATACTATGATCAGTCATTCAACCTTCCTGCCTATCGGTTCGTCCTGCCGGGCTACCAGTTCAAAGGGTGGAACACCAGAGCCGATGGGAAGGGAACGGATTATAAGGATATTGCCCAGGATGTGAAGGACCTTGCACCGGTCGATCTTCGGGAGGTCACCCTCTACGCTCAGTGGGAGGCGCTGCCGTACGATGTTGTTTTAAGGGAAAAACACAATGACGGTACGTCAGACACAACATATACAATGGAAATGACTTTTGATCAGAGCGATACATTGCCTACGTTC
This sequence comes from Candidatus Allocopromorpha sp., assembly GCA_045114655.1. Classification (GTDB taxonomy): domain Bacteria; phylum Bacillota; class Clostridia; order Peptostreptococcales; family Anaerovoracaceae; genus Lentihominibacter. Next base: position 14,222 of record JBGUKV010000236.1, on the reverse strand, counting down.
GCTTCCCTCATGCAAGAAGGATGGGAACTCCCTGAAAATGCGGTGTTCCATGGATGGAACAGGGGTGTCCAGTTCGGAAACTTCTATGCTGACGGCGCGCAGGTCTTCAACTTGTGTACGCTGAACAAAATCGAAAACGGATGGGAGATCGAACCCTGGACGTTGGATGCGGAATTCATTACTGAAGTAAAGCTGACCATAGCCACAAAGGAAAACGGTAAGAGATTCGACGTGCCCTGGCAGCAGGGGGAGAATATGGGATTCCATATTGCAGAAACAGACAGAATGGTCAGCGAAAGCGACTCTACAGGAACATATACGATCGACCTGACAGGACTCAACCCCGATACGTATCATCTCACCATGGACAGCGATGATTATGTGATCCCGGCGGACAAACAGGAATTCACCTTCGATGGTAAACCCGTTTCCATCAATCTTGATTATTACACGGTGACCATAGATGCGGAAGACCATATCACGAGCGCCTGGGTCAGCCCGTCTGGCGGAACGACCCAGCCGACGGGACCGACGGAACTCATCCATATACCTGTGGGTGCAAAGATCAATGTCTCGGCAGCCGCAGAACTCGGTTATCACTTCGACGGGTATTCCGTGACCGGAGTGCCGCCGAAAGGGTTCGTGACATTCGATCCTCAGGAGGCGGACCAGAGCGAACTGCCTGTCTGCGGCCATGCGAAAATCACGGCCCATGCTGCGGCCAATGTTTACACCGTGAAGTTCGATCCGAACGGAAACAATGTGACCGGAACGATGGCAGACCAGTATATGGTCTATGATCAGCCGCAGGATCTGTTCGCAAACCGGTTCAAACGCACCGGCGGAACATTCACTGGTTGGAACACGAAGAAGGACGGAAGCGGCGATGCGATTACAGATAAGCAGTCCGTCAAGAACCTGACCACGGAACAAGGCTACACTGTCACCCTCTACGCCCAGTGGGATATGGAGAAGTACGCTATCGATTACGACCTGGCTGGTGGTACGCTGCCATCCGGGAAAGACAATCCGACAGAATACACAGCAGCGACTCCCACCTTCAAGCTGAACGCTCCGGAGAATGAGGACCACGAATTCACCGGCTGGGTGGGGACCGATCTGAAACAGCCTGCGAAGGAGGTCACGATCGAGGAAGGCTCCACCGGTGACAGAGACTATGCGGTTCTATGGAAAATCAAACAGTTCACGGTCACCTTCGTGGACAATGGCGGCATCGGTGTTGACAAGCAGATCGTGCCGATCCACCAGAAAGCACAGAAGCCAGAGAATCCGACCCGCGAGGGATACACCTTCCAGGGCTGGTGCGCAGACCAGGGACTGACAAAGACCTTTGATTTCAATCAGGAGATCACAAAGGACACGAATATCTACGCGAAGTGGAAGGCTGAGGCAAAACCAAAACCAAAAGCAAAGCAGACCGGCGTGCTGATCGCCAAAGTGACAGCCAAAGGCAAGAAGGGCATAGTCATCTCCTGGAACAAAGTCAAGGGCGCGAAGGGCTATGACATCTTCCTCGCGCGGTGCGACGGTAAGGAAGGTACGAAAGGAATGAAGAAGGTCAAGACCGTCAAAGCGGGCAAGACCCTGAAATGGACCAAGACGGGTCTGAAGAAAAAGACAGCATACAAGGCGTACGTCAAGGCTTACACTGTGAAAAGCGGCAAGAAGAAATACATCAAAACCAGTCCGCTGACACATTCCTATACCTCCGGGGCTTCCAAGAAGTACAGCAACGCCAAGACTCTGACAGTGAACAAGAAGAAGGTCACCCTCAAGAAAGGAAAGACCTTTAGGATCAAGGGCAAGGTCACAAAGGTAAAGAAGAGCAAGAAACTCATGCCGGCAACCCACGTACCGACGCTGCGTTACATCAGCGACAACAAGAAAGTCGCGACTGTCAGCAAAGCCGGCAAGATCACGGCCAAGGCTAAAGGCACCTGCAAAATCTACGTTTTCACCCATAACGGCGTAAGAAAGACCATAGAAGTAACGGTCAAATAAAAAAATAATAAAAAAATTGTAGTTTTTTTATCAAAAGGGCGGGGAATCCCGCTCTTTTTTGTATCTATATAAGTGAAAGAAGCAAAAATAGTGTGTTTTTATAGATTTGAGGAGACGATATCCCCATGAGAAGCGCAGAAGAAAGACTCGTCAGGATGCACGAAAGAGCAGCGGCGATCAAGAAAAAGGAGGACAAGTCCAGATTAAGAATTCTGGGATCCTTATCAGCCGGGCTGATGATATGTCTTGTGGTTGTCACACAGCAGCTGCAGAGCATGCATCATGCAATCTATACTGGCCAGGCTGCAGGCACGTCCCTGTTGGATGACAGCGTAGGAGGCTACGTGCTCGCGGCAGTGATTGCCTTCATCGCCGGTGTGGCGATTACTGCGGTAATTTACCGGTACAGGAACAAAGTGAAATAAATAAAGAAATCACCATGACTGCCCAATCATGCAGTCCTTTCCCTTAACTCCCCGCATCCCACCCCGCGGGGAGTTTTTCTCTGCCGAAAAGTATGGTATAATATGGAAAACGCTGAAACGCCGTGAGATACAGTAAAGGAAACAGATATGGCAAAACCTAAGACAAAACCAATCGTTGCACTGATGTATGATTTTGATAAAACCCTCTCGCCGAAGAACATGCAGGACTACGGCTTCATGGATGGGCTGGACATGACCAGCAAAGAGTTTTGGGACGAGTGCACCAGACTTACGAATGCGAACGGGATGGACAGCATCCTGTCCTACATGTATCTGATGCTGGAGAAGGGGAGAAGCAAATTTCTGCTGAAGCGGGAAAACTTCCGGCAGCTGGGCAAGAGTGTCAAGCTTTTCCCTGGCGTATCGACATGGTTCGAGCGCATCAATGGATACTGCGCTGAACAGGGCCTGCAATGCGAGCATTACATTATCTCCTCCGGGCTGAAGGAAATCATCGAAGGTACGCCCATCGCTGGCGAGTTTAAAGAAATCTATGCTGCAGAGTATCTGTATGACAAGGACGGACTGGCCAAGTGGCCCGCCATGGCGGTAAATTACACCAGCAAGACCCAGTTCCTCTACCGGATCAACAAAGGCATTCTGGACGTGACCGAGCAACGCGCCCTCAACGAGTATGTGCCCGAAGACGAGCGCCGGATTCCGTTCCGCAACATGATCTACTTCGGAGACGGAGACACAGATATCCCCTGCATGAAACTGACAAAAGTAAACGGCGGGCACTCCTTTGTTGTCTACCAGAAGGACCGGAAGGAAGCGGAACGCCTCATCAGCGAGAACAGAGTCAACTTCGCCTTCAAGGCCGACTACCGCAAAGACTCCCCACTCGAGAAAACGGTCAAGGCGGTCATCGACAACATCGCAACCACCGAGAAACTCAAGAAACTCGAAAAGCACAGATAACAGAGATGTGTCAGAAGGGACGGTTCTTTTGACACATTCACAGAACGATATGTATGACGATCCCGGTCATGACGCTGAGTATGTAAATGATCAAAAGGATCGTCATATTTTCTTTTAATCTTGTATTGGTGCGGAAGAGGACGATTAGTCCGATGCCTGCATTTGCCAGCAGCCCTGCAAACATTCCACCCAGTCCCAACACTCCACTTAGGTATGACTCGGTAATAATAACCGAAATCGCGCAGTTCGGGATCAGACCAAAAAGACCCACGATCAGCTCGCCAATAACGGGCTGGTTTATGATTGTACCGGACAGGGATTCAATTCCGATGCTGCCGATGATTGCTGACAGTGCAATGTTAACAATCAGAAGCATCAGGGTGATTTTCGCAGTGTGAATCAGGGCGGACCGGTATACGCTGCCTTCTTCGCTGTCGCACTCGCAGTGATCCCGTTCGCAGAGACTGTGAATATTCTTACCTTTGCCTGCTTTGACGGCGATATCAGCAATGTAGCCAAGCACAATGCCAAGGCCTGCTTTTGCCGCCAGAATGGCAACGACAGTACTGATTCCGATGGCAAACTTGCCTGACAGCGACGCGAGCATCACAGGGAGCATCTCGTCCGAGGTCGCGAAGAATACCGCCAGCATAGTCCCCAGCGTGACCGTTCCCGTCGAGTACAGCGCCGCCGCCGACCCTGCCAGGCCGCACTGAGGGATGACGCCGAGTACGCCTCCGATCACAGGTCCTATCTTCCTGGAATAGCGGCACAGTGTCTCTTCGTCGAACCGGCTGCTTCTCTCCAGCATCTCCATGAACAGATACGTCACATAGAGAATCGGAATGCATATGACAGTGTCTTTGACACCTTCTGTAATGATGCTCCATACAATACCGGACAAAATAATCCTCCTGCAAAATCAATACACGACAGTATAACAAGGAATGGTGAAATCATCAAGTTGTGTAGAATTCAACACCTGCAGTTCACGGTTTCAACACACAGATTGATTACAATCAAGACGGATTAGAGAACTCGGAGATCGTTATGATCAAAACAGCAAAAGGACAAGAAAAGGCTTGTCGTCTTTTGCAGTGTGTGCCGAAGGATGAGGAACAGGGGATTTTTTGATGCCCAAAGTCAAAAAAATTCATTTTATTGAAATAATTGATGGTTTTTTTGACAGCCTGACTGGTATTCTTCAAGCACAGATAAGGGAAAGATGCATTAGCAAACAAGTCAACAGATGAAGTGAAGACTTGAAAAAAGGGAGGAGAAACAGATGATTAAAAAACGCAGAATGTTCCTCGCGATGTTCCTTGCGCTGGCAGTGATGCTGCAGTACAGCTTCATGCCGCAGACTTTCATGTCTTACGCGGAAGAATCATCAGAAGGAAATAAAACAGAAACATCGGAACCGTCGCCGGAACCAAAAGCGGACCCGGCACCAGCACCAAAGGCTGACCCGGCACCGGCACCAAAGGCTGATCCGGCACCGGCACCAAAGGCTGATCCGGCACCGGCGAAGTCATCTTCATCGTCATCATCGAGCGCGTCGTCATCGAATGCGTCGTCATCAAACGCGTCTTCTGACAGCGGCGCAGGATCATCAGATTCCGGCTCATCAGACAGTGGGTCAGCACCGACGACTGACAACAGTGAGGTCCCGGCAGACACCAGCGCGGCTCCGGCAGCAGACAACAGCGCGGCTTCGGCAGACGGCAACAGTGCAGCATCGGCAGACAGCAACAACACCCCGGCAGACAAACCGTCCGACAAGGGCGATTCCAAGCCGGTAAGCAGCGAAGGATCTGCAGACGCAACACCGGCAACGACAACCGATGAGGTGAAATCACAGCAGACCAAGCAGCAGAGCAATGCGACCGAGGCCAAAGCAGGCAGTCCCATACTCGTCAATGCGGCGACCAACGCCAAAGCAGACCCCGCACCGGCGGCAGATGAGTTGACTTTGCACATTACGAACATCCTGTACACAAAGGGGAGGTCTGAAAACGGACACGCCGTCGCATATGAGGACACCTTTGTCCTGGTCAAAGGCCAGACGAAACTCAGTACCGGCTTTATAAACAAAGCGGGCGGCAAAAACACCACGGCAGGAGGACTCGGTTATACTTACAAATTCCTCAATGAATTTGTTCTGACAGATAAAGACGGAGCACCGGTTTATCAGGATAGCACGACTGGTCTTCTGACGGTTAAGAAGGTGAACTACAAGGGAGATGGCACAGCTGTCGTAACCTTCTCAGACAATTCGACGCAGACGATCAGCGGAAATGATGTGTATATCTCACCGGTATACAAAGCAACAGCCAACTGGTATCTGAACTACAAATATATTGACAATATTTCAACAGGAAGCGGTTCATGGAGCAACGCGGACGCTGTTGTGGAATTTAAGCACACGTTCACAAATCCGGAGGACAAGAGCCCAAGCCTGACTGAAGGTGAATACAGTTTCAGGTACTGGCAGAATGACGAGACAAAGGAAAAATATCTGGATGTTACAGATCCGGACAGCCCAAGCGAATCCGTCTACGGCAGCGCAGAACTGAAACAGGGTGAGACAAAGAATGTCAACGTCTACGCGTTCTGGCAGCCGGCTTTGTCAGTCATCTACAATGTGCTTGGAGAAGTCGCTGATACAGTGAAGAACACCGATGGAATCGACGTCAAGGTATATGACAAGACTGCGGAAAGCACTGTGGACAACGTGACTTTCACAGGCTGGTATGATGCTGACGGCAACAGACTGGATGAAGAGCTGGTGTATAAAGCACCGGAAATCACGAAAGACGCAAACTCAACCCTCACCTACAATGTATTTGCAAAGTACGCGACTTCAAGGTCCGTCAAGAAGGTATGGGATGACGCCGACAATGTCGACGGAATCAGAAGCGGCAGCGTCACGGTACAGCTTTATGCAAACGGTGAACCGACAGGAAAAATGATCACATTGAACGACGAGAACAGCTGGGAGGCAGTATTTGCGGATCTGGACGCTTACGACGCGGACAACAAGCTGATCGAGTACACCATCAACGAAGAAGCGATTCCGTCGGGATATTCCGCAAAAATCGATGTGGATGGCATCGCTTACACCATTACGAACACCCATGTCCCGACGCCGGCGCCGGCACCCGGAGGCGGCGGAACGGATCCGGACCCAACGGATGATCCGACTCCCGGACCGGGAACAAATCCATCCGGAACGGACCCGTCAGATGATCCGACTCCAACAGGCGGCAGCAATGGCGGTACTGCAGGCGGCAATGGCGGCGGTAACGGTGGTGGAACAACGATACTGACAGGCGCAGCCGGAACAGTCAATCCCGGTAATCCTGTACCAACAGGAATCAACGATCCGGCGACGACAGTCATCGACGATCCTGAGCCACCGCTTGCGATCAACGCGTACTGGGCGCTCATCAATCTGCTCTGCGCAATCGCAACTGCGCTTCTCTCGATCATCATGCTCGTAAGATATTTCGGCAAGAGACATGAAGAGGACGAAGAGACAGGCGAAGAGACTGAAATCAAGCGCAAAGGCGGCGTACGCCTGGCAAGCATCATTCCGGCCGTTGCAGCAATCATCGCGTTCATCCTCACAGAGGATATGACCAACCCGATGATCATGGTCGACAAGTGGACGCTCCTGATGGTCGTGATCCTCGCAGTGCAGATCGTAGTAGCGATCATTGCAAAGACAAAAAAGCACGATGATCAGGCAGAAACTGTTGAGACAGCTGAGGCAACAGCATAATTTAATGAAACAAAATATAATTATTGTACGGTCAGCATCACATCGATGCTGATCGTTTTTTTCATGATTTTCAATAGTTCCCGTTTCAGGACGCCCCAGAATCCTTCCGTCGGACCGTTGTCGATGCGTTTACGCCTGTGGAGAAGACGTAAGACGGGATTCGGAAGGATGAGCGCGGACTTCTGTGAAGCAGGAATCCCCTCTTCAGGACGTCAGCCCAAGTGGGGGAGTGTTCAATAACGCAGGACATGCGCTGTGTCATTCCGGCATCCGCCAGTTTCTTGTGGAATGTGCGGTTGACGTATTGGTACCCAGGATCGCACTGAGATACACCTTTGGATTTCCTCTATCTTCTCTGCGATTCGTTCATTTTCGCGGATTCGTTTGCCGAAGTTTCCCTTGAGCCATTTGTAGTATGTCGACCTGAATACATGCAGTATCTCGCAACACAGTTCAACAAGATTATCACACTCTTCGCTGCAGGATTTGATTGCTTCGTAAAGGTGCGATTGTCTCACTGGCAAAAGGCATCCCTCCTTTTCCACTCCTCGAGTTTTGTGATGGCATATAAATACTCCCTCCACGATGAACAGTGTCTTTTCTATTTCACTGTCTCTCATAGAGGGAGCATATCAGCGCAACAGCCCCTTCAGGGTTTCATATTGATGTGCTCTGGCTATGATGCTGCGTAGGCGGTGTCACCTGTCTCTTCATCATCGTCATCGTCCTTTTTCTTTTTTGCTGCGATTGCGACGATGACCTGGACTACCAGGATCACGACCATGAGGAGTGTCCACTTGTCGACCATCTGCATCGGCAGGGTTATGTCCTCGGTCAGGATGAACGCGACGATGCCTGCAACGGCCGGGATGATACTAGCCAGACGGACTCCGCCTTTGCGTTTGATCTCGGTAACTTCACCAGTCTCTTCATCTTCTTTTTCTTTCTTGCCAAAATATCTGATCAGCATGATGACAGAGAGAAGCGCGGTTGCGATAGCGCAGAGCAGATTGATGAGCGCCCAGTATGCATTCAGCGCGAGCGGTGGTTCAGGCTCATCGATCGTTGTGGTCGGAGCAGCTGCCGGAACCGGATTGTTTATAGTGGCTGCAGCTACTGGACCCGGTGCAGCTGCGGTTATGATGCCGCCACCGCCTGTTGTGCCTGTTGTGCCGCCATTGCCACCAGTTGTGCCACCGCCCGTTGTCGATGTTGGATCATCGCCCGGATTTGGTGTCGGGTTCGGGTTCGGATCCGGTGTCGGATTCGGATCCGGTGTCGGATTTGTACCAGGCGTTGGAGCCGGTGCTTTTTCAGTATAGTGAACCTTTGGTTTCTCGAAAGTATATGACCCTTCCTGCTTGCCATCACTTGATACATAATCCAGGATAGCGGATACATTGGTGTCGTAGTAACCTTCCGGGGAACCTTCCTTGAGAATCAGTCCATAGGAGAGAGAGGCTCTCTTAGCATTCTCTACCGGCACATTGATATCCCAGGTCACAAGTTTCTTGCTGGCGTCATAGTGTACAACATATGGGTACACATCATCCACAGCATCGCCGAAGTACCAACTGTCGCCGGTCTTGGAATTTAGGTTGATCACGTCATCTCCAACCTTCAGTTTGAAGGCAGTATCGCTGTCAGCGTCCTTCAGATCGAAATCATCCGTGATCGTATCCTTGACCGTACCTTTGCCAATCAGGTAGATGATGTCGTTGCTGATGTTGTCGAACATAGCAGCTACGCTGTCGGCGTCTTTGGCATCGGCGCCATATTTGCTGTTGTTCTTTAGCCAAGTTCCGAAATGACCTGCAGTATTACCTGTATTGTTTGCAAGCCAAAGCCCTGAATTCGTACTGCCTTGCCAGAAGACAGAAGCGCAGTTGTACTTCTTACCCATATCTGTCCAAAGATGTCCAGCCTTGTAGAGCGCTTTCTCGAGGTGAGTGACGTGATACTGATAGTAGGCCGGATTGATAGTATTGTAATCAAACGTATAAGTACCGTCTCCGTTATCTACTATAGCATAGGGGTTTGCTTCATAATATTTCATGTCCTTCCATTCCGCAGCAGGAATAAATTCCCAATAATATCTGTAGTCCTGAGCGTTTTTGAAAACATCATTTGCATTTGTAACATCATGTTTAAACACAGTTCCTGTAGGGACATCAGATCTAACGTAGGCATACTTGCAGTATTGTTCATATCCGCTGTCGGATGTCAGTTCTTCGTTATCACTGTCGTATAATTCCTGATAGGTGTTGAATTTAATAAGTTTGCTCTTCACATTTTCATCTGAAATGTTGAGAGTGTAACTGTGCTTATTATATCCGACGTTCTGATTCAAAGTCGGAATACCCTGCTTCGAGAGATCGTTTACATCATAAATCTGCAAAGTTTGTGCTCCGTGTGATGCAACCCGCTGATAATACTGAGAGTAGTATGTCGTAGGATCACCGTTTTCATCGTTCCAGATATATGATTTTCCATCTGTCAGAAATACAACATATTTGTGGCTGTCTTCTACGTTTTCATCTGCTGTAAGCCATTCGTCAGCCAAAGACAGTCCGCCGTGCATATTTGAACCGTTTCCGGGGACTTCGTCAGACATTGAGAGGGCGGTATAGATGATTTCTTTCGTCGCTTCTGTCAGAAGCGTCAGCCCTGTATTGATGCCTGCTGTTGCCAGAGAAATGCAGTCTGATGCATACCCGCGGTATTTAACGACACCGACGTTTATCTTCAGATTAGGGTTCATTTCCATGATTGTTTCGAACAGGTTTTGTACGGGTTCAACAAAAACTTCGCCGTTCTGTGTTGAGTTTGAATTATCCGCTACGAACACAATATCGATCTCGTTCTGATACTCCAGTGCGGGCAGGGACAGTGTCACGGTCGTGGTTCTGTCTTCACCGAGTTCTGTCGGGTCAGCGGTTTTAGAACCGCTGATTCTGCTGTCGTTCTGCTGGTCGCTGTCCGCATCGCCGGAATCGGATCCTTTTGTGCCCGCATCAGCTGGTTCCGGGGCTGCCTGAACAGCATTTGTACTTGCTTCAAACTCCGTAGAGGGAGCAGACGGGTTCTCGTTCACTTCTGAGTCTTTCACATTGCCGGCAGCATCTGACACGCCGTCTCCGTTGTTGTCAGTCGGCTGAGTGCTTTCACTGCTTGAAGAAGCAGCCGAATTATCCCCGGACGATTCGCTCGAACTGCTGCTTGCGGTGCTCGAACTGCTGCTTGCCGTGCTTGAACTGCTGCTTGCCGCGCTCGAACTGCCGCCGGAGTTGGCCGGTGCAGAGGAGGCTGACGACGAAGACGCTGAAGAAGACGATGAGGCAGGCGCAGAACTCTGTGACGGTTCGGAATCAGAACTATCAGATTGCTCTGCAACGCTCGGTTCTGACGATTCTTCTGCAAATGCCATGAAACTCTGTGGGGCAAAACTGTATTGCATGATCATGGCAAGCGCGAGGAAGAACGCCAGAAACACCCGTTTCTTGCGTTTCATTCTGTTTTCTTTCATTGACTATCTCCTTTCTGTAAACATTTATATAAGCATTCGTCAAAAAAGTTGTCTAGTTGGTTTCGAAACTGACAGCCTTTGCTTTTGCATCTCAATATTAGCAATGACAGTGTCAAAGAATCTGTCAAAAAACGCTGTCAAAAGCCCATAAGTTAGTCTCGCACGTGATGACAATAAAAAATACCCCCTTGATTACCGATGCATTTCTGCCAATACGGCGTGATCGAACGTATGACGTTATCATTCGATACACTGCCTTGTCTCTAATCCGACGAAATTATACATTAAATTTATAGGAATTGTATATAGATAAAATGTTTTTTTCTGAACAATTTGTAGATTCGCGAAATGGACTTCCCCGTCTCTTTTCCACGCTAAAGAGTTAGCAGGAAACCGAATTAGCGAACAACCAAATATCTGTAAATATGCAAAAACTACTGGATAATCACCACTATATGTGGTAGTTTGAATCAAGAAGGAGATGTTAAGCTATGAAGATAAAAACAGACATTGAAATTGCCCAGGAAAACGAGATGTACCCGATTTCGGACATCGCGAATCACCTGGGCATTATTAACGAGTACGTAGAACCATACGGCCACTACAAGGCCAAAGTTGACTATCGGGTCCTGAACGAGCTGAAAGACCGCGAAGACGGCAAGTTGATTCTTGTGACGGCGATTTCACCGACCCCTGCCGGAGAAGGTAAAACAACCACTTCCGTGGGTCTTGCGGACGCGTTCCACAGGCTGGGCGAAAATGTTATGGTCACACTCCGGGAACCGTCCATGGGTCCTGTATTTGGCATCAAGGGCGGCGCGGCAGGCGGCGGATACGCGCAGGTCGTTCCCATGGAGGATATCAACCTGCATTTCACCGGGGATATGCACGCGATCACTGCGGCAAACAATCTGATTGCAGCGATTATAGACAACCACATCCACCAGGATAATAAACTCAGGATCGATACGCGGCGCGTGACGTGGACGCGTGTCATGGACATGAACGACCGTCAGCTCCGTTACATCGTCGACGGACTTGGCGGGAGTGTCAACGGACGTCCGCGGGAAGACAATTTCAAAATCACCGTTGCCAGTGAGATCATGGCAATCGTATGTCTGGCCAGTGACCTGGATGACCTGAAGGAAAGAATCGCCAGCATCATCGTCGCGTATGACTATGACGGAAAGCCGATCACGGTGCGGGATCTTAATGTACAGGGCGCCGTGGCGACACTTCTGAAGGATGCGATCAAACCGAATCTCGTTCAGACGCTGGAGCATACACCTGCCTTTGTACACGGCGGGCCGTTCGCGAATATCGCCCATGGATGCAATTCCGTTATGGCAACGAAGATGGCGCTGAAACTGGCGGACTACGTAATCACAGAAGCGGGATTTGCGGCAGATCTCGGAGCAGAAAAATTTGTGGACATCAAATGCAGGAAAGCCGGATTGAAGCCATCTGCCTGCGTTGTCGTAGCAACCGTGCGTGCGCTGAAGTATCATGGCGGAGTATCAAAGAGACATTTGGAAGAAGAAAATCTGGAAGCACTCGAAAAGGGACTGCCGAATCTGATGAGGCATCTCGAGAATGTAACCGAAGTTTACGGTCTTCCGGCAGTTGTTGCGGTCAATGCGTTCCCGTCGGATACAAAGGAAGAACTGGAACTGGTACGTTCCAAGTGCCTGGATATGGGCGTCAGAGCGGTGATCAGTGAAGTATGGGCCAAAGGCGGCGAGGGCGGTATCGCTCTGGCTGAGGAAGTACGGAGCCTCTGTGAGCAGCCGAACAACTTCGGCTTTACGTATCCGTTGGACATGAGCATCGAAGACAAAATCAGAGAAATTGCAAAACGTGTTTATCGTGCCGACGATGTTGGTTTCGACCTGAAGGCGGAGAAACAGATCAAAAGGCTTGAGAATCAGGGATACGGAAACCTGCCAATCTGTATGGCAAAGACCCAGTTCAGTTTTTCAGATGACCCGACGCTTCTCGGGGCACCAAGCGGATTCAGGATCCACGTAACCGATGTGAAACCGAATTCGGGAGCGGGATTTATTGTAGTCAGGACCGGCGATATCATGACGATGCCGGGACTGCCGAAGAGACCTTCTGCTGAAAATATAGACGTCGATAATGACGGGCGTGTTACAGGCCTGTTCTAAATATATTATTGCAAAAGCACAGCACACAGGGAGGAAACAATGAGAATTGGTGAAGCTGGCTACGAGCAGTCCCAGGACTGCAAGGTAACCGTAAAACTCAAAAGACGGGGCAAACTCAAGATTGTCCTGAACAGCAAGATGGAAAAGATGTTCGGTGACCAGATTCTGCAGAAGGCGCAGGAAGAACTCGACTATCTGGGCGTGAAGTACGCAGATGTTACGATCGATGATTTCAGCGCGCTGGACTTCGTGATTCAGGCCAGAATCAGAACTGCAGTGAGAAGAGCGAGGGGTGGTGAGCAAGATGTATAAAATGAGAACCATGTTATTCTGCCCGGCAAACAAGCCAAAGATGTATCTGAACGCACCTGTTTTCAAACCTGATTGCATTCTCTTTGATCTGGAAGACGCAGTCGCCATGTCAGAAAAAGACGCAGGTAGAGATCTCTTGTGCAAGGCTGTCGAAACACTGGAATTCGGAGACAGTATGGTCTTTGCGAGAGTCAACGGAACGGGGACGCCGTTCTTCGAGGATGACGTGAGAGCCATCGTTCCGTCAGGAATCAGATATATGAGACTGGCCATGTGCGACTGTCCGGATGACGTCGTCGTTCTCGATCAGCTGCTGAGTGAAGTCGAGAAGGAATGCGGAATCGAGGATGGTACAGTCAAGATCCAGTGCTCCATCGAAACGGCCAAGGGCGTGCTCAACGCCAGAGACACTGTCAAAGCCAGCGACAGAGTCATCTCCCTTTCATTCGGTGCGGAAGACTATACAAATTCCATGGGTACCGTCAGGACCAGAGAAGGCAATGAGCTTAGCTACGCCAGGACCTATCTGCCGGTCGTAGCAGCGGAAGCAGGAATCACCGCAGTAGATACTGTCTGGTCCAATTACAAAGACGAAGAGGGTTTTGCAGAAGAAGTGAAATGGGCAAAGACCCTGGGCTTCACGGGAAAATCCTGCATCCATCCGTCACAGATCAAGATCGCACATCAGCTGCTGAGTCCTTCAGAAGCTGAAATCGAGCACGCACAGCGCGTTGTGGACGCTGAGCGGGAGGCCACTGCTGCCGGCATCGGCGTATTCACCGTGGACAATAAGATGGTGGATTACCCAATTATCAATAAAGCCAAGAGAATACTGATACAGGCGGGGAGGCTGGAAAAATGAAGAAATTGCAGAAGAATCAAATAGGAAGAGATGTCCCCGAGCACATTCAGCAGATGGGGGATGTCAAACCATATATCAGAAGCGGCAAGAGAAAAGAAAAATACATCACGGAGAGCGATAAGGTCTATACAGGCAAGGTAGT
>JBGUKV010000235.1:0-8667 GCA_045114655.1 Candidatus Allocopromorpha sp. | reverse complement strand
CAACAGGACGATTTACCACAGGAAAGGATGAGAGGATAGATGATTAAAAGACCCGATGAAATCAATGAGATAATCAAGAAATTCGACAGGATCGGTAAGGATGTGATTTGTGCGGGAGAGTGCATCACCGGATCCGTCATGGGGGAGCAGCCCTTGGACTGGGACCTGTATACGGAATGCTCCCAGGAGCAGATCCGCGAGTTGTTCCCGGACGGGGAGCCGATCGGCAAGCGGACCACGCGCCTGGACTACACAGAATTCGTAGAATCCCAGCACGTCAATGAGGCGGACCACTTCGACGGCGTGATCGCAGACCTGATCACACTGCAGGGACCCATCGAGGAGCAGCTGGCCATCTACGATTTCACCTGCGAGGCGACCGGGGAGCACGCCAACGGATCGGCGGTTGACCCGTACGGCGGCCGCAAAGACATGAAGCAAAAGCTCCTCAAGCCGGTTGGAGACATCAGGGAAAAAATGAAACAGCATCCCGAACTGGCGTGGAAGGCTTTGCGTTATGTCGGTCTGTATGATTTCGACCTGAACAGAGACATCTACGAAGCAATCAAGTCCAACAAGGAACTGATCAGCATCGTCGACAAGGAGATCATCCTGAACGAATTCACGACTGCGATCACAGGACCTTACGCCGGCAAGTTCCTGAAGATGCTGAAGGGCCTGGATCTGCTCGAAGCCATCATCGGACCGGAGGGAAAATCTTCCGTTCCCCGCGAGCGCAAGGAGTACGACAAGCTGTCCGAGAACATCGGCAAGACCAAGCCGATCCCGCTCAGAAGAATGGGATTGTTCTATCTGGTGTTCGATAAAAACTACAAGAAGGCGCTGCACTATCTGCCGCAGGAAGAGGAGACACTGGACTATCTGGAAGAGGCCAAACGCCTCTGCCCGAAGCTGTACTTCTGCAAGAACGAAGAGCAGCTCAAGGACTTCATCGCCAGCATGGGATGGAAGAAATACAACTTCTACGACAAGATGCTGAAGGCGCAGAACATCGTGTACGAGCTGGACAACATGCAGCAGTTCGCCCGCGATGAGATCATCAAGGTGATCCTGCACCAGCACCAGCCGATCTTCATCGAGGATATGGTTATCGATGCGGACGACATCATTGAAGCCGGCATCACGGACGATCCGGAGAGGGCGCAGTATCTGCTGGAACTTCTGCTGACGCCGCTGCACAGAGATGTGTCCAACAATGAAAGGGATAAATTGCTCAAGTTCGCGAGGGCGTTCAACAAGAGCCGCCTGCGTAGGACATTCAGGGATGTTAAATGGGTGAGATAAAAGAATACGAAGGCGTGATCGCCGAGATGATATTTCATAACAAAGAAAACGGCTACACTGTAGCCGTTTTTGAGCTGGCGCGCGAGGGCGCCGAGTCTGAAGGGGTGGAAGATTACTTCACCATCGTTGGCACCATCCCCGGCGCGGCCTCGGGCAAAAGCTATAAAATCCAGGGCGAGTTCGTGGATGATCCCAGATACGGCGAGCAGCTCAAAGTCAGCACATGGGAGGAGACGATCCCTTCGACGAAGCAGGGTATCAAAGACTTTCTCTCTTCAGGAACGATCAAAGGCGTCGGCAAAAAAACGGCTGCCGCCATTGTGGCCAAATTCGGGGAGGATACCTTCGATGTCATTGAGAACCACCCGGAAAAGCTGAAGCAGATTCCGGGGATCGGTGACAAAGTTGCCCAGCGTATATCGGAAGCTTTTGCATTGCACCGGGAGTTCGCCAGGGTGTCCATGAGCCTGCAGCAGTACGGGATCACAGCTTCGCAGACCATGAAACTGTACGAAGCATACGGCGGCGAAACCGTGGAAAAAGTCATGGAGAATCCGTACCGTCTGACGGACGAAGTCTTCGGCATCGGTTTCAAAAAAGCCGACGCCATCGCGGCCAAGATCGGCGTCGCTCCAGACGATCCGTTCCGCATCAAGAGCGGGATCAAGTTTACGCTCAGCTGGTTCGCGGGTGAGGGAAACACCTATCTGCCAGAGGCAGTGCTTTGCGAAAATGCCGGCAGCCTGCTGGAGCAGCCGCGGGAGCTCATCGCGGATCATATTGCGCAGATGGCGGTATTCGGCGACGTGTTTCTGGATGTGATCGAAGGGCAGAGGGTCGCCTATCTGGCGGCGTACTACATGGCGGAACAGAACGTGGCCGGGAGGCTGCGCAAACTCGTGCACGCGGATCTGAAACCGATCCAGGGCAGCCCGGAAGTTCTCATTGGGCGCACGGAGAAATCCACCGGGATCGAGCTCAGCGAACAGCAGAAACTCGCGGTCATGAACTGTCTGGGCGAAGGCGTGTCCGTCATTACAGGCGGACCGGGAACCGGCAAAACAACGATCATCAATTCCATCATCAACATACTGGAAGACAGCGGACTGAAGACAGCCATCGCAGCGCCGACAGGCCGCGCAGCTAAGCGCATCACGGAAACAAGCGGCCACCCCGCATCGACCATTCACCGCCTGCTGGAATACTCGTTTTTTGAAGGCGGCGGAGAAGGACACAGCCGCGGCCAGTTCGGCCGGAATGCCGAAAACCCATTGGAGTATGATGCCGTCATCGTGGATGAAGCGTCCATGATCGATCTGATGCTCATGAACGGATTGGTGAACGCCATCCTTCCGGGGAGCCGGTTCATCATCGTGGGGGACGATGACCAACTGCCGTCCGTTGGCGCAGGAAACGTTTTGCGTGACATCATTGCCAGCGAATACGTCCACTGCACGAAACTGAACAAGATCTTCCGTCAGGCAGGGGAGAGCATGATCGTTGTCAATGCTCACCGGATCAACAAGGGAGAGTATCCCGACTGCAACGCCAAAGACAAGGACTTCTTCCTGCTGCGCTGCCAGGGTGAGAAAGCGATGCTGGAAACCATCAAGGAACTGTGCCTGACGCGTCTTCCGGGTTACTATGCGGACCTGGTTCCGGGAGGACTGAAGGCGGTCCGTGACATCCAGGTCCTGACGCCTGTCCGCAAAGGGACGATCGGCTGCACCAACCTGAACAAGGAGCTTCAGCAGATCCTGAATCCTCAGACTTATGATACTTTTGGTGAGCCGGAGAAGATGGAGAAAACCTACGGCGAGAAACTGTTCCGCGAGGGTGACAAAGTCATGCAGATCCGGAACAACTACGAACTCAAATGGAAAAACCATGAAGACTTCACAGACGGTGAAGGCGTGTTCAACGGCGACGTGGGATTCATCCGGACCATCGACACAGAGTTCAATGAAATGACCGTCGTGTTCGATGAGGTCCGGTATGTGACCTACACCTTCAGCCAGCTGGACGAATTGGAACTGGCCTACGCCATTACCGTGCACAAAAGCCAGGGCAGTGAGTTCCCGATCGTGGTCATGCCCATGAGCTGGTTCCCGCCGATCCTCGCTACGCGCAATCTGCTGTACACCGGCGTGACCCGCGGCAAGCAGATCGTCGTGCTCGTCGGCTCCGAAGACAAGATGAACGCAATGGTGGACAACAACAGGATCAGCCAGCGGTATTCCGGACTTGCCTGGAGACTGAAGAAGTTTTTTGATATAGACGCGGAGTAAGCCATGAATGCAAAAGCAAGACAACTGGTGACAGCGATCCTTGCGGTGATCCTGGCACTGACCATGGGGCAGGCCGGGGCTTTTGCGTACGCGCAGGATCCCGGAGCAGCGGGGCAGCCTGATCCGACGGAACCGACGAAGACGGCGGCCGAGATGGTGCGGGATAGCGGTGCGGGCACAGGCGGCGGATCGGATCCATCGGGTCCGGGAGGTACAGATCCCGGCAATCTGGATCCCGGCAGCACAGGTTCTTCTGACGACACAACGACCGCTTCGAGCGACGAGACAGAGACACCGTCAGACACAAGTGAAACGACCACGGAATCAACGACGAAGACTACAACGAAAACAACAACGAAAGCAACGAAGCCTTCAACGACTACGACAAAAGCGAAGCCGACGGTTCCGAAAGTCAAGGTGACCCCCAAGGGTTCAGGACTTCGCGTTGGCTGGACGAAGATCCAGGGCGTCAACTATTACGAGGTCTACAGAAGCTACGAGCGCGGCAAAAAAGGAAAACTGCTGAAGCGTGTTCGGGGCAAAACTGCCTTCCGTGATGTGAAGGTGAAATCCGGAAAGCGGGCGTATTACAGAGTGCGCGCCCACAAGAAGACGGGCGGATTCTACGGTTACTCCAAACCCGCATCGAATGTCATCTACCGCGTGTACATCGAGGCCGGTCACGGGATCGACAGCCGGGGAAGATGGGATCCCGGCTGCGTCTGGAAAAAGTACCAGGAAGCGAAGCTGATGATTCCGATCTGCAAATCCATGACCAAGTACCTGCGTGCTAAAGGTGTGTACGTCTACACCGACGCCTTCAAAGGCAACAACCGGAATCTGTTCTGGCTGGTGAAGCATATCAAGAACTACGATGTGAGCGTCCTCGTCAATGTTCACTGCGACTACAAAAAAGCGCCGCGGGGGACTTTGCCTTTGTACCGGTACAAGGAACAGAAAAAGCTCGCCAAGTGTCTCAACGAGGGCGTCCACAAGACCGTGAAGATCAAAGACCGCGGGCTCAGGAAACGAAAGGATCTCATGACGCTGAACAGGACGAAGAAGTACTGCACGACCTGCCTGTTCGAGACAGGAAACATCAAGAAGGACAACAAGATCCTGCGCAAAAAGTCCGACGCCTACGGCAAAGGCCTGGCAATGGGCGTGTGCAGCTACCTGGGGGTAAAGTGGTAGCTCGCGAATGGGGAAGAGAGAATGAGAATCAGGGATCTGTTAGAAAAATTGACGGAGGCGATTTTTCCGTCTAATATTTACTGTATCGTGTGCGGCAGCCTGATCGACAGGAGCCGCACATATTCGCTTTGCGATGAATGCGTTACGCAGATGCACTGGATCACAGGCCGGACCTGCAGCATCTGCGGCAAAGCGCTCCCCGACACCTATCTTGGCCGCGATCCTGACGGCCGTCCCGTCTGCTACGACTGCCAGATGCGTTCCCATGATTTCACCCGCGGCTGGAGCTGCCTGACCTACGGCCTCCACGAGCGCGAGGTCATGATGGATATCAAATACAACGGCAAAGGCTACATTGCCCGCAAGATGGGCGATGTGATGTTCGACCGCATGGAGACCCTGATCGAAGCAGCACTGTCGGAAAGCATGCTCCCGTTCGATGTGGTGATCCCGGTTCCGGTGAGCAAGAAGCGCCTGGTAAAACGCGGCTACAACCAGTCGGAACTCATGGCACGCCAGTTCGTCAAGCGATGGAAGGATTTTGCGCGGGAAACGGAAACAGTGACAGCAACCGGGTGTGACGTCGCGCGTTGCCTCTGTCCGGTACTCGAGACCCACGTGCTGGTCCGGCAGAAAGAGACCACCATGCTGCGCAGCCTGAATCCGGAAGAGCGCCGCCTCGCCCTCCACGATGCCTTCGCTGTCGAGCCCGCCCTGCAGCACCGCATCACCGGCCGAAACGTATTGCTGGTAGAAATTACCCGTAGGGTCGTGATACAATCCCAAACCTGTGTTTTTCAAGGAGTCGGAGCCCAATATGCCTCAAACCCGCCTTAAATGCGGGTATTCTTGCTTCAAATCACCCTATTATTTGAAAAAGTGTAGATACCTTATAACGATTACTTACACAATCGTTATAAGGTTTAGAATCGTTAAATTGTATCACCAGGCAAGGAAAACTGTGCTTTGGTGAGGAAAAGGAGGTTATTATGCAAAAGGACACAAGAGATTTAAAGGTCTACGGAATGAGTGGTTACAATTACAAAACCACGCCAACCATAATGATGAAGGGCCAGTGGCTTGAACAGTACGGGTTTGAGGTCGGCCAAAAGTATCATGTTGAGTGTAAGCCAGGCAAATTAGTTATCACTGTCCCAGAAGGCGAATAGCAACGGTTCTTGACTTCTTTCGGTATCAGAGCGTAAATGGCTGATACCGAAAGGAGGGAAGCCGATGACTAATGAACAGAAAATGATGGTGATGTCGCTCCGGAAACAAGGCCTCGGGTATAAGCGAATATCAGATAGGATCGGAGTATCGCTTAATACAATAAAGTCGTTTTGCAGGAGAGCAAGTAAAACAAATGATGAGCTCGATCATGGTGAACAATCGATCTGCCAGAATTGTGGAATCCCGATTGAGCAGACTCCGGGAAGAAAGCGAAAGAAGTTCTGTTCGGATCGCTGTAGAAATGTGTGGTGGAATGCTCACCTCGAGCTTGTAGAAAGGAGAGCCATCTACGAAATAACCTGTGCCCACTGTGGTAAACGTTTCTCGGTGTACGGAGATGCTAATAGAAAGTACTGCAGTCACGAATGTTATATTGCTGATCGCTTTGGTGATCCGAACAGTGAAACAAAGAACAGTCTGAGTAGTGTGGAACTGGTAATCGCTATGCAAAACCAGGAAGGCGTATAATCGGCAGTAGTTGGTTTTGTTATGGGCCTAAGGTGTTACGCTTAAGGGGCAACACCTCGGGCTCTTTTCTTTGGCCTCAAATGCAGATGGGCGGTCTTATCTGTGTTGAAAATGTTCCTCCGAAGGAATATAATATAAGAGTGTGTTATTCGGCATATTTGGAGGAGAAGATGGACTATATCACCACATCTGAAATGGCAAAAAAATGGAGCATCTCTCGCAGACGCGTAACTATGCTTTGCCAAGAGGGCCGCATCGAAGGTGCGATCCTTAGAGGGAACACTTGGCTGATACCTGAAGATGCGAAGAAACCAGAAGACCCGAGAAAGGCTAAAAGGAAGTAAGCATGAGCGACACTAATGCTACAACAAGCACCATGCTTTTCAACCATTTGTTTGAAGCATGTAACATACTGCGCGGCCCCATCAACCAGGATGAATATAAGACGTATGTGATTCCGATCTTATTTTTCAAGAGAATATCGGATACATACGATGAGGAAACTGCCCGTGCCATCAAGGAATATGGCGATGACATCGAAGATTTCGATGAGGACGAGCTCCATACATTCCTCATCCCAGAAGGATGTCACTGGAAGGACGTTCGGACGGTTAGCGAGAACGTTGGCCTGGCCATTGTTAATTCAATGGTCGGTATTGAGCGTGCAAATCCGGATACGCTCGGCGGACTATTCAGTAGCTTTGATGATGCTAACTGGACGGATAAGAACAAGCTGTCAGATGCTCGGCTAAAGGATCTTGTCGAGCACATGTCAAGCCTTCGGGTTGGTAATGAAGATTACTCGGCCGATGTCATGGGTGATGCATACGAGTTCCTCATCAAAAAGTTTGCCGATCTGTCAAAGAAAAATGCAGGTGAGTTTTATACTCCAAGAACAGTCGTAAAGTTGATGATAGAGATACTGGATCCAAAGCCAGGAGAGACGGTATATGATCCGGCATGTGGTACTGGTGGAATGCTTATCGAAGCCATCAGGCACATGAACTACGACAATAAGACGTATGGGCGGATCTATGGTCAGGAGAAGAACCTGGCTACTTCGGCTATTGCCCGAATGAATCTGTACCTTCATGGTTGTCAGGATTTTAAGGTGGTCCAAGGGGATACTTTAAGAGCACCGGTATTTATGTACAGGGGAGCCCTTAAGACGTTTGATTGCGTCATTGCAAATCCTCCGTTTGGTCTGAAGAACTGGGGAGCAGGAGCTTTTGAGAGTGACGTGTACGGTAGAAATCTGTGGGGCTGTCCTACTGATTCAAATGCCGACTTTGCGTGGATCCAGCATATGGTCAAGTCGATGGACTCGAAAAACGGCCGAGTTGCAGTCATCATGCCTCAAGGTGTTTTGTTCCACGGAGGCAAAGAAGGAGATATAAGAAAGCAGCTGATCAAATCAGATAAACTGGAAGCGGTGATAACTCTGGCCGGAGGCATTTTCTATGGCGCTGGCGTATCTGCTTGTATCCTGGTGCTTAAGGAGACAATGCTCATGGACATTATACTGTATTTACTTCACTTAATTCAATACCAACATAAACAAATTTGCTGGCTTATTAACTTTATCTGTAGATATATCCCTCTCAAACAATGGGCTTTCGATGATTCCCATTCTCCCAAGTATCAGAAGTTCAAGATTGACGAACTTCCTAAGATTATTTCATACAAACAGGATTGGGACTGGAAAGAGCTTATTCCTTACTATCAGGAACGCTATCACAAAATCATCAAGCCTGTGTTCAGGCACGGAGAATGCGATATTCCAGAGTCCTGTCACTGCCCCGTTTGCGACGCGCCTGCTGACTATCTCAAGTGGAACAATGGAAAGCGCAAATCTCAAGTGTTGTGCAAGGTCTGCCAGACCACTTTTTCCCCAACCGAAGATAACCGTTTTTCTAAATCCACTGTATTGAGATGCCCTCACTGTAATCACAGTCTTGATCGTAAAAAGGACCGGAAACACTTCATCGTCCACAAATGTGTTAACCCCAAGTGCCCATACTATCTACACAATCTGAAGAAAGTTGACAAAAAGCATCTTGAAGAAGATTACGGCAAAAACAAATATAAGCTTCACTACATCTACCGCGAATTCACGATAGATTTCTTTAAGTTGGATTTAAACTCCCTTCCAAAGAATGCATCTTCCCTGAAATTCACCAAG
>JBGUKV010000234.1:0-10010 GCA_045114655.1 Candidatus Allocopromorpha sp. | reverse complement strand
ACGTCAAGAACAAGGACGACGTGCTGCAGATCACGGAGATGGTGCGCGGCGCCTTGACGGAAGATAAGGACATGACAGTCGTGCTTGATCCGCGGGACGATATCAGTTTCAAGCGGGTATTCACCATGAACAAGGATATCGTGATCGACTCTCAGGACGGCGTTCTCCAGCGCCTGTCCTATCTGGGCGACATCAACGTCAAGGCGTACGGCATGTACGTGGACGGCAGGAAGGTCGGCGCGGTCAAAGGCAAGAAGGTCGCGGCAAGCGTTCTGGAAGACATTGAGGACCGGTACGCGAATCACGATGAGGGAACCGTGGTCAATGATGCCGTGGTCGTTGAAAACGTGGATGTCCGCAAGAGCAACACGCCGCTGAGCGAAATCCTGACAAAAGACGCTCTGGTGGAAAAGCTCTGCACGGATACAGAAAAGGAAATCGTCCACACGGTGGTGCGAGGTGATACTTTAGACAGCATCTCCGAGAACTACGGTGTTCCGAAGAAACAGATCATCGCGGAAAACGACATTCCGGCTGACGGGCAGCTCAAGGTGGGAAGCACGATCATTATGAAAGAGGTCGGCCCGCTGCTGACCATCAGGATCACGGAGACCCGGACCTATACAGAGAAAACCCCGTACAAGACGATCAAGAAAGCTGATGAGGAGATGTACGAAGGAGATACGGAAGTCTCCCGCAAAGGCAAGAAAGGCAAAAGCCGGATCGTGGATAAGACCATCTCTGTCAACGGAGAGGTCATTGAAACACATAACCTGAAAAACGAAGTAGAGAAAAAGCCGGTCAACAAGATCATCCTGGTGGGCACCAAGGAGCGGCCGCCGACAACCGGGACCGGCACATTCATCTGGCCGGCCTATGACGGGACGTATACGGTCACGTCGGAATTCAAGTGGCGCTGGGGCAGACAGCACCAGGGAATCGACATGGGCTGCAGGACCGGCAATGACGTGCTGGCCTCCGACGGCGGCACCGTCATCCACGCAGGACCGATGGGCGGCTACGGCAACCTGGTCATCATCGACCACGAAAACGGCATCGAAACCTACTACGCGCACAACAGCGCGATCCTGGTGAGCCGCGGCGACAGAGTGTTCCAGGGACAGCACATCGCGGAAGCAGGGAATACAGGAAACAGTTTCGGAAGCCATATCCATTTCGGCGTTAAGGACAACGGCACATTCCAGAATCCGAGGAATTACCTGCCGGCAAGATAGAAGGGGGATTATCAATGGCGAGAAAGAGAAGAAGCAAGCAATTCAAAAGAAGCAGCCGCGTCATCGATATGGATGCCGCCAGACAGCAGCGACTCGAAAAACGACAGAGAGAGCAGATCGAGGTTCCGCAGGAACAGACCACCACAGATGAACGCAAGATGAGAAGAGTGCGCGCCCTCAGAAGGAAGCAGGGCAGGAAGAGACTGGTTGTCTTCGCGGCAGCGGTTATTCTGATCGTCTTTCTGGGCGTGTCTGTAATTGACATTATCAAGCTCAAAGCAGAGGAGCATGAAGTGCTGAAACAGCAGGAACAGCTCAAGGCGCAGCAGGAGCAGTTGAAGGAAGATCTGAAGGAAGCGGACAACGAACAGAACATAGAGGATCAGGCGCGGGAGAAACTCAAACTGACCAAGCCGGGTGAGACCGTATACATTCCGGATTCGGAGGAACCGGAGGGAACAGGAACGGAGAAGACAGATACGGAGGACGAGGAGTAATGGATCTTTCGTCACCGGCAGTCGTAAACAGGATCCGCGACAGATTTGATCTGAAGCCTTCGAAGAGTCTCGGCCAGAATTTTATCACGGACGGGAACATCGTCAGCAAGATCGTCGACGGCGCGGGAATCACAGAAGAGGATCTGGTCATAGAGATCGGGCCCGGCATCGGCGTCCTGACGTCGGTCCTGGCGGAGCGCGCCGCCTTCGTTGCGGCGGTCGAAATCGACAAGCGCCTCATTCCGGTGCTCGAAGAGACCCTGATGGAATACAGCAATGTTCGCGTGATCAACGCGGACATACTGAAGACAGATCTGCAGCAGCTGGTGCGCACGTGCCGCGAGGAAGGCCTGTTCACAGGAAAGGTCCGCGTGATCGGGAACCTTCCATATTATATAACGACACCGATCATCATGAAGCTCCTGGAGGAGCAGGTGCCTGCGGACAGCATCACCGTGATGATGCAGAAAGAGGTTGCCGACCGCATCCGGTCGGCGCCGGGCAGCAGGACCTACGGAGCGATTTCCGTCGCGGTGCAGTATTACTGCCGCGTGGAGAAGGTCACGGACGTTCCGAAGGAGGCCTTCATACCAAGACCGAAGGTCGCCTCGACCGTCCTGAATCTGGAGCCTTTGGAAGAGAAGATAGATGTTGCTGACGAGAAGACGTTCCTGCGCTGCGTCAAGGCGGGGTTCGCGCAGAGGAGAAAAACCCTCCTAAACTCCCTTGCAGCAGGGGGCGGAATGGACAAAGACCTAGTTAGAAAAATACTCGAAGCCGCGGACATCGATCCCGGCAGAAGAGCAGAGACACTTACAGTAGAAGAGTTCGGCAGAATAGCAAACGGTATTTCCAATGAGCAAGATTAAAGAGATCCTTAAAAAGATAAAGAGAAACCACGTACTGGTGCTGTTTATCATGGCAGTTGCCATCGATTATATCATTGAAGCGCTGGGACGGCTGTCTCCGCTGTTGGCGCTGCAGTTTTTCGCGGAGCACCCGGTCATCACCTTCTGCAACGTGATGCTGATCATGGCGGTGCTGTCGCTGTCGCTTCTGTTCCGAAGGAGGGTCTTCGCGGCCAGCATGCTGTCGCTTCTGTGGCTTGCCATCGGAATCATCAACGGCATCATCCTGACGAACCGCATGACCCCGTTCAACGTCAAAGACCTGTCGACGCTGAGCGAGGCGCAGTCGATCATCACGAACTACTTTTCCGTTAAGAGCCTGATCTTCATCGCCGCGGGCGCAGCGCTGTTCGTGCTGCTGGTCATCATCCTGTTCCGCAAGACGCCCCGGTACGAAGGCAAACTGGACTACAGGAAGACGGTCGCGGCCATTATCCTCATCATCCTTGTTGCCTTTGGTTCCATCACCGGCGGCATGAGGATGGGCGTTCTGGATACATTTTTCCCAAGCTTGCCGTATGCGTACAGAGACAACGGCGTTCCCTATTCCTTCATGATCACCTGGGTGAAGACCGGCATCGATAAGCCAAAGGGATACTCAGAAGAGATGATGAAGGGAATCTTCACGGGCGGCGAACTCGGGAAGGACGGCATCTATACGCCGGGCAAAGACGATAAGGAAAAGCCGGCGAAAAAGCCGAACATCCTGTTCCTGCAGCTGGAATCCTTCGTAGACCCGACCATCGCCAAGAACGTGGAATACTCGAAGGACCCGATCCCGTATTTCAGGAAGCTGCTGAAGGAGTGTTCCTCCGGTTACCTGACCGTACCGGCGGTCGGCGCGGGCACAGCCAATGTTGAGTTTGAAGCGATGACCGGCATCAGCGCCAGATTCTTCGGACCGGGCGAATACCCGTACAAGAGCATCCTGACGGAGACCACCTGCGAGAGCGCGCCTTACGATCTGCGGGAGGTCGGCTACTCCTCCCACGCGATCCACAATCACAGGGGCGCCTTCTACAACAGGAACACCGTGTTCAGCAATCTGGGATTTGACACCTTCACCTGCCTGGAGTACATGAACAACGTCGTCAAGACACCGAAGAACTGGGCCAAGGATACGATCCTGACAGAAAACATCATCGACGCGTTAAACAGCACCGAAGGACCGGACTACATTTATACCATCTCCGTGCAGGGTCACGGCAAGTACCCGAAGGAGCAGGTCATCGAGGATCCGGTGATCGAGGTGACGGAGGCTCCGGACGAAGAGACTAAGTGGAGCTATGAATATTACGCCAACCAGATTTATGAGATGGACCTCTTCGTGAAGGAGCTGACCGACGCACTGGAGGACTTTGATGAGGACATCGTCGTCGTGATGTACGGCGATCACCTGCCCGCCCTGGACATGACCGCAGAGAACCTGACCACAGGGGACCTGTACAAGACCCAGTACGTGATCTGGAGCAACTTCGGACTCAAGAAGAAGGATGAGGATGTGCACGCCTATGAGATCACCTCGCACCTGCTGAAGCGGTTCGGCATTTCGGCGGGCCTTCTGAACAAGTACCATCAGAATTACGAGGATGACCCGCACTATCTGGAAGGACTGGAAGCCCTGTCCTACGACATGCTCTACGGCAAAAGCTACATATACGGCGGTTCGAAGCCTTTCGTGCCGACGGAGCTGAAGATGGGCATCCGGGATATCAAGATCGACAGCATCGTCAAGATCGGCGATAAATATTATATCAAAGGACAGAATTTCACAGAGTACAGCAAGATCTCCCTGGATGGAGAAGTGCTGAAGACGGTTTACCTGGGGCCGACGATCCTGGCGCTCAACGAGGAAGTGGATCCTGCGAGGGCGTCTGAGATGAAGGTCAGCCAGGTGGAGAAGAACAAGGAGATCCTCAGCACGACGGAGTAAGGAGAACCGATGGGCAAGGTTGAAAAAGTGCCGCAGCTGGAGACAGACCGGCTGATACTGAGAATGTGGACAAAGAAGGACGCAGCAGCGCTCTATGATTACGCAAAGGACCCGGACGTAGGCCCCAACGCGGGCTGGAAGCCCCACGCCAATGTGGGCGAATCCCGGCTGATCATCGAGCAGCTGTTCCGGCGCAATATGACCTGGGCCATCGTCGAGAAGGCGACAGGAGTTGTCGTCGGAAGCATCGGGTTCGAGCCGGACAAATACCGCCCCGGGATCGACAGCAAGGAGATGGGCTATTCTCTGGCCAAGTCCCGCTGGGGCAAAGGCTATATGACGGAGGCGGCCCGGCGTCTGGTCCGGTATGGGTTCGAAGAACTCGGTCTGGTTATTCTGATGATCCGGACAAGCGAGACAAACTTCCGGAGCCAGCGTGTCATCGAGAAGTGCGGCTTTACATATGAAGGGACGCTGCGGCGCGCCTACAGAACCTACGACGGAGGCAACCGCGAGGTCCGGTGCTACTCCATGCTGCGTGAGGAATACGAAAACCTTTATCTTGAATGACCTGTGGAAGTGTGGTAACATTACAAAGCGTATGGGAAAAAATATGGAAGAGTACATGCTGGAAGCTCTGAAAGAAGCGGGCGCGGCGGCCGCGGAGGGGGAAGTGCCCATCGGCGCCGTGATCGTGCGTGACGGCGAGATCATCGCCAGAGCGCATAACAGGACAGAGCAGGACAAGGATCCGACCGCTCACGCGGAGATCCTGGCGATACGGGAAGCGGCATCCCGCCTCGGAGGGTGGCGCCTGCCCGGCTGCAGCATGTATGTAACCGTTGAGCCCTGCAGCATGTGCGCCGGAGCCATCGTCTGGTCGCGGATCGAGCGGCTGTACATCGGCGCCATGGATCCGAAGGCCGGCGCCTGCGGATCGCTGTACAACATCCCCTGCGACAGCAGACTCAACCATAACGTAGAAATAGAAACAGGATTGATGGGCGAAGAATGCTCACGCCTGATGAAAGATTTTTTCAGGAAACTGAGAACGGAGGAATGACAGTAATGAAAAGAGCAAGCGCATTGATATGCGCATTGATAGTAGCAGTGTTTATGATGGCCCCGGCGGCTTTTGCAGCGGGCACAGATGACGCGGCAGCAGATAAGGGCGCCGCGGCAGCCAAGACAGATCTGGAACTGGTGAACTCGTCCCCTGAGGACGGCGCCACCGGCGTAGCAGTCGACAACCTCAGTGTGAAGATGCGCTTCAACAAGGACGTCACCCCGGCTTCAGCCGATATCAGAAAGGCCAACGCCAAACAGTTCAAGATGGTCGACGCTGACGGCAAGAAGATCCCACTCAAGGTGTACTACAGTGAGAAGGAAAAGGGCCTGATCCTTGTAGCCGCAGACGTCTATGACGGAAGCAGCAAAAACAGGATCAAGGGCGGCGCTGACTACACACTGACAGTCGGCAGGAATTTCCAGGCCACAGACGGCTCCACAACAGGGCAGCAGATCGCCGTCAAGATGACGACCCTCAACCAGGGAAGATCCACTGCCATTTACATGCTGCTCATGGTCCTCATGATGGCAGGTATGGTATTCTTCACAGTCAGAAGCACCAAGAATGCCGAGAAGAAAAAGAAAGAAGAACGCGAAATCAAGGAAGGCGTCAATCCATACAAGGAAGCTAAGAAATCCGGCAAATCCGTAGCCGAGGTCGTCGCCAAGGAGAACAAGAAGAAGGCCAAGAAGGAAGAAGCCATCCGCCGCCAGAAGGAAGCGGAGGCCGCCATCGAAGCCGAGATCATCGAGAAGATCCGCCGCGAATCCAACAAGCGCGTATCCGCGCCGCGCTCCATCGCCTCAGCCGGCAGCACCCTCAAACTCAAGGTCGTGAACGACGCCGGCCACAAGGTCGACCCGGCCAAGGCCAAGTCCGACTCCGAAGTCCACAAGTCCAACAAGGGCACCACGAACCCGAAGGGCCAGAGCGGCAAAGCCAGGAACAAGAAAGGCAAAGGCAAGAAGAAGAAATAACGTTTACATCAGAGGAGCTGCCGAGAGCAGCTCTTTTGTTATGCGCCGGAACGTGGCCCCCTGGTTTTGGTTCCCCGGGGCGTAATCCTCAGAACGAAGTCCCCTGGACAGTGGTTTCCTGGGGCGCGGTCCTCAGAACGCAGTCCCCGGACATTGGGTTCCTGGGGCGCGGTTTCCTGCTGTGTCTGAGAAATACAACGAATTCATGCTGTTCTCTGACGCCAGTCTGAGAAACGTCAAATAATCGCTCGTTTCTCAAACAGCGAGCCGTTACGGTCTTGCTTTTGCATTAGAAGACAAGATACAATGGGTACATAAGAGGGACTGCCCGGGAGGAAACATCACATGGACATTCAACTCAAATCATACGCGAAAATCAACCTGTCACTGGACGTCAAGGGCGTGACGGATGACGGTATGCACCTGGTGGAGATGGTCATGCAGCAGATCCTGCTGTGTGATGAAGTCGCCATGCGGTGGACGCCGGCGGAAGCGAACGCACTGCAGATCAACCTGAAGACCAACCGGAGTTATCTGCCAACTGACGAACGGAATCTGGCTTACCAGGCGGCGCTGGTGATGCGGGACATCGCCGAGAACGCGCCTGCCGGAACCCTCGACATCAACATCAAGAAGCGGATCCCGGTGGCGGCGGGGCTTGCCGGCGGCAGCGGAAACGGCGCGGCAGTGCTGCACGGCCTCAACATCCTGTGGGATTTGGGGCTCAGCCTGCAGCAGCTTTGCGACGCGGGGGCGAAGCTCGGTTCGGATGTGCCGTTCTGCGTCATGGGACAGGCCGCCGAGAACGAAGCGCTGAAGGACCGCTTTGCGGGCGATCCGTTGGCATGCCACTGCGCGCTGGCCACGGGAACGGGGACGGATCTCGTGCCCCTCAAAGGCCTGAAGAGCCACATCGTTCTCTCCAAGCCGCCCATCAGCGTTTCTACTGCGAAGGCGTATAAGGGCATCGATAACATAGAGATCAAAACCAGACCAAACACGGAGGAGTTAATCGAGGGTTTAAAAACAAGAGACCTCTCCCGTATCGAAAAAAACATGGTCAATGTACTTGAAAACTATACGTTGATGGAGTATCCTACAGTTGTGTATACAAAGAACAAGATGCAGGAACTCTGTGGGGAGCGGGCAGTTCTGATGAGCGGAAGCGGCCCTTCGGTCTACGGACTTACCGACAGCATCCGGCAGTCCAGAAGCATATGCGACGAAATGCTGAAACTCAACCGTGAGAGCTTTTGGACGAGAACAACGTATTGAGACTGAGGGAATTTTATGTTGAATTTTGATATCCAGAACCATAAGCCTTTGCGCGAAATGGTCTATGAAGAACTGAAGATGCAGATTCTGAAGGGCTCCATCATACCGGGAACGAGAATGATGGAGGTCGAACTCGCTGAGGAGATGGGCGTCAGCAGAACGCCGATCCGGGAAGCGATCCGGAAGCTTGAGAAGGAAGGTCTCGTCACCATCGAGCCGAGAAGAGGGGCGTATGCGTCCATGATTTCCACGGAGGACATGGTGGAGATCCTCGAAGTGCGGCAGGACCTGGAAGGCCTCGCGGCTTATTTCGCTGCGGACAGAATGACAAAGAAGCAGATGGAAGAACTGAAGCAGGTTTCGAACAGCTATAACGAAGCTGTCAAAGAGGGCAATATGGAGGCGATGATCAAGCACGACACCCGGTTCCATCACATCATCGTCGAGTCATGCCGCAACAAGATCCTCGTGCAGATGATCGAACAGCTGCAGGAACTTGTCCTGAGATTCAGATACATTTACTACGACAATTTCAAAAGAGCGGAGAACATGCCGGAAGAGCATGAAGCCATCGTGGCGGCCATCGCAGAAGGCGATGCAGACAAAGCCAGGGCCGCTGCGGACATCCACATCGAACGGCTCAAGGAGCTCGTCATAAAGGAAGGCGTACACCAGAGGCACGTATAAGCATCCGCATACGGAATCAGAAACAGAAGGTGTCAGAAATGACACCTTTTCTCATACAAAAGCAAAGGAGACCCACTATGACCACCAACAAGAGAGAGAAATACCTGAAACTTCAAAACGGCAGCGACATCCGGGGCGTATCGCTGACGGGCGTTCCCGGAGAGCACCTCAGCCTCAGAGAAGAAGAAGCCAAGGAGATCGCCATCGGCTTCATCATCTGGCTTTCGGACAAGCTGGGCAAACGGCCGGAGGACATGACGCTGGCCATCGGAAGGGACCCGCGCACATCCGGGCCGCGCCTGCTTGACGGACTCATGGACGGCTTCGGGGAATACGGATGCAAAGTCTACGACTTCGGTTACGCGTCCACGCCTGCCATGTTCATGGCGACCGTCTTTGAGGATTTCAAATGCGACGGAACGGTCATGATTACAGCCAGTCATCTGCCGTACAACCGGAACGGATTCAAATTCTTCACGCGGGACGGCGGACTCAATAAAAAA
Organism: Candidatus Allocopromorpha sp.; assembly: GCA_045114655.1. Taxonomy (GTDB): domain Bacteria; phylum Bacillota; class Clostridia; order Peptostreptococcales; family Anaerovoracaceae; genus Lentihominibacter. The sequence goes on along the minus strand of JBGUKV010000234.1, from coordinate 926 downwards.
GACATTACACAGATTCTTGAATACGCGGCAGACAAGGACGCGCAGATCGCGAAGATCGGCGAGCCTCCGCGCGCGGGGATGCAGACCCACAGACTAGGCAAGCTTGTTTTCGAAGCAGAGAAAAACGATATCATGACGCCCTACTGTGAATTCCTGAAGAAACTGATCATCGACGGCGTCGGCGCGGGGGAGCGGCCGCTGGAAGGCATGAAGATCGTCGTTGACGCGGGCAACGGCGGCGGCGGGTTCTACGCGACGAGGGTTCTCAAACCGCTCGGCGCAGACATCAGCGCAAGTCAGTTCCTGGAGCCGGACGGCATGTTCATGAACCATGCGCCGAACCCGGAAGACAAAGAAGCCATCAACGCCATCTCCCTGCAGACCGTAGGAAGCGGCGCGGATCTGGGTCTGATCTTTGATACAGATGTAGACCGTTCGGCAGCGGTGGACAGCTGCGGGCGGGAGATCGCCAGAAACGGCATCGTCGCCATGGCGGCGGCCCTCGTGGCAGAGGAGCATCCGGGCACGACGGTGGTGACGGACAGCATCACCAGCCGCCAGCTGACGGAGTTCATCGAAAAGAAGCTGGGCCTGAAACACTTCCGGTTCAAGAGAGGCTACCGGAACGTTATCAACAAGTCCGTCGAACTCAATGAACAGGGAATCGACAGCCAGCTGGCCATCGAGACATCGGGCCATGCGGCGCTGAAGGAGAACTTCTTCCTGGACGACGGCGCCTATCTGGCCACGAAGATCGTCATCAAAGCGGCGAAGCTGTTCAAGCAGGGAGAGAAGATCGACAGCGTCATCGCGGATCTGGAAGACCCGGCGGATGAGAAGGAAATCCGGATCCCGATTCTCTGTGAAGACTTCGGACCGTACGGGGACAAAGTTCTTGCCGATCTCGAAGAATATGCAAAGGCAAC
>JBGUKV010000233.1:0-5515 GCA_045114655.1 Candidatus Allocopromorpha sp. | reverse complement strand
AGACTGGGCAATAGACATTGCTAATGATAACAGTTTCGCATACGGCAGCGGAAGTGGTGCTCACCATAACGGCTGCTATTTTTGTGGAACGAACTACGGGCCGAAGAAGTATATGAAGCCCAGTAAGAAGTATAAGAAGACCTATTGCTGCAACCCATTTATCCACGCGGCATATGCTCATGGAGCGCAGCATCCGGGAATGCTTTCCGGCTGCAAAAGAGCGAATGGAATCGGCATGGAGAAATCCACATTCTACAAGTTCAAATGCTGGAAATGCGTAGGCAAGCCCAAGTACAGCAAGCTCAAGAAGGGCGATGTTCTGGTGAAATCCACTCACGTTGCCATGTATATCGGAAATGGTAAGATGGTGGAAGCTTCCGGCGGAAACTGGTCGGCAGGATCCATCGCGACAAAGAAAATGAGCAATTCCAAGTATAAAGGATTTTCCTATGTCATGCGGTATACCGGATATTGATCCGGTTATATCAAAACCCGTAAATCACATACAGCATCCTGCGAAGGATGCTGCCTGTGACTTATGCGGGCCGGGTTTTGTTTAGATACCGTATTCTGAGAGCAATGCCTTGAAGAACTTCAACATCCGAAGGAGCATGGCTCTTTCATCAAGGGTGCAGTCAGAGAATATCTCATAGTATTCCTTTTCATCATCTGACCGAAGGACGATGAGACTATCGGCCAGCAGATGGTCAGATGATGTCTCAAGGGTGTTCGTGATGGAAACAAACATTTCTAGGCTGGGGATTTTGTTCCCGGACTCGATCCTTGCAATGTATTCCCTGGATACACCTAACTCTTCTGCGAACTGTTCCTGAGAAAGACGCTTAAGATTGCGGAAATGCTTGATCCGCGTTCCTGTGCTTTTGTTGTCATATTTCATGTTTCATACCTACCTTTCCTGAGAAAGCCCGCATAAGGCAGTAGGTATCGTCACCTTTTTACTGGTACATCGCAAGGATGCGATTGGCTAAGATGGCGGTGTCACAGGGGGACTGAAACCGGAAATCTTAAGGCTTTTTGTGACCTCTCAGGTCACAAAAAAAAGAAGGTGTGACCTGCTGGGTCATAAAGACCGCCACCTTACCGCCATATAATGATTGGGGAGGGAATATGAGTCAGGAATCGAAAATACTAACGCTGTACAGTGATGTGAAAGCCAGATCGGTGAAGTGGATCTGGTACCCATATATTCCCGCAGGAAAGATCACCCTGCTGCAGGGAGATCCTGGAGACGGAAAGTCGACGATGATGATGCATATCATTTCGGAGATCTCAAGGGGCGGCATCCTTCCGGACGGAAGAGAGCTCGGCCGCCCGCACAGAGCCATCTATCAGTGCTCAGAAGACGGAGTGAAGGATACCATCAAGCCTCGCCTGGAAGACTGCGGAGCAGATTGCAGGAATATTGCATTCCTGGACGAGGAGGTCCACAGCGGACTCACATTGGATGACGAACGGATCCGGGAGGCGATCATTGAATTCCGACCATGGCTTGTCGTCATCGATCCCTTGCAGTCATATATCGAAAGCAGTTCTGATCTCATGATGGCATCCAAAGCCAGACGGCTCATGAAACGAATCGGTCTATGGGCATCAACGTATGACTGCGGGGTGGTTCTGATTGGACATCTGAACAAAAGCGAGGGATCCAAGGGCCTGTACCGGGGACTTGGGAGCATCGATGTGGCAGCGGCAGCGCGGAGCATCCTTCATGTGGAACGGGAGCACGACATGAGGATTGTAAGACAGATCAAAAGCAATCTGGCTCCAGCCGGGGAGGAACTCCGTTTTGAGATCACAAAAGACGACGGATTCCGTTGGATCAGCAGTCCAGAGAATGAGGAAAAGCCGGAAGAAGCCAGATCAGATATTCCAAAGACTAAGCATGAAATGACCGCGGACATGCTGAAAGACCTTCTGAAGCAGGGAGAAGTCCCTGCTTCGCAAGTGAAGGAATTGATGAAGGAAAATGAGATCGGAGAAAAGACATTGCAGGAGGTCAAGTCAGCTCTTGGAATCAAATCGATTCGAAGAATGAAGAGATGGTACTGGCAAATGCCAGGGATGACCGGTGAGGGAAGGCAGGAATGAAATGATGAACGGGAACATAGCTTTGGCAAACGCAGTTTCGGCATCCGCGGTAAAAGTGCGGGAAAAGACATTGCCGGCAGAAGAGATACAGGGAAATGTGTTTCGAAGACATATAAAAGAGGACCAGAGCAGGGCGCTGATCGCGGAGCACCGCAGATGGCTGGATGCCCAGCAGAAAGAATATCCGATGCCGCTCGTTCCGTATCGGATCGGCGTATATATCCGTTACTACAATCAGACAAGGCATGAGAACTATCTGGAAAAGCACACACAGCAGTTCATAGACGATATTGCCCTTTGTCCGAAGTGGACCCTTGTGGATTTTTATATCGACAAAGGCATGACAGCGCCTCGGATGGAAAACTCCAAAGAGTGGTGCAGACTTCTTGGAGACTGCTTTTCCGGGAAAGTAAATCTGATCGTGACGCAAAAAGTGCGCAATGTATCTAATGATCCGGAAGAGGTGTCCTTTATCGCCAGAACCCTCGCGGCCCAGAAGGAGCCGGTCGGGATCTATTTCATCTCGGAAGACATTTTTACATTGGCCTCATATTACCGGCCGGATCTGAAAGACAGGGGGTTTCTGCCGTATGGATGGGAAGTGCTGCCGGAAGATGAACTGGATGCGCCGATGTTATGCGAATATCAAAGCCGACAGCTGACCGATGGGTATGGAGATGAATAAATGCCGGAACTGACCAATGAAGAGAGAAAGGAACGAGTGCGCAGAAGAGTGCGGGCTGCAACGGATCCGGAGAATTATACCTATACGCCGGAGACGGAGAGGACGGATTATGTGAAGTCCGATGAATTCCAGAGGGTCGCGATTTATGCCCGTGTTTCCACGGAGGATCCTGCACAGACATCTTCCTTCGAACTGCAGCAGAAATATTACATGAATCTGGTGGATCAGCATCCGAAATGGGAACTGGTCAGGATTTATTCCGATGAGGGAAAATCCGGTACGACTACCCAGCACAGAGAGGGTTTCCTGGAAATGCTGCAGGATGCATACGATGGGAAAATCGACCTGATCATTGTCAAGAACATCTCACGTCTTGCAAGGAATGTAGTGGACTTTTTGAGCACGATTCGAAAGCTTCGGGAGAAGAAGGTCGGCGTGCTGTTTGAATCGGAAGCCATATACTCCCTGAACCAGAACAGTCATCTGGCGCTTTCCTTTCAGGCTACTATAGCGGAAGAGGAATCACGAGTCAGGAGCCGGAGCATGGAGACTTCCCTGCGCATGCGGCTTGATCACGGCCTTCCGCTGACACCGGAGCTTCTGGGTTTTGTAAAGGACGGCGACGGGAAACTGGTTATCAACCGGGAGACATATGAAATACCCAAACTCATTTTCGCCATGTATCTCTATGGCTATTCCACAGAACAGATTGCGGACAAGCTGAGCAAACTCTCTAAACGCACTTATCTTGGAAATATCAAATGGAGCGCCGGCGGCATCGCGGATACCCTGCGTAACGAACGATACTGCGGAGATGTGTTGACCAGAAAACGCTACAAGGTTTTTGCTCCGGATGCAGGTGAACAGAAAACATTCAAGAACCGCGGGGAAAAGCCTCAGAGCTATTACAAGGGAGAACATGAGGCGATCGTTTCACGGGATGATTTTCTGGCGGTACAGAGGATCATGGACAATGCGAAGTACGGAGGAACATCGCGGCTGCCCGAACTGAAGGTGATTCCGGAAGGTCTGTTCAAAGGATATGTCATAATCCATCCCCGCTGGGGAAGTTTCACCAAGGATGATTACATGCATGCCTGCCGGAGCGTATGGAAGGAAGAAATGGATCAGGAGATCACGGTGCGGGCGGAAGAAGGGGCATTTGATTTTCGAGGCTATGAGGTCGCTGATTTTAAGCTCTTTGATGATCATCAGGTGCCCGCGGTGTTATTCCACAATAACTCGGTCCAGTTCAATCTGCCATGCATCAGGAAAATGGCCTGCGGAAACTACATCGAGATGCTGGTGCACCCGATCCTGAAGAAAATCGCCATTCGCCCGGCGTCAAAGGATAACCGCAACAGGATCCAATGGGCGTCAGGCGTCAATACAACGCTCAGTTCCCGCAAGATCGCCTGCATGGCATATATCAAAACTCTGTATCAGATCTTCGGATGGGATCCTGATTTCAAATACAAACTGTATGGAGTCATCTATCATGACGGCAGGGACAGCGCATGTGTTTTTTCCGATATCAACGCGAGCGTATATATCGATAAGGAGCAGTATCTGTCTGCAGAAGGTGTCGATGCCAGCGGGCAGCTGCTCAGCCAGTCTGGAAAGCATATACGGGCTCTGGCAGGGAATTTCGAGAACGCCGTCGGAAAGGACTACTATCTGGAGATGAGCACGAACGAGATCGTGCATCTGACTAAGGAGCAGTGGCAGACTCGAATCGACGGGCAGCTGTGCGGATCAAAGAACAGGCTGAATGTCACGCCTTATGAAGAGCTGAGAGCATTTATCAAACAGGAACTTGGAGAACTATTTGAGGAGGTTGAGACAAGATGACGGAACAGGCGCACCGGAGACTCATGGAAATGGAGGAGGAGAACGGTCAGCAGATGCAGATCAAAGGCATCGAAACCATCGAAAGTATTGACCTTGACGATTATGAGATCGTCAGTGCGGAATTCTTCGCGCAGGTCAGAGAGCCGGCGTTTACGATCAATGTGAATAAGATCACGGCGAATGCGGCCTGTGTGAGAATGCTGCCGGATGTGGACTATGTCAAGATCCTGGTCAACCAGAAGGAAAAGAAACTGGTGCTGAAGCCCTGTGACGAATTGGATATCTCAGGATATAAATGGGCGAGGATGAAGGACGGCAGAAGATACGCATCTCAGAGAACCGGAGAGCCTTTCGTTCTGATCATATGCAAACTCATGGGATGGAATCCGGACTACCGATATAAGATCCTGGGGAAGAAAAACAAGGCAAACGGCGAAGATGTGCTGGTGTTTGATCTGACCGTGGCACAGGTATTCGAAAAACCGGCGCCGGGTGAGAACGGAAAAGGCTCCAGACGGGCAATCATGCCGGCAGGATGGAACGGAAGGTTCGGGCCGAAGTTCGGAGAAAACAAGAGAACGCTGCAGGTGGACACCTTCTCCGGATACACAGTGTTCTCGATCAAAGGAGATAAGAAGAAAAAGACGGAAGCACTGCCGGAAGGAGCAGACGGGCAGATTTCGGGTACGGACCAGACAGCAGATGAAACTCAGGAAAAGACTGGTCAGCTGAATGCTGATACGGAGGCGTGATGAGTGAACAGGAATTAACGATACGGATCGATACACGATATAACCGGTTCTGCATCCATCGAAAGACGCTGAGGGCGATAGGAAATCCGACATACATCCACCTGGGCTACCGGGCAGA
>JBGUKV010000232.1:0-16142 GCA_045114655.1 Candidatus Allocopromorpha sp. | reverse complement strand
TATCCCCGCTTTTGTTTTAGGGTCTGAAAAGAAGGCAGAAGTACAATGGCACAGAACATCAACTGGTATCCCGGTCACATGAAGAAGACCCGGGAACTCATCCAGAACAACTTAAAAATGGTCGACGCCGTCATCGAGGTCATCGACGCGCGGATCCCCGTCTCCAGCAGGAATCCGATCATTGACGAACTGGTCAGCGCCAAGCCGCGGATCATCGCCCTCAACAAGAGCGACCTGGCGGACGCAAAGGCAAACAGCCTGTGGAAAGAGCAGCTGCCCGGCGCGGTGGTTTTGAACGCCATGACCGGTGAAGGAACGAAGCAGATCTTCGCCCTCCTCGAAAAGGTGGCGGCGGAGAGGACCGGCCGAAGCGCCCTGAAGCCGTGCCGGCTGATGATTGTCGGCGTGCCCAACTGCGGCAAGTCATCCCTGATCAACCGCCTGACCGGACGCAAAAGCACTAAGACCGGGGACCGGCCCGGAGTCACGAAGGGCAAGCAGTGGCTGACCCTGGAAAACGGCATGCAGCTTCTGGACACGCCCGGGATCCTCTGGCCGAAATTCGAGGATCCGAACGTCGGCATGAATCTGGCGTTCTGCGGATCCATCAAAGACGAGATCCTGGATGTGCCTACGTTGGCGATGGAGCTGATCAAAGTACTGACCGTGCGCTATCCGGAGCTTTTGCGTGAACGGTATAAGCTCGAGGAACTGCTGGGGGAAGGCGATGAATCGCCGGAAACCGGGTATCCCATCGAAACAGAGACGGACGCAGCTCTGGCGAACATGCATCAGATGGCTATGAAGCGCGGGTGCATCCTGCCGGGCAAACGAATCGATTACGAACGGATCGGAAAGCTTTTGCTCGATGAATTCCGGGCGGCGAAGATCGGCCGCATCACACTCGAGTGGCCGGAGAAAGGCGTGGAATAAGATGACGAAACAAGAACGGATCGAGAAACAGAAGCAGCGTCTCGCGGAGATGAAGGAACCGGAAACGTCACTGCACGCGGAAGGATACCGGTTCGTTGCCGGCGTGGATGAGGTCGGAAGGGGACCGCTGGCAGGACCTGTCGTTGCGGCGGCGGTGGTTTTGCCTGAGAACTTCGATGTGCTGGGAGTAGATGACTCGAAGAAACTCAGCGAGAAGCGGCGCGAGGAATTGTATGACCAGATCCTGGGACGATGCCTGGCGTACGGAATCGGAATGGCGGATCATGAGGTCATCGATGAGATCAATATACTGCAAGCGACGAAAAAAGCGATGAAGGAAGCCATCACGGCCTGCGATCTGCAGCTGAGAGTGAAAGAAGGCGGCGCAGCGGATGCGCGCATCGATTTCGTGCTGATCGACGCAGTGACATTGGAGGGACTGGACAAGCCGCAGCATGGCGTCATCAAGGGAGACGCGAAGGTCCTGGCCATCGCGGCTGCGTCCATCGTGGCCAAGGTCACAAGGGACAGGATGATGATAGAGTACGCGAAGGAATACCCCTGGTACGCTTTTGAAAAAAACAAGGGATACGGAACGGCGGCCCACTACGAGGGCATCCGCGCCCACGGGACATGCCCGATCCACAGGATGACGTTTCTGAAAAACATGAAATAAAGCATAAAATGTGATATAAGAAGATAGAGGAGTTGAAAGACATGGCAGAGTTGTTAAAGGGAGGACCGGTCGCGAAGGCGATCACAGAAAGAAATAAACAGGCGGTCAGCGAGCTGCAGAGCAAAGGCGTCACGCCCACGCTGGCCATCGTAAGACTCGGCAGCAAGCCGGGCGACCTTGCCTATGAGAGGGGTGCTCTGAAGCGGGCGGAGAAGACCGGCGTGCAGGTGAAACAGTTTGTGTTTCCGGAGGAGATGACAGAGGAAGCGCTGCTCGATGAAATCGGGAAGATCAATCAGGATGACAGCATCCACGGCGTTCTGATGTTCCGGCCGCTGCCGAAGCACATCGATGAGAAGAAGGTCTGTGAAGCGCTCGCGCCGGAAAAGGATATGGACGGAATCACCTCCGGCTCCATGGCCGGCGTGTTTATGGATACGCCAATCGGTTATCCGCCGTGCACGGCGGAAGCAGTCATGGAAATGCTGGACCACTATGGGATTGTACTCAAAGGGAGGAAGGCGACGATATTCGGACGGAGTCTGGTCATAGGCAAACCGGTCGCCATGATGCTCATGGCACGGCACGCGACGATCACAGTCTGCCACAGCAGAACGAAATCCGATGATTTCGCGGAGGCCGGCAGAGACGCTGACATTGTCATCACAGCGCTGGGCCGCGCGAAAATGATCGGCGCAGACAAACTCGGCGAGGAACAGATCATAATAGATGTAGGCATCAATGTGGACGAAGAGGGGAATCTTTGCGGGGATGTGGATTTCGAAGAGGCAGAGCCAAAGGCGGCGGCGATCACGCCGGTTCCGGGAGGCGTCGGAAACGTCACCACAGCTGTGCTCATGAAGCACGTGATCCGGGCAGCCGGATTATGAAATTTTGTTAAGAATAGTCATAATATTCATGATACCTGACGCGATTTGTTGTAGAATATAATCGAGGTATATCATGATGAAAAGGTTTATGTCAGAGATGACAAGTAAACAGGCATCTGGGCGACTGACAGCAATTATTGTTGCAGTCGTTTTTGCCTTGGGATCATTGTTTGTCCCGACAGGGAACATTTTCTCAGAAACGGATGACGACGGGGTCGTTGTGAACGAAACCGCGGAGGCGGACGCTCCTGCCGGTGAAAACGCGCAGAGTGAAAACGCGCAGGAAGATGAGGCGGATCAGGATATCGCCGGAACAGATGAAGTGCAGCCGTGCGAAGAAGAAGCGAACGTGCAGCCGGTGGATGCAGATGCATCCGATGCTATGGGTGAGTTGGAGGAACTTGTCATAGCGCAGGATGAAAACGGCGGCGCGGCAGCTCTGGAAGATTTGGATGAGAATGACTACGATGGATTCCTATACAAGCTCGAAGACGATGTGACGAAACAGGAAGTCAAGGAGATGGAGACAGCCATTGACAAACTCAGCGAGGATCCGGAAAGCGGCGGGGCTGAAGAGATTATACACAATGAACTATATGCCGCCGATTCTCTGGAAACGATTGAAGCGGTTGCCGGTCCGGATATGATCGAGTACATCGAGCCTGACTATGTCACCGGCCTGATGGGAACAAACGACTACTATTATGAAACACACGGCTGGTTTCTGGAGATGATCAAGGCGCCTTATGTATGGGAGAGAAACGCCTTTGGTGAAGGCACAGTCGTTGCAGTGCTTGATACCGGTGCGGATATGGACCATCCGGATTTCGATCCCGGAAGGTTCGCCGATCCATATAATACGGTTGATGATTCAGACGACGTCACGGATACCAACGGACACGGAACGGGCATGGCTGGTATTATCGCTGCTTCCTACAATAACGAAACAGGTCTTACCGGAGTCATGCCGGAAGCCTCGATCATGCCGATCAAGATTTTCAACAGCTCTAATAAGAGCACTCACGCCATGGTCATTAAGGGTATCAATTACGCGGTAGAACACGGCGCGGATGTGATCAGCATGAGCATTGGCGATACAATAGAAAGCCCTGCGATGAATGAGGCCTGCAGCCAGGCTGCCGCGAAGGGAGTCATCCTGGTTGCCGCAACAGGAAACAGCGGCGACAGTTCCGTATACTATCCGGCATCCTACAGCAGCGTTGTAAGCGTTGGCTCCATTGAGTCAGACGGCGCGCATTCTGATTTTTCCACGTACAATAAATACGTCGATGTGGCTGCCCCGGGCCGAGGCATACGCATGCCTTCTATTGTCAACGGCGTTTCCGGATACAAGACGTTAACAGGCACATCCGGTTCAGCACCGCAGGTCGCGGCGATGGCGGCGATGGTCAAGGCTATGGACCCGACTGTCAAATGCAACGGATTTAAGGAAATTCTCAGCATGACCTGCATCGATAAAGGAACAGCGGGACGTGATGATTACTTCGGATACGGCCTGATGGATCTGAGCAGAGTATACCGTTACATGACCGGAAGTCTCGGATTGTATAAGGCGACATTGTCCTACACTTCATATGTGTACAACGGCAAACCTAAATCCCCTGCTGTCACAGTTACGAAAACAGCCAAGAGCCTTCCGAATACGGATTATAAGGTAACTTACCCGAAGAACCGCACACTGGTCGGAACTTATAAGGTTAGCGTCACAGGTCTGGGGAAATATACAGGGGCAAAGACCCTCAAGTATAAGATTGTGCCGCCGCTCATCAAAAAAATCAAAAAACCGAAACGGTACAAGAGAAAACTCAAGGTGAAATGGTACGTCTTGAGCGCCAGCCAGCAGGCGAGGTACAAGCGCGCAATCACAGGCTTCCAGGTGCGTGTTTCGAAGAGTTCTAAGTTCACGAAGGCGAAGTACGTCAAGGTCAAAGGCATCGCAAGGAGTGAAGCGACCGTCAAAGGCCTCAAGCGGAAGACCAAATACTACGTGCAGTACCGGGCCTATAAGACAGTCGGTTCGGTGACCTACTATTCCAAATGGAGCGGCAAGAAAAAGGTCAAGACCAAATAAGCGTAATCAGAATCAACAAGAAGGCATCGTATTCAGATATGCGATGCCTTTTTTCGTTGTGATGTGATACAATAACTTCAGTGAAAGAAAGGCGGTTTCATTATGTTGCGTTTCAGGCAGCTTATTGCGATCCTATTAACCGTTACGCTCGTGATCTGCAGCGGCAGTGTTGCCTTTGCAGAAGATCCTTTCCCGGAGGGCGTAGAAGAGGAGACTTCTGTTTCCCAGCAGGTGGAGCAGGATGATTTTGATGCGCCGGAAACAGAGACTGTCCTGCAGGATACAACGGAAGAGACTGAAGCGGCGGAAACACAGGAAACGCCGGAGATCGTTGAGCTGCCCGAGGTTTCGGAAACACCTGCAGAGATCGAAACCGATACAGGCACGGAGATCATAAGAGCAGATTCGCCGGTCGAAGCCAGCGAGGCTGCGCCTGCTGCAGATAACGGGGCCTTTTATACGGTCGATTTGAACAACGGGAAGGTCACAGATGAGAATGATAGTAACGTCGCAAATGGTTTTGCGGAAATATACGGTGAGAAATACTCCGAAACAGGATTGAAAGGGATGTCGGATTCCCAGAGGGAAGAACAGATTGCTGATATGACAGCGGAGAGGGAACTGTATTCCCTAATGGGGACTGACGGCGATACTGCCGAGATCGCTTCCGTATATTCAACATGCCGTCTGATTGTTGACGAGCAGGCAGCCGGCAGTGAAATCGAAACTTTCGGCGCAATACAGGGAACCGCATATGAAGGCCTCATCGTACTCCGTTATGAAAACGAGGAGACCACTGCAAAAGCATATCAGAATCTCTGTGAACGTTATGGCAAAATAAATGTTCTGATCGACCTGCCCGGGAAACTGTGCTCCACAGACAAGGCGGCATCCTACTGGAATACGAGGGTAATGGGTTTCAGGAATGTCGCGCCCGGTATCAAGACGTACGGAGACAATGTAACCGTTGCGGTTCTGGACAGTGGGATCAATCGCGCGCATACCTTGATCAAGGACGGCAGGACGATCTATAAAGGGTATGATTTCGTGAATAACGATAAGAATCCGGCGGACGACAACGGTCATGGGACTGCTGTCACAAGCGTTATCACGCAGAGCACTGAGTCGAACGTCAGGATTCTTCCGGTCAAAATCGTAGACTCCATAGGACGTGCCGACATCGCAGATCTACTCTACGGATTGGAATATGCTCGTACACAGGGCGCAGATATTGTGAATATAAGCGTTGGGCATAATTTGCTGTGGTTTGCCGGATATGATGAAGATGTCGCAAAGACATTTATCGAAAAAGCAGATGTCATCTTCAAGAAATTCAAAGGTCCGATCATAGCCGCCGCAGGAAATGACGGTTATGATATGGACCGGCTCATGACCTGGCCGGCAGTATCGAAGTATTCGATTGCCGTCAGCGCGCTCTCGGAGGGCAACGGCAGCTATCCGGTCTTTGACTCCAGCTATTCCAGTTACGGAGCAAGCATTGATTTCTCAGCGCCGGGCACTACAATCAATGTTGCGAATTACAGATCAACTACAGGATCCGTCATGAACGGAATCGAAGGGACATCCTTTGCGGCGCCGCACATTACGGCGGCGGCAGCACTGATTATGGCGAATAAGAGTTCCATCTCCACCAAAGTCCAGGTGAAGACAGCTCTCGGTTTGATTAGCAAGGATCTGGGACCGGCCGGCAAAGATCCGCTATACGGCGAAGGCTGTCCGATGTTCACAGGTTCAAATCTCGTCGTAGACAAGTCGGTCAGGAAACTCAGCAAGGCGTCCGTCAAGGTTGCGAACAGGACCTACACCGGCAAAGCCTTAAAGCCGGCGCCCACCGTCAAATACGGCAGGGCAACGCTGGTGAAGAACAAAAACTATACCGTCAAATACTATAACAACAAAGATGTCGGCAAAGCCAAGGTCGTGATTATCGGCAAAGGAGTGAGACACTCCGGCAAGAAAACGGTATACTTCAAAATCAATCCGAAGGGAACGGGAATCACGGCATACACGCCTGCGAAAAAGGCTATGACAGTCTATTGGAAGAAGCAGGCGAAGAAGATGTCCAGGTCGCGGATCACCGGATATCAGATCCAGATCGCGACAAACAAGACATTCACAAAGAATAAAAAGACTAAAACAGTCAAGGGCTATAAAACGACAAAGGTGAAATTCAAGAAGCTCAAGAGGGACAGGAAATACTACGTCCGCATCAGAACATATATAAAGATGAAGACGGGCACCTACTATTCACCGTGGAGCAAAACAAGATTCGGATTCAGCGATTGATCAGGAAGAAGGCATATGATAGAGAGACGGCGGATAAGAATAATTACAGCATACACGGCGGTGCTTTTGCTTGCTGTGCAGATACTGGCGGCGTCTGTTTGCTGGGCAGACGACCTCAGGCACACCTCAGTGCGGGGAGAGACATTTTATATTGCGGTCCCTGCATCCTGGCAGATCGAAGAGTTCGGAAGCATCGACGAAGATGTGGAAACGGTCGAAAATGATGAACGGGCTTACAAGATGCTCGAACTGCAGGATCAGGACGGCGCGAAGCAGGGCGAACTGTGGCTCTGCGCGGATCTGTATGATAATTCATTTTGGTACTGCAATACAGAAGAAAAAACAGAGGAGTATCTGGAAGATGCAGGGGATGACGCCATTGAATACGTTATGGAGACTGTTTTCCCGGATGCGGATAACTGGAGCAGGAGCGATACGAAGTATCTGAAGGAAGAGGATGATTTCACCTACGTCATTCGCCAGAACGCGAAGGTGGACGGGGTGAAGTATCTCATCTACCTGGCCTGCGATTTCACAGTGAACGGAGGCATTCACGAGGTGCTGCTCTTCGAAGAACCGTCTGATCAGAAAGTGTGCGACCAGATAGCGGAGTCCCTTCAGGGGTATGGCTACGCAGTCGAGCTGATCGACAACAGGATCAACGGCGGCAGCGGCGGCGATGATAGCGGCGGCGACAGCGGAACTCCCGAATATTATTTCGACAACGACACAGAGACCGGTCCGGTGATCCGGAACATTATCTGCGCTATCTTCACGATTGCTGTTTTCTGGTTCATCTACAAGTTCCTGAGAAACGGGGTGCAGGCCGGCAGACAGGTGAAAAGAACGAAGCAGTCTTTCGAGAATGCTGTGATGGGAGACACCTCAAATCGTCGGGCTGAGAAACGACTTGCCCCCAAAGTAATCGACAAATGGACGCTCAAAGAATTCCGCAAAGGCAAGTGTGACCATGAAGATATGCACATAGAGAAAGGCACGAAGTATACTGGTTATCAGGAGAGTCTCAGGACACTTCACAAGTCAGGTCTTCTGACGACGAAGGAAATGCATGAGCTCCTCGAAAAACATAAAAACGATCTGTAAAAGGAGGCGGGAAATGGCAGAAGCATTATTAGGGAATCTGACAATTATTTGGGTGGCGGCGATCATCGTGTTCATCGTGATCGAGATTTTCACCCAGGGACTGACGTCTATCTGGTTTGCGGGCGGCGCCTTGGGTGGCTGCATCACGGCCATGGCAGGTGCCGGTCCACTGGCACAGGTGATCGTGTTCATCATTGTGTCGATCATACTGATCATCGCGACACGGCCCTTCAAGAAAAAGATGCTGGACAAGAAAATCCAGAAGACAAACGTCGATACGGTGATCGGCCAGATCGCGTTTGTAGAGGAAGCGATCAAACCGGGGCAGCCCGGCAGGGTGCGGCTGGACGGCAAGATCTGGACAGCAAAAGCAGCGGGCGAAGAGGAGATCCCCGCAGGACAGCAGGTAACCGTTACAGACATACAGGGTGTAACGCTGACTGTGGTGAAGCGTTAAGAAAAAGGATTAGACGATTAGGAGAAAGGAGACGGAAGAATGTTTTCAAGCATCATTGTAATTATTATCATCATCATTGTGATTTTGCTGATCGTTACGAACATCAGAATCGTACCGCAGGCAAATGCGTTTGTCATAGAGCGGCTCGGAACGTACATGCAGACCTGGCAGACAGGACTGCACTTCAAGATCCCGCTCATCGACAAGGTGGCCAGAAAGGTGTCGCTCAAGGAGCACGTCATTGACTTCCCGCCGCAGCCGGTGATTACGAAGGATAACGTAACCATCGAAATCGACACGGTTGTATACTTCCAGGTGACAGACCCGAAACTCTTCACCTACGGCGTGGAGAATCCGATGGCGGCCATCGAGAATTTGAGCGCGACAACGCTCCGTAACATCATCGGTGAACTGGAACTGGATGAGACACTGACAAGCCGTGAGCTGATCAACTCGAAGATCACCCTGGTGCTGGATGAAGCAACGGACGCATGGGGCATCAAGATCAACCGTGTCGAAGTCAAGAACATCAATCCGCCGCGGGACATCCAGGCAGCCATGGAGAAGCAGATGAGAGCGGAGAGAGAAAAGAGAGAAGCGATTCTCCAGGCGGAAGGTGAGAAGAGATCGGCGATTCTGATTGCGGAAGGTAATAAGGAAGCGCTGATCCTGAACGCGGAGGCCGATAAGGAGGCCGCGATCCGCAGAGCAGAAGGTGAAGCGCAGGCGATCCTCAAAGTACAGGAAGCGACGGCGCGAGGAATCCACATGATCGCACAGGCAGGCGCCACCAAGGAAGTTCTGACCATCAAGGGGCTGGAAGCCTTTGAAAAAGCGGCGAACGGCCAGAGCACCAAGATCATTATTCCGTCAGAGATCCAGGGCCTGGCGGGGCTTGCAAGTTCCCTGACGGAGATTGCGAAGGAAGACACCAAACCGGATCAGCCGGCGGAATAAGCTTGCGACTGACAGGAGGACTTCATGAACAAGTGGCTCGATATCAATGCAAATAATCCGGAGAATGCCAAGGTCTTGATACTTGGCATTCCTTTTGATGGGGGAACAAGTCAGGCGGCAGGCGCAGCCGAAGGACCGGCGAGGCTCCGTGAGTTCGGCGCCGTCTATATGCCTTGCGCGACCGATGACTGGCACCTGCTGGACACCCAACCGGTCGTTTATGATTTCGGCGATGTGGATATGAGCGGCACGTGGGAGGAGAGTTTCGCGCGGGTCGAGAAAGAAGCGTTCGCGGTAATGCGTCATGGCAAGTTTAATCTCTTCCTCGGCGGCGACCACTCTGTCACCATCCCTCTGCACAAAGCGTTCGCAAAGGCAAGAGAAGGAGAGAAGATCGGCATCATTCATTTCGACGCACACTTCGACCTGTGCGACTGTTACGATGGTCACATCTGGTCCCACGCGAACACGGAAAAGCGCGCCCTTGATGACATTATCGGTCCGGAGGACCTCTTGTTCCTCGGCATCCGCGCTGCAGAGCCCGAGGAAGTCGATATCATCCGGCGTGAGCCGGCCATCACGGTTCTCTCTGCCGGTGATGTGGACGAGAAGGGCTGGAAGGAATGCGCCGCAGTCATTGCGGATAAATTTCAGGGGTACGATCACATCTATTTCACCCTGGATATCGATGTGCTCGATCCTGCTTTTGCACCGGGAACAGGGACCCCGGTATCCGGCGGCATCACATCCCGGGAGCTCATCAATCTCGTCCGGTTCATCCTAAAAAACCTCCCCGTGCGGGATATGGATATCGTAGAAGTCGCGCCGCCCCTGGATGTGAACGACATCACCAGCTGGGCCGCCATGCGCATTATCGAAGAAGTCTTTTCCTACGCCGACCGGAACTTGTAAAAAGGGGATTGACTAATCTGGACTAAAATAGTATAATTTAGAAAACAAAGATCAGAAGACGGAAAAAAGTTCCGTATGAAGATAGTTGTTGTGGTATAATAAAAGCCACGTAAACTAACAGAGGTAGCTTTTATTGCGATTACCTTCGGTAATCTAAATCAAAATCAGTTAGTAAACAAATTCAATTAGGAGGATAATGAAATGAAGTGGACATGCACAGTATGCGGATACACCCATGAAGGCGACACCCCACCGGCTAAGTGCCCTCAGTGCGGAGTTCCTGCAGAGAAATTCAACAAGGTAGAAGAAGGCGAAAGAGAATGGGCTGCTGAGCACGTCGTAGGCGTAGCGAAGGGCGTTGACGAAGAGATCATCCAGGGTCTCAGAGACAACTTCAACGGCGAATGCTCCGAGGTTGGTATGTACCTGGCAATGTCAAGAGTCGCTCACAGAGAAGGCTATCCTGAAATCGGCCTGTACTGGGAGAAGGCAGCTTTTGAAGAAGCAGAGCACGCTGCGAAGTTCGCAGAGCTCCTCGGCGAAGTCGTAACAGACTCCACAAAGAAGAATCTCGAGATGAGAGTTGACGCTGAGTGCGGTGCAACAGCCGGCAAGACAGCTCTGGCTAAGAAGGCTAAGGAACTGGGCCTGGATGCGATCCATGACACAGTACACGAAATGGCTAGAGACGAAGCCAGACACGGCAAGGCATTCGAGGGCCTGCTGAAGAGATACTTTGGCTAAACCGCAAAGCCTTTAATATCAAGACTTGTGAGAGATGTAAGCAATTACATCTCTCTTTTTTTCAGTTTTTTGACTATTTTTATGATTCTATGAAGATTAATATATAATTGCAAAACCATCCCGCGCGACGTTGTGCACGACATTCGCGGAAGTACCAATGCTTAACAATACTTAAGTGATAAAAGCGTTGTTTCCAGAGGGCTTAAGATGTATAATAAATTGTCATAATAGAATAACTATTTCTACAATAGGGGTAAGAAGCAGAAGACGATAAATTCAGTATCAATAATTACCCAAGGATAGAGTATTCCGAACTATTTTGCTGCAGGGACTTAATCGTTAGAGAACCTGGAAACAAAAGACCTGGCAGTAAAAACTAGGGAGGCGAGGGAAAATGAATAGAAAACTGAAACTAAGTCTAGCATTATTTTTGGCCTTTGCGGTACTCATGCAGTACAGTTTCAGTCCGCAGGCGCTGTTCGCTTATGGGCTGGACAATTCGGATAAGGCAGTCCAGGAAGAGGTTGCCGATGATGACGCTCCGGCAGCAGAGGACAAAGGAACTTCGGATGCAGAGAAACCGGCGGATGCCGAACAGCAGGATGCTGACAATCAGCAATCCGAGACAGACGCCCAAAAGGATTCAGACGAACAGCAGGACGGCGACGATCCGCAAGCCGAGGATGCCCGGAAGGACTCTGCTGAGAATGCGAATACTGACGCGGATGCAGCGGTGAAAGATGCGGAGAAAGACGCAGAGGAGGAAGAGACATATCCTGCTGTGAAGTTCTCCAAAACAGCCGGCGACGTCCAGGTCAGCATCAGCGCGCCTGAAGGCGCCCTGCCGGAAGGAGCAACCGTGAAAGTTGTTCCTGTCAAGGCAAGCAAAGTCCAGGATGCTGTCGAGGAATTGATCGACGACGCGAAAGTTGTGAAGGCTGTCGACATCACATTCTACGATAAGGACGGGAAAGAAATCGAACCGAAGAAAGACGTTTCGGTTACTTTTGCGTCTCAGGAATTCAGCGACCTGAACGACGCAGCGGTCGTGCACATCAATGACGAAGGTGATGCAGAGAAGGTTGCAGGCGCCAAGATCGACACAGACAATAACAAAGCGACATTCAAGTCCGACGAGTTCTCGGTGTATGCGGTTGTTGGAACCGGTGATAACGCAAGACTGGGGGTTGTTTTCAAAAGAGTCGGAGAGAACGGCGCGGATGTAACCGTTTATGTTAAGAAAGGCGATAACATGCAGCAGGTCCTCTATGACCCCGGCACGGGAGAACTGGAGGAAGGGGTTTACTTCCGCGGGTGGACGACAGTAGAAGATTATACTTCAGCCACACCGGCATTAACCATCACCGATGTAAGGGAAGCAGTAACTGATATGCTGCCGCCTGCTTCTGACGGTGATACAGTTACTTACTATCCGATGTTGTTCAAGGACTACAGAATTACCTATTACGACGAGAACGATATTTCCCTCGGGCAGGATGAAGTGTCTTTCCGTGCGGATTCTGCATCTGAAAAGCAGAATTACACGGTCAATATGGGATATACCGTACAACATGAAACACAGCACTTTGAAGGCTGGAACGTCAAAGAAGGCGGAAGCAATATTACAGGATATACAACCGGAAAGGTATACCAGAATACTGACATAATCGAAATATCCGGGGATGTAAAATTTAGTGTCAACGCACCGGAAGGACACTGGTTCATCTTTGACGAAAACGGCAAGGGCGCCACATACAATGCCCCGCAGTTTGTATACTCCGATGAGACTCCGACAAGACCTAAGGATAACAACATGATCCGCAATGGATATTCGTTCGGCGGCTGGTTTGGGACCAAGGAAGAAGCGGATCGGACATCCGGAGGAACTGAATATGATTTTGATCAATTATTGACAGACAAGAAGACTGTATACGCTCGCTGGATACCAAATACTACAGCCCCGTACACGGTTCTTTTCTGGACGCAGACGGCAGAAGCAGATCCGGCCACCGGGAAGGCGAAGGACGAGTATGAATTAGCGGCATCCTACACCGGCAATGGTACAGTCGGGCAGAACATCGCCTATACTTCTGTCAACAATCAAGATGAGGATTATGCAAGGCTGCCCGGCGAAGGCAATGAGAAATATCATTACACCGGATTCTGTTTGACAGACGCAAGCAAAGGCCAGCAGATAGAAATCACAAATGAAGGAGATGCGGTGCTGAATTTGTATTACGACCGTATTGAATATAATCTCAGATTCTATCTCTACAGAGAAAGGAACAATGGTGGTGATAACAGGTTTGCGTATGCGCAGAACTCGGGCGGCGGAGGTAATGTTTGGGGAGTAGCTACCTGGTATGATTGGACAACTCGGAATAATATGCCGACGACAAGCGCTAAATATCCAATAAGAAGCGCGCAGAATGTCGATGGATATACAGGATATTACTTTGAACTAAATGCATATTACGGGAAGGACATCAGTGGTGACTGGCCAACGTATGATGATATACACGGTCCTCAGAACAACAGATCTCCGGTCAGTTATATCATGATGGTCGGAACAGCGCAGAAGCCGAATCCAACAGATCAGGGTTCAGGTACGGTCAAGGGTATTGTAGCTCGATTGGACGAAAACATCCTCGGCGCGACGAACGAGAAAGACGGAAACTTCCTGATTGTCAGATTCAACACATATAACACATGGTATTATCATATTTATTATGAGGCGCTTCCGGGCCAGCAGCCCACTGTAACTTATAATGGGAAACAATACTATAAAGTTGATGATGTAGAATCAAGGTCCAGTAATACCAACATAAATAATCAGAATCCTCCACAGTACCCGGGGTATATTTATAAGGGCAGATCTGACAGGAGCGAGTCAGGAGGCGCGTATCATGTAAACTTCTATTATGACCGCAAGGCGTATAAGATCACGTATATGGATGGCATATACGTCGATGGAAATGGGGCGCAATTAGAAGACAGACATCAAAACGAATTGGGTCAAAGTGAGTCGTTTGCTTTTGGAACAGAAATCCCATCCGAAGCAGGAAGTGCTTATGTGCCAACACTTCCGGCAGGAAAGAAAGGGTTCGTATTCGAAGGATGGTATTCAGATCAGGCATGTCTGCAGCCGTACACGTTCACGACCATGCCCGAAGATGGAATAACTGTTTACGCGAAATGGAGACAGAAGCAGTACCGTGTCTTCCTGCATGTTAATTATCCGGAAGATGCAACAGGAAACATCGACTGGGGTACCGAACACCAGGATATGACCTTCCGTGTCAGCGAAGGAGGGCATGTCAGTGAGCCAACCGGAAGAGGCCTGGCAGGATATGAATTTGTTGGATGGTATCTGGATGAGGCATGCACACAGGTGTTTAACGGGGAAGCATACGCCATAAACGAGACAAATGTCACCACACCTTATGACAAGAGCGTCGATATGACAGATACCTATGATAACAATGGCTTTCTGGTGGATCCGAAATTCAATTCTGATGCAACAGGTTATCAGGGCGGGGATCGTTTCTGGATCACTACGAAGCTGGATGTTTACGCGAAATGGCGCGCAACGTTAGACGGTGCTTCCGGGATAGTTGTGGAATACGACGCAGTTGAAGGAGAAGGAACAAATCCGCCTATAGACATCAACACCTATGTTGACGGTGCGCTCGCTCCTGCAGGTGCGGCATCAAAGCCAATTACGGACGACAAGAAATTCGGATATTGGGAAGTCCAGAAATGGGAAGACGGCGCGTGGACAGGCACCGGAACGAAGGTCTTGCCCGGCGGAAAGTTCCAAGTTCTTGCAAAGAACGCTAAAGTAGAGGATATTACCCCTTCAGGTGGTTCTGAAGATACTAAAAAGTATACGGTAAGACTTAAAGCCGTTTACATAGAATCCGAGAAACCAACGCCGACACACATATACTGGTATGACAACACCGGCGCCGACGCAATCCAAAAGGATGAAAACATCGCAATCAATGAAGGCGTCGATATCCCTGACGCGCCGACCCGTGACGGATATAAATTCATTGGCTGGGCGAAGGTGAACATCAGCACCAGTGCTGATCCCGAAACAGCAGCAGAGGAAGCTGCAGCATGGGAGGCGACTGAAGCCAATTGGACACAGAGCCTTTCGTCAAGTGATTTATATCTGTATTACGCAGATGATGGATATCATGTAGACAGCACGTCAGGCACAGAAGTGACACAGGCTGCGGCCGATGAAGATCTTCCTTATCATGCCATGTTTGCAGTCTGGGCTCCGGAGCTTTCGGTGGAATCCGCCAGCTATGAATGGGATTATGACGGAGATGCCCATACATACCAGAAGTACATCGTGAGATGCGGAGACGAGGAAATCACGGGCACCGAAGGCCAGACGGAGTTCGAACTTTCGACCGGCGACAAGGTGACCGTAACGCCGACCGGCAAAGGCGCGGACGGCGTCAGGAACGTCAGCGACACCGAGGCCAATAACAACACATTCACGTGGGAAGTAGAAAACGAAACTAACTACGAAATAGGCGAAGACACCGTCGGCACACTGACGATCAATCCGGTCAGCCTCACGATCGCCATGGCTGACAGGACCCTCCCGTACAGCGGAGAAACGCAGTACGGCTGGAACCGGACGGACGCCGGGAAGGAGACCGTGACAGGCCTCATCAACAATGAGACCGTGACGATCGACTACACGCCATCCTCCGGAGAGGCTGTAGGCACATACACGAACGGAGAATATGATACTGATTCGCTGGTGATCATGGACGGAGAGACCGATGTCACAGAGAACTATAGTCTTATCTCTGCGACTCCGGGCAAGCTGACGATCGAAGGGAAGAGCCTGTCAGTAGCATCCGCCAGCAAGTCCTGGGATTATGACGCAGGCACGCATACGTATCAGGTATATACCGTGACATGCGGAGATGAAGTAATCGAAGGCGAGGAAGGCCAGATGGAGTTCACGCTTTCGACCGGCGACAAGGTGACCATAACGCCGACCGGAAAAGGCGCGAACGGCGTCAAGAACGTCAGCGACAGCGG
>JBGUKV010000231.1:0-17975 GCA_045114655.1 Candidatus Allocopromorpha sp. | reverse complement strand
ACCATCTTGCCGCTGTCGCCTTCGTCGGCAGCCTTCATGGCTGCGCCGCCTACCTCAAATGCTTCCAGAATGTCGATACGGGAAGCACAGTGGCTGGCCGCTCTCTGGAGTGTGGACAGTTCGATGGCTCTCGTCTTGCAGCCGATCTGCTCGGAGAGGATCTCGCACAGATATCTGGCTGTTCCTGTCAGCTGCTTATGTCCGAAGGCGTCGACGTATTCGATCACGTTGCCCAGCTCGCTGACATAAGTTCCGTCTGCCAGGTGGATTCCTTCGGAAACCGCGATGACGACAGACGCTTTGTTCTCAAGAAGCCCTCTGCACTTGTTGACGAACTCATTGATATCGAAATCGATCTCCGGCAGGTAGATCGCGTCCGGTCCGTCGCAGTCTTCGCCTTTGGACAGAACTGAAGCTCCTGTGAGCCATCCGGCGTCCCTGCCCATGATCTCAACGATGAGGATCTGACCGTGCAGTGTTTCCAGACTCCATCCGTCACGGATGATTTCCTTGACGGATGTACCGATGTACTTGGCAGCGGAGCCGTATCCCGGTGTGTGGTCTGTCAGCGCCAGGTCGTTGTCGATGGTCTTCGGGCATCCTACGAAACGGATGTCGGAACCTGTGACGATGGCGTAATCCGACAGTTTCTTGATCGTGTCCATGGAGTCATTTCCGCCGATGTAGATGAAGCAGTCGATCTCGAGCTCATCCAGTGTCTTGAAGAGTTCTTCATAGAGAGGCTTGTCTTCATAGATATCCGGAAGCTTATAGCGGCATGTCCCCAGATAAGCTGACGGGGTGCGCTTCAGCAGTTCCTCATCGAGACCGGTCTTGATATGCTCTGATAAATCGATATACCTTCCTTCCATAAATCCCTGGATACCGTGCAGCATTCCGTACACCTTGTTGTACCCACGGTCCTTAGCCGTTCTGTAAACGCCGGCCAGGGAGGAATTGATCGCAGCAGTCGGACCTCCGGACTGTCCCACGATAACATTTCTTTTTTTCTTCTGTTCCATCTTTTTTCCTTCTTTCCTTCTTTTTTGTGTAATAGAAACTGATTAAATCAGTTATTTTTGTTCCAATAATCATTTATATTACTTCTCATTGTTTTTTTCGTCAACATCATTTTGCGAAAACAGCTTACAGAAAGTGTAGTTTTGCCAATCATATGTTACGTATTGCCATGCCTATTAAGTTGCATCATTTGTAAATACAGTATACAATAAAGTAAGTATACCTAAGGGGGCTGTCAGATGAATCAGAAAATATCCGAACACAAATACCTGTTCCACCACGGTGCGAACTACAGGTCATATGAATTTCTCGGCGCGCATATCACGACGGATCCGGAAGCAGGTATCTGTTTCCGCGTCTGGGCGCCCCGGGCAGAGTCCGTCGCGGTCGTCGGCAGCTTCAACGACTGGGACCTTTCGGCTTGCCCAATGAAGCAGCTCGAAGATGATCCGGAGATTTGGGAGGCGTTCTCCCCTGATGCAAAGGCAGGAGATCTTTATAAGTTTGCGGTGACTGCAGAGCACCCGGACGAAGGCAAGACGCGTACCGTCTGGAAGGCCGACCCGTACGCCTTCTTCTCAGAAAACGGATCCGCCGACAACCAGCGGGCTTCTATAATATACGACCCGTATGCCGCCTTCGAATGGGCCGACGGCGAATGGATGGAGCAGCGCAAAAGCAAGAACATCTACAAGTCGCCTGTGAACATCTACGAGGTGCATCTGGGTTCATGGAGACGGCATGATGACGGAACCCCTATGACATATAAGGAGACTGCAGATTCTCTGATTGAGTACGTCAAAGGCATGGGTTACACACACATCGAACTGCTGCCCGTGATGGAGCATCCCTTCGACGGATCCTGGGGTTATCAGGTAACGGGATATTACAGCCCAACATCCAGATACGGCCGGCCGGAGGAATTTCAGTATCTGGTCGACCTGGCCCACCGAAGCGGAATCGGCGTGATCGTGGACTGGGTCCCGGCCCACTTCCCGAAAGACGAATACGGACTGGCCGCGTTCGACGGACAGCCCCTCTATGAATATACAGATAAACTGAAAGCAGAACACAAGGGCTGGGGCACGCTGGCCTTCGATTTCGGCAGACCGGAAGTCATCAGCTTCCTGGTCTCCAACGCTTTCTACTGGTGCGAGCAGTTCCATGTGGACGGGCTCCGCGTGGACGCAGTCGCGGCTATGATCTACCTGAACTACGGTCGTGAGTTCGGTGAATGGATGCCGAACGAGGACGGCGGCGTTGAGAACAAAGAAGCGATCAAGTTCCTCCAGCGCATGAATCAGGATGTTCTGACAAACTTCCCGGGCGTCATCACGGTAGCGGAGGAATCCACCGCCTTCCCGATGATCACCAAGCCGCCTCAGGACGGCGGTCTCGGCTTTAACTTCAAGTGGAACATGGGATGGATGAACGACGAGCTCGAATACTTCCAGTCCGACCCTGTCTTCCGGCGGGATATCCACGGCAAACTGATCTTCTCCCTGCACTATGCCTGGAGCGAAAACTTCATTCTGCCGATTTCCCATGACGAAGTGGTCCACGGCAAGAAGTCTCTCCTCGACAAAATGCCCGGCGAATATGACCGCAAGTTCGACGGCTACCGCACTTTCATGGCATACATGATCACCCATCCGGGCAAGAAACTCACCTTCATGGGGACGGAGTTCGCCCAGTTTATCGAATGGAATGAGGCCCAGCAGCTTGACTGGCTTTTGCTTGATTATGACAAGCACAGGCAGGCGTGGGAATTTGTCCGCGATCTGAACTACATGTACCTGCGGGAGCCGGCGCTCTGGCGCGGCGACGATACGCCGGACGGTTTCCGGTGGATCGACGGCGGGAATATCTACGACAACGTCATCACCTTCATGCGGTATGAAGCCAATGCAAAAGCTTCTGATGCAAAGGCAACCGATGCAGAGTCATCCGATGCTGCCGCATCCGAACCTGCAGAACCTGCAGAAGAAGAAACCCCTCTCGTCATCTGCCTGAACCTTTCGGGCAAGGATCTGGAGCACTACAAAGTCGGAGTGCCTTCCGGGGATGAGTATGTGACGCTGATCGATACAGACGCAGTTTCTTACGGCGGCGCCGGAAAACGGACCGCCTTAACATATGAAGTACAGCCTGAGGGCTGGAATGGTTACGAGTACCATATCGAACTCTCCCTTCCTGCCCTGTCGGCGATTGTTTTAAAACCAAAGGAGGAAAAGAAACATGGCGAGAAAGAAAAAATGCATAGCAATGCTCCTCGCCGGAGGACAGGGAAGCCGTCTGGCGCCACTGACAGAAAACGTGGCGAAGCCGGCGGTTCCATTCGGCGGAAGGTATAGGATCATCGATTTCTCTCTTTCCAACTGTGTCAATTCCGGAATTGATACAGTTGGCGTGCTGACACAGTATCAGCCTCTGGAGTTGAACGATTATCTGGGTACGGGCGATCCGTGGGATCTGGATCTGAACTACGGCGGACTCCACGTCCTGCCGCCTTATCAGGCTGCCAAGGGCGGCGACTGGTTCAAGGGAACTGCCAACGCGATCTACCAGAACAAAAAGTTCATCTCCAACTATAACCCGGACTACATCGTCGTTCTGTCCGGCGACCACATCTACAAGATGAACTATGACATCATGCTTCAGGAGCATATCGACAACGGTGCGGACTGCACCATCGCCGTCATGGATGTTCCTCTCGAAGAGGCAAGCCGCTTCGGGATCATGAGCACCGACGAAACCGGCAGGATCACGGAATTCGCCGAGAAGCCGGCGCACCCGAAGAGCACGCTGGCTTCCATGGGCGTTTATGTGTTCAGCACAGATAAACTCTTTAAGTATCTGGAAGAAGATGAACAGAATCCGGATTCAGAAAACGACTTCGGCAAGAACGTCATTCCGCTTATGCTGGCAGGCGGTGAGAAACTGCATGCGTATCTCTATAAAGGCTACTGGCGGGATGTCGGAACACTCTCTTCCTATTGGAGCGCGAACATGGATACCCTCGGCGACGACCCTGTACTCTGGCTCAACGACGACGGATGGCGCATCTACTATCGCCATGACTTCCAGTACCCAACGTACCTGGGTGAGCATGCCAGTCTGCACAACTGCAACTGCGCAGCAGGAAATGAGATCGACGGACAGGTTTCCGACTCCGTTCTGGGAAGCAACATCACCATCGAAGAAGGCGCTGTCGTCAAAGACTGCGTCATTATGAACAACGTGGTCATTGAAAAAGGCGCATCCGTTGAATACGCCATCATCGACCGGGATGTCCGCATCTGCGCCGGCGCGAAAGTCGGCGGCGACAAGGAGCAGACAGAACTGACCGTTATTGCCGCAGGAACCACTGTAGAAAAGTAGGAGGTGTAGGACATGAATATGCTTGGACTTATATTTGCCGATGAGCATGATGCTGATGTCAACGAGCTTACAGCGAAACGGACCTTTGCAGCAGTGCCCTTTGGCGCCAGATACCGCATTATAGACTTTTTCATTTCCAACATGACCAATTCCGGCATCCGCAATATCGGCGTGGTGGCTACAACGAAATACGAGAGCCTCATGGGTCATGTCCGCTACGGCGGTGAGTGGGATCTGAACAGGAGAAAATCAGGACTCAGCGTGCTGCCTCCGTTCTCATTCAGCGGCGGTGAGGTCCGCTATGAAAACGTGTTGGAAGCATTGCAGGCGAATATTTACTATATCAAGCAGGCAACCGAGCCATATGTGCTCTTCACCTGCTGCAACGCAATCGGCAACATCGATTACGCCGACATGCTGGATTATCACATCAAGAGCGGCGCACGCTTCACCTGCCTTTGCACGAAGAATCCGCGCAATAAGAAAGATGGCGTTCCGACAACAGAGTATAAGCTTGACGCTGATAACAGAATCACGGATATCATCATCCGCGAGGAAGTCACGCCGGACGCATACATGGGCGTAAACGCATACATCATGGGACGGGAAGATCTGCTGGAGCTTTTGGAAGACTCCGTCGAACATGAACTGGTCAGCCTGAGAAAAGACATTCTGGTCCCGATGCTCAAGGATTCAAAAGTTATGGCCTATGTCACCGATGAAACGCTCCTGTTTGTCGACACGATCTCTTCCTATCTGGAGAGCAACCTGGATCTGCTGGATGCCGATATCAGAAAGGAACTGTTCGGACAGGAACTCCGGCCGATCATCACAAGAGCAGGCAACAGCTCCCCTGCCTTCTACGGCGAGGAATCTGATGCGGCCAATTCCATGATCGCGGCAGGCTCCGTCATTGAAGGGACGGTCAGGAACTCCATTATTTTCAGAGGCGTGCACATCAAAAAAGGCGCTGTCGTCGAAAACTGCGTCATCAATCAGGACTGCACCATCGGCGAAGGCGCTGTGCTCAACTACGCTGTACTGGATAAGAACGTTGTCATCCATGACAAGAGACTGCTTTCCGGATACATCACCCATCCGTTCTATGTGAAGAAAGGGTCTGTGATCTAGACAATCGAAACAGGAAGAAAGGATCATTATTTGAAAAAGGCTGATATAGTATTTGACTCGAGAGATAAATATTTCAAATCACCGCAGGGTGCGGTCAAGGCGGGTTCTAGTCTGACGTTCCGGCTTCAGATCGCGCGGGGTCTGAAGCCTCTTGGGGTCTGTCTTGTTGTGAAATACGACAGGCACGATACGCCGGCGTGTTACGAAATGTGCGACGGCGCATCTGCTGAGGAAACAGATTTCCTTGAATACACTGTAACCTGCAGGATCCAGGATACTGGTCTTTACTGGTATCATTTCGAAGTGCTTACAGAAGACAGGCTGCTGTACATCGGTAAGAATGAGCACAACAATGCTATTATCACCGGTGTCTCGCACCTGCACAGCAATGAAGGGAGATGGCTTGCCACACAGCAGACGCATGATTGGTCCGGTGCGCAGAAAATACGCAATTGGCCGGATATGCAGCCGGGACCGATGTGTACCTGGCAGCAGACCGTCTACAACCGGGCGTACGATGCGCCGGAATGGCTCTGCGGCGGCGTCTACTACCACGTCTTCGTGGACCGGTTCCACAAATCCGGCAGACCCCGCGTCAGAATGGAAGGCAAGACCAACCGCCACGACTGGGGCGGCACGCCGGAGTGGAAACCGAAGAATCTCAAAATCTACAACAACGATTTCTTTGGAGGGGATCTGGAAGGCATCCGGCAAAAGCTTCCCTATCTGGCTGAACTCAATGTGACATGCATCTACCTCAGTCCGATATTCGAAGCCTATTCCAGCCACAAGTACGACACAGGGGACTACGAGAAAATCGACCCCATGTTCGGCACCGAAGAGGACTTCCGCAAACTCTGCGAGGAAGCTGCGCGCTACGATATGCGCGTGATCTGCGACGGTGTCTTCGCACACACAGGATCTGATTCCAAGTACTTTGACAAGTACGATCATTATAAAACAGGACCTGCCGCGGAAGACAAAACCCTGCAGGGCGCCTACGAAAACCCGGATTCCAAATACCGCAGCTGGTATTATTTCCACGAGGACGGCACCTACGACTGCTGGTGGGATTTCAAGACTCTGCCGAAGCTGAACAAACACGACCCGTCCTATACGGAATACATCACCGGCGAAAACGGCATCATCCGGAAGTGGCTGCGCGCCGGCGCGTCCGGCTGGCGTCTCGATGTTGCCGATGAGCTGCCGGTCGATTTTCTGGACGCTTTGGTAGCTGCTGCAAAAGCCGAAAAGCCGGATGCGCTGATCGTAGGCGAAGTCTGGGAGGACGCCTCCAACAAGATCGCCTACGAGGAACGAAAAAACTATTTTGAAGGCAATCGGCTCGACTCCGTCATGAACTATCCTTTCCGCACGGCCATCATTGATTTCGTGCGTTACGGGAACGCTGCCGGCCTTGCGGAAACCGTCGAAACCATTGTCGAAAATTATCCGCCGGAAGTGCTGCACTGTCTGATGAATGTCCTCGGGACCCACGACAGCATCCGGATCCTCACGGCGCTTGCAGGCGTGGATCTGGGGCCCGATCCGTCCAGAACTCTGCAGGCGGATATCAAAATGAGCGATACGGAATGGACACAGGGGATCAAGCTTCTGAAAATCGCGTCCCTGATCCAGATGACACTGCCGGGCGTACCGTGCATTTACTACGGCGACGAAGCCGGCCTGGAAGGTTACAAAGATCCGTTCAACCGGACCTGCTACCCCTGGGGCCGCGAATGCGTAGAACTGCTGGGCTGGTATAAGAAAATCACTTCGCTCCGCACTTCCCGCAGCGTCTACCGGTGCGGAGGATACCGGACAATCGCATCTGCAGACGGATTGTTTGCTTTTGAACGTTACGCAGAGTGTTCCGGCACAGATGGCACGGCGCCGATCATCACTGCCGCCAACTGCGGCGAACAGGAACAGCATCTGCCGCTGGAAGGAAGCTGGTCTGATCTTCTGACCGGCAGCACCTTTGAAGGCACCATCGCCATGTTCCCCGGGGACACACTGCTTTTGGAAAAGATATAAGGAGGAATATACACAATGGATTACAGAAAAGAATACGACCGCTGGCTCGCAAGCGACGTGGTCGATGCGCAGACAAAAGAAGAACTGCGCGCAATCGCCGGAGATGAGAAACAGATCGAAGGCAGATTCAGCAAGCCGCTTGATTTCGGTACGGCCGGATTGCGCGGCATTATGTGCGCAGGTCTGTTCGGCATGAACGTTTACACTGTCCGCTACGCCACCCAGGGCCTGGCTGACCTGATCAAGGCCAGCAGCGTGGAAGGCAAAAGCGGCGTTACGATTTCCTACGATTCCAGAAACAACAGCGACCTCTTCGCCCGTGAAGCAGCAGGCGTTCTGGCCGCCAACGGGATCCACGTATATTTCTTCGAAAGCCTCAGGCCGACACCGGAACTGTCCTTCGCGCTGCGGGAGACAGGATCCATCGCCGGCATCAACGTCACAGCCAGCCACAATCCGAAGGAATACAACGGCTACAAGGTCTACTGGGAGGACGGTGCACAGCTGCCGCCTGAACACGCTGCACAGGTCGCGGACTCCATGATGAAGAGCGACATCTTCGATGACGTCAAGACCATGGATTTTGCAAAAGCACAGGCGGACGGCTTCATCACGATCCTCGGAGAGGAAATGGATGAGAAGTATCTCGCCCGCGTGCTCGAGCAGTCTGCAAGCGCTTCCGCCGTTAAGGAAGCCGCGGACTTCAAACTGATCTACACGCCGCTGCACGGCACCGGATACAAATTGGTTCCGGAAGTCCTCAGGCGTCTGGGCGCGGAGAACATCATCACCGTTCCGGAGCAGATGGTCATCGACGGAGACTTCCCTACCGTTGCTTCACCGAACCCCGACAACATCAACACCTTCGGTCTGGCCATCGACCTGGCCAAGCAGCATGACGCCAACCTGATCATCGGCACTGACCCCGACGGCGACCGCTGCGGCGCTGTCGTCAGAAACGGAGACGAGTTCATCATGCTCACCGGTAACCAGCTGGGCGTACTGCTTCTGGACTATATCATCACTGCGAAGAAAGAAGCCGGCACGCTGGCTGCCAACAGCGCGGCCGTCAAGAGCATCGTATCCACGATCATGGCAAATGTGATCTGCGAGAAGAATGATGTGGCTATGGTCGAAGTGCTCACCGGTTTCAAATACATCGGCGAGAAGATCAAAGAATGGGAAGCAAATGGGGAGCAAACCTTCCTCTTCGGATTCGAGGAGAGCAACGGTTACCTCAGCGGCACCTACGCCCGCGACAAGGATGCCATCGTCGCTTCGATGCTTCTGTGCGAGATGGCCTGCTACTATGCAGGCAAAGGCCTCACACTCTATGAGGTCCTGCAGCAGATGTACGAAAAATACGGTTACTTCAAGGAAGAAGTCATCTCCATCCAGTTCGAAGGATTCGACGCGTCGGATAAGATGGCGGCAGTCATGAAGCAGCTGCGTGAGCAGCCGCCTGCAGAGATCGGATTCCCGATCGAGAAGATCCGCGATTACGACAGCGGTCTGATTACAGATGTCGCAACAGGAGACACCTGTCCGACCGGTCTACCTAAGGCGAATGTGCTGTTCTATGAACTGGCCGGCGGCTCCAAGGCCATCGTCCGTCCATCGGGAACAGAGCCGAAGGTCAAGCTCTATCTGATGGCACAGGGCGACAGCGCCGCAGCATGCGACGACGCGCTGGCAGCGATCAAGGAAGCCCTGCTCGCCCTCGTCAAAGGCTGAGTCAAAGGTTGAATCAGATGCGATGTGAAAGGTTGAAAACCTGAAAACACACAGTAAAAAATGATCCCCGCGCGGTGGGCGCGGGGATTTCTTATAGCATTTCTTCTCTTATAGCATTTCTTCTTATCTGTTGTACCGTTTCGTCATCTCCCGGATCGACTGCGCCAGCTGAGGCGTGAACGCATCCGGATCCATCTGCCAGCGCCAGTTTCCTTCTGCCACGCCGGGAATGTTGATCCTGGCGTCGCTCCCCAGGAGCAGGTAATCCTGCATCGGAATGATACAGGTGTCGCAGCGGCTGCTGTGAGCCAGTTCGATGAGACCAGCGACAGCCGCTTCGGCAGGCATGATCTCATCCGCTTCCTCGGCGACGCCGAACAGTTCGGCCTTCCGCTCCGGTGTGATCTCTGACTTCTCACGCAGGTACCAAGAGACGAAATGCTTCTTCCAGTCTTCTGCCTTCCTGTACCAGCCGACGGTCGTATCATTGTCGTGGGTGCCGGTGTAGATCACGGAATTGTCCGTATCGTAATTGAC
The DNA here is from genome assembly GCA_045114655.1 of Candidatus Allocopromorpha sp. GTDB lineage: Bacteria > Bacillota > Clostridia > Peptostreptococcales > Anaerovoracaceae > Lentihominibacter. The sequence goes on along the minus strand of JBGUKV010000231.1, from coordinate 8,135 downwards.
CGGCAGGTATACGTTTTCGTCGCCCGTGTCGAAAGCGAACTGCAGGATCTTCATCCCCGGATATCCGGCCTGCGCCATCATCTCCTTGACTTCCTCTGTCAGATATCCCAGATCCTCTGCAATGTATCTGCGGTTTCCGAGGGCCGCGTTGACCGCGTTGAACAGTTCCATTCCCGGACCCTTCTCCCAGTGCCCTTCGGCAGGTTCTTCTGTTTCGGCAGGAATCACATAATAGGATTCGAAGCCTCTCATGTGATCGATCCGGACCACATCGAAGAACCGCAGCTGCTGCTGGATCCTGCGGATCCACCAGTCGAACCCCTGCGCTTTGTGAGCGTCCCAGTTGTACACCGGGTTGCCCCAGCACTGCCCCTTTGCAGTAAATGCGTCCGGCGGCGCGCCCGCTTCAAATTCGCAGATTCCATTTTCGTCCAGCTGGAATAGCTGCGGGAACGCCCAGCAGTCCGCGCTCTCATACGCAGTGTAATACGGAATATCTCCAATGAGCTCGATGGATTTTGCATGAGCGTGTTTCTTGAGCTCGTCCCACTGTCTAAAAAACTCATACTGGGTCCAGCGGTAATACTCGATCGCGTCGGCAAGTTTCTCTGTCCATTCTGCAAGGGCCTGCGGGTCTCTTGACCGGATCTCCTCGTCCCACAGGGACCAGTCCCCCTCGCCGAAGAATTCCGTCAGCGCTTCATATAGCGCAAAATCTTCAAGCCACGTTTCCTCCATTTTGCAGAAGGCCTGATAATGGATCCCTCCCTCTTCGTCATCGCGCAGCTTGATGCAGAAGGCGTCGAAGGCCATCCTGAGCGCCTCCCGCTTCATTTGAAGACGTTCTGCTTTCGAGCCGCCGGCTTCTCTGACCGCACGGACGTCTTCTTCGGAGAGAAGACCTTCCTCCTCCAGTTTTTCCAGTGAGATCAGCAGCGCTTCCCCCGCAAAGCTGGAACTTGACTGATACGGACATAGTTCTTTGTTCACCGGTCCGATGGGCAGCACCTGCCAGTACTTCTGTCCTGCTTCGCTCAACCTATCTATAAACTTGTATGCTTCCCGGTAAAGATCCCCGATGCCGCACGCGGACGGCAGCGAGAAAACCGGTAACAGAATTCCGCTGGCACGCATTATTTATCCCTCCTGCCTTTGCGGCTTGCTGCCGCACGTTTTGCCTGTCTGTATTCCGCGCGCTTTTGCGCCTCGTAACGTTTTCGTGTCTTTGGTTTCATCACTGAATAACCGAAGCGGCCGATCTCCGCCTTCTTCAGCGGGAAGTAGTGGCCGTGGCTGTAGGCGATGAGCCCCGCCCTGTCCAAATGGATGGCGCCCTTTTCATCGATCAGTTTCTCATCTGCCGAGACGCTGACGATCTCAGCGAGGAACATGTCGTGGGATCCGAGCTCGATGATGTCCCGCACCCGGCACTCCAGGTTCACCGGCGACTCTTCGATAGACGGGCACGCCACGATCTGACTGGGCGCGGCCGTCAACTTCTGCGCCTCGAACTTGTCCACATCCCGGCCCGACTTCACGCCGCACCAATCTGTTGCAAAAGCAAGCGCTTCCGTGGTCAGATTGATCACGAACTCCCCTGCCTCCTTGATGATATCGTAGGAGTATCGCTCCTTCCGCACGGATATGTACGTCATGGGCGGATCGGAATTGATGATCCCTGTCCACGCAATCGTCAGTATATTCGGTTTCTCCCCGGGACGCGCGCAGCTCACCATTACCGCCGGTACAGGGCTCAGCATCGTCCCCGGATTCAGGACCCGCTTCATATCGCTTCCTCCTTCTGGTTCCATACCAGTTATTTTACCACAAAAGCAAGCCCTCCAATTACAATCTAAATAATTGTTATACTAACCTAAAATCATTGCCCGCCGGACTGCTTTTGTATTAAACTTATATGGTAAGGCCGAAGGAATTTAGACTTGTTATATTGCATGAAAGGGGAATGAAGGTAATGAAAAAAATCACTGCACTGCTACTCGCGGTTCTGATGGTGTTCGCCTTCGCGGCGTGCGGATCATCCGGCGAACCGGAGCCGGAGCCACAGCCCGAACCGGAAACAACGACGGAAGCCGTCGATACGGGTCATCAAGTATCGGGCCTGGTGGAAGACCTGCAGAACGCGCAGCTTTCGATTTTTACTGAAGCAAACCAGAAACTGACATTCAATATCGAAAATGCGCAGATCGAAACAGAAGACGGCATCAAGGCCGGGGATACTGCTACGGTAGAATACACGGGCAAGGTCTCAAACGGAGATACTTCCGGCTGTGAAGTCACGCGCGTCGTCGACGTGGCTGCTGCTGTGACGATCATTGAAGGTAAAGTCAAATCCATCGATAATGACAAATCTGTGACGATCTCAAGCAACGGTAAGGACTACTCTTTTAAGACAAAGAGCACAGGCTCCGTCAAGAAAGGCGATACAGTTAAAATCAAATACGCCGGCGTCATCGATGGGATCGACACAAGCCACGCATACGTAAGGACTATGGAAGTGGCCAAAGAGACTGAGACCGAGACCGAGACTGAAACAGAGACAACGAAGAACGCTATTTCCATCAAGGCGGTCGATGAGAATGTATGGGCTTCGACGGAAGTCAATATCAGAGAAGAAGCCGACACTTCATCTACAAGGGTCGCAACCGTCAAGAAGGGTACGAAACTCACCAGGACCGGCATACTCAGCAACGGATGGAGCCGCGTCGAGTACAAGGGCAAGGACAGATACATCGCTTCCAGCTACCTGACAACGAAAGATCCTGAGAAGAAAGAAAGCAAGACAAAGACAAAGGCAAAGACAAAGACGAAGACCGAAACTAAGTCTAAGACCGAGACAAAGACCAAGACTAAGACAGAAACCAAGACTGAATCTGTGACTGAAACCGATCCTCCGACAGAGACTGATCCTCCGACGGAGACCGATCCTCCGACGGAGACTGATCCTCCGACGGAGACCGATCCTCCGACAGAGACCGATCCTCCGACAGAGACCGATCCTCCGGAACCCGAGACTGTTACGGTCACGGGCGTGGTCACAGATGTCGGCGCGAACTCGATCACTCTCGACAACGGCCAGACATTCAATATCAAGGGCGCAACATGCGATGTGTCCGGCGATGAGGCCATGGGCCAGATGGTCGGCGTAGAGTATTTCGAGGGAACGGAGGACGCTGTTCACGTTTATCTCGTCGGCGGCGATAGAGGCGTCGGCGTTGGCGCTGAACCGGAAGATACCGGCGGCGGCATGGGCGGCGCCGTTCCGATCGCGATCATCATCGTGCTCCTGGCAATTGCTGCAGCTGTAGTTACTGTAGTAGTCCGCAACAGACGCAAGCCTGAATCCAAGTAGGGCACAATCATTTGACAGACAGTGATCGGCAAAAGCCGATAGGAAAACCCCGGAATCCTCCGGGGTTTTCTGTATTCTGTATTTGCTTTTGCTTCCTTACTTCTTGCTCTTCTTGCCTTTGTGGTGCAGGATCTCCGTCTTCAGGGTCCTGTTCAGAACATCCCTCAGGATCCCGTAATACAAATAGTCTTCCGAGCTGATATCCCTCTGGCTGAGCTTGAGTCCGTACATACCCACACTGATCGGCCAATGTCCCAGTGCGGTGGACAGATAGTTGCCGTCTTTGTCATACCAGTCGTACCGGAAGGTAACGGTGTTGCTCGACTTGAATTGTTTGATTCCGCGGGGCATTCCCGATTCATCGATGTCATCTGAGTCTTCGTCAGAAGGGAGGTAGCCGAGGATCTTCCCATCGATTTCTTTGCCGCTGCCGTTTTTCCATTCAATGTAGATTGTGATGGGTTCCAGGAAGTTCAAATACGCGTCTACTGTTCCGCTGTAGACCGTTCTTCCGTCTTCATCTCTTCTCATTTGCCCCGGGTGGACTGCCACGAGAATGTTGTCGATTGCCAGCCACTGATCGTTGAACTTCAGCCTGTAGTGATCTTTGCTGTCTCTCGCAAAAGCATTGCGGCTTCCCAAGTCTGCGTATCTGTTGCCCACCTTGATCTTTATGCCCTGATCGCATCCAACGATCGTCGCCCATTCCCGGTCTGTCAGGTCGATATCATATCCGCCGTCCCGCTCGATCAGGGGGATATCGTTTCTGTAAGCAGAGATATCATAGTCCTTGAAGTCTTCCACGAACCATTCTTTGTCCCTGTAGTATCCGATGTATCCGCTTTCCTTCGTTGATTTCTGGCTCCCCAGTATACTGGCAAAATCATTGTAGACTTTTGTTTCCGATTTCATGCCCAGTTCTTTCAGATTCCAGTACATGTTGGTATAACTATCCAGATCATCGTAAGGCATGTAGACCGCCAGCCCGTTGATATGGTTGGCGCTCGCTGCGCTGCGCACGGCGATCGCGTTGCTGATCCTGCCGATCATCTCCGCCTTTTCGGTGGCGGCTATGCTGCTATGGTTGATGAAATCGATGAGGTCGATCTGATCCTCCATCTGGAATTCGTAAGCTTTTGACCGGGCAGTCGACATCTGAATGAAACTGTTCTTGTCGGTTTTGAACTGTTTATCCAGACTTTCCAGATACCCGATGAATGTCTTCTGCGCGACAGGAATATATCGCAGGTCCGTCATGGACATGGTATAGCCTGCCTGGGGCGCACCATAGAGCAGCTGCAGGGACTGGTCGTAGGAGGAGCACATCATCGCACCGAACTTCAGAGTGTCCAGATCCGGCTTTTGCGCCAGCCTGGAGAACGCCGCCGTATAGAACATGCCGCTGGAGGGTTCCTTTTCCTCCGAGGCCAGAAGGTAATCGGCGTATGGTTCCAGCGCCTGTCCCACCTCCATAGTCTGCATAAGGCAGGCGTCAAACGCGATCAAGTCATATTTTTCTCCTGCTTCCTGCAGAGCTGACTGAATATTATCCATAGAGAGCAGCGCACCCGATGCCCTGGAACTGATCAGATTGTTGAGACTTAAGGATTTGGCCGTCTGGATCAAACTTTCCCTGTCGGCTACGCCGGGGTTGATGATGTCCACGCCGAATCCTGCCAGGCCGCCGCCGTGATCCCAGAAGAAGAGCATCCGCCGGTCGGACGGATAAGTCTTGTTCGCCCATACGAGAAAATCCCTGAGCGTGCCCTGCTCCGACATGCTCGTATTTCGGGGAAGGATCTCGAGGCGCTCCACCTCCCCGTCTTTGATCAGGTATCTGGCAACTCTTCCTCTCTTGAATCCGTCTGTGAACCACCGGCCCGTTCCGCCGGCTTCGACGACGAACTTGAGTTTATCGCCGGCTGCGGTCGCGTCTTTGATCTGGGCTAAGTTGATCGATGCGGCTCCTGTGGTATCCTCCAGATCAGAACCAACCAGATACATGTAGACCGTCGCCTCAGTAGCAGATGATTTGTCCGGGAAATACAAATCCCTGACCCCGTCGCTGCGTCCGGCATCAGTGCCTTTCTGCGCATCTCCTTTCTGCGCATCCCCGGTTTCGGCCGCCGGGTAGATGACCTCACCATTCCCTCTGACTTTGCCTTCCATCGTTTTGTGGGTTTTGCTCAGGTTACGCTCAATCACAAATCCCGGCTGATGCTCCGCAAACATCACATAGCCGATATATCCCAGCGAGGTGCATACAATCAGCACCGCTGACACCGCGCTTAAGATCCGGTTGGTCAGCGTGCGGTTCTTCAATGTATATTCTTTGAATTCTTTGCCTTTGAGATTTGCCAGATCTTCATGGAATGTGTTTTTGGAAAACGCCAGCAATCCCAGGAAAATCGGATTGAGAAACAGCAGCCCCATCACAAAGCAGATGTCGTGCCCGAACACAAAAGCAAGGTGCTTGTACATCATGACCGTGATGACCATGAGGCAGATGATGGCGAGAACCATGAAGTTCGACTTGATAAAGGGCGGGATAGGCAGATCGAGGTCCATGTAGGCAGTAGTCTGCACGACAGAGCCGAACACTGCAGTGAGAACAGCGAGCAGGACAAAAGGCCACGCCTTCCAGCACCGCTTGAAGATCTTGTATTCCCTCACAACGGGTATGAGGCCAAGCCATGGTCTGAGCCCCATTTTTTTAAAAATGCGCCACCGGCATACCAGTGTAAACAGGAAGACCAGTATGACCAGGACCGGCACCAGATCCATGATGCTTAAAGAACAAAATAACATTTTTCAACCTCGCTGTGGTGCTTTTGCTTCACTTATGTCATAATACATTAAACAAGCAAAAACCGCAATATATGGAGGCGTACCGATGCCCCGACCGCATCATCTGACGTCTTGGGCCGGCGCCGCAGAAGAAAGGATCCGGATATGGATTATACAGAAGAGAAAGTCAAGGAAATCGTTAAGGCGCAGCGCGCGTTCTTCCGCACCGGGATCACGCTGGATACAGACTGGCGCCTGATGCAGCTCAAGCGTCTCAAGGTTCAGATGTCCCTGTACGAAAAAGAAATCACCGACGCGCTCTATGAGGATCTGGGGCGCACCGAAGCAGAAGCATTTTTCTGCGACATCGGAACAGTCATCTTGGAGATCAATGAAATGATACATGGGCTTAAGCGCTGGACACGCCCGGAACTGTTATACAGCGGGCTGACCTGCTTCCCGAGCCTTTTCACAAGGGTCTATCACAAACCTTACGGCGTATCGCTCATCATCAGCCCGTTCAATTTCCCGTTCACGCTGACCTTCGGCGTGCTAGCCGCAAGCATCGCAGGCGGGAACACGGCGGTCATCAAGACGAGTTCCAAGACCCCGCACTGCACCGATGTCATGATCAAAATGCTCGGGGAGATCTATCCCGAGGAATACATCACGCTTGTAGACGGCGACCATGATGTGGCGGACCTGTGTCTGGAGCAGCCCTTTGACAAGATCTTTTACACGGGCTCCCCGGATGTCGCGAAGCATGTAATGGCGAAAGCCGCCGAAAATCTCACGCCGGTCGCGCTGGAGCTCGGGGGAGAGACAGGCAACTGGTGTATCGTCAGAAAAGACGCCGACCTGAAGGACGCCGCGCGGAAGATTGCTTTCTTCAAGCTCTGCAACAGCGGCCAGATCTGCATCAACATCAATCAAGTCGCCGTGGCTGAAGAAGTCGCGGAAGACTTTATCGGGGAACTGGCTGCCGCCTTCACGAAGCAGATCGGGGAAGACGCGCTCGAAAACCCGGAATACCCCCGTCTCATCTCCGGCCCTGCCTACTATAAATGCTCCGACGAAGCTGACGAATACCACGACCGCATCATCTTCGGCGGCAAAGGCGATCCGGTGCGTCTGCGTTACCAGCCGACGATCATCTATCCCGTCGGCATCGACGAACCCATCGTGCAGCATGAGCTCTTTTCGCCGCTTCTGCCGGTGGTTCCCTTCCCGGACGAAGAAGTCGATCGGGTGCTGGATATCATCGCGGACCGAGAGCACGGCCTGGCCCTCTACCTGTTCACGAAGGATATCCGTTGGGCAAATAAAGTCATGGAGACTCAGCAGTTCGGCGGCGGATGCATCAACGAAGTCTGCCTGCACATGATGGTCAAGGGCGCGCCCTTCGGCGGCACCGGCCACTCCGGCATGGGCGCCTATCACGGCAAATGGGGATTCCGGGAATTCACCCACCCCTGCACCGTGCTCAGGGGACATACCCGCTTCAACCTGCCTTTGCGCGAGCACCCGTACTCCGGCCGGGAGAACGCATACAAGATGAAGATGCTTCGGATCTTCGAACGGTGAGGCCTTTCAAACAATCAAAAACTGCCGCGGTCAAACCCACGGCAGTTTTTTTGCTTTCGCTGTTAGCTTTGTTTATTCTTTTTCTCTTTTCACGCCAATCCCGAAGATGATCGAAATGAGCACGCTGATGAGCAGGAATCCCTGATAGAACAGGAACGGCACGATGGTGATGCTGCCGATCCCGGCGATACCCGCTGCGATCAGAAGCTGGGCTCCGTAAGGAATGATGCCCTGCCAGATGCAGGAGAAGATGTCGAGGATCGACGCCGTCCTTGCCGGAGAAACATCGAAGTGTTCGCTGACGTTCTTGGCAAGAGGTCCTGCCATAACGATCGCGACCGTGTTGTTCGCTGTCGCGATATCCATGATCGAGACGAGCAGCCCGATACCGAAC
>JBGUKV010000230.1:0-5720 GCA_045114655.1 Candidatus Allocopromorpha sp. | reverse complement strand
TTATTGACTGTCAGGTCGATACCGTCGAGCGCTTTTGTCTTCCCAAATTTCTTGTGCAGATTTTTGACTTGTATCATGAATACCCCTCCTTTATGCCTTGTCCTTTGTTGCTTTTGCTGTGTCAGGTTCCTGCGCTGCGCTTCCGAACGGATCGGCTGCGATGTCCGCCACAAGCTTTTCGATTTCCGCCTGCGGCAGCCCCAAATAGCTTAGTTCCTGCACGCTGTTTCTGATGTCTGTGCTGATTTTTTTCACCGCCGCAGGATCGATCTTCGTCTCACGCCGCGGGCTGACGAAGGTGCCCCTGCCCTTGACCTTGTAGATGAAGCCTTCCCGCTCCAGTTCTTTAAAGGCCTTCTGGACCGTGTTCGGATTCACCGTCAGGCTGCGGGACAGTTCCCGGATGGACGGCAGTTCGCTGTCCTCTTCCAGAACGCCCCGGATGATCAGCTCTTTGATGTTGTCGATGATCTGTTCATAGATTGACTGCTGACTTCGTAGATTGATCTGAAACATTATCCTCCCCTTTTCTCTAATTGCCCCCAACAACTGTTCTTTGTGAATTAAGTGTACTACATCGCATAGTACAGTGTCAAGTTAAAAAATCAGGACTATTTGTCCTGATTCTTATCCTATTTGATTCTTATACTATTCACACTTTGCGAGCAGCTGCTCCCATTTCTCATCCACATACTGCTGTGCGTCTTCGACCATCCACTCGTTGCCGGGGCGGAACATGTGGGCGAACCTGCCCTGTTTCTCGAGGAAATCTGAGACCGGAAGCTTGGTGCGCGGCTCATAGGTCAGATGCCATTTGCCGTCTACTACTTCATACAAAGGCCACACGCAGGTGTCTACTGCAAGCCGGCAGATCTCCGCCAGGTCGTCCATCTCGTAGCGCCAGCCGCGGGGGCACGGCGCGAGGACGTTTAGGAAGCACGGTCCTTCCGTGTAGATGGCGCGGTGCGCTTTCTCATGGATGTCGCGGAAGTTTCCGAGCATGGTGGTCTGTGCTGCGTAAGGCACGCCGTGGGCGGCGACGATCGCCGTCAGATCTTTTTTGTTCTGGACTTTGCCGTAGCTCTTGCTGCCGACCGGCGTGGTCGTCGCGTCGGCGAAACGCGGCGTCGCGGAAGAACGCTGGATGCCGGTGTTCATGTAGGCTTCGTTGTCGTAGCAGACATAGACCATATCATGCCCGCGTTCCATCGCGCCTGACAGAGACTGCAGCCCGATATCGTATGTGCCGCCGTCGCCGCCGAAGCAGATGAACTTGAAATTCTCATCGATCTTGCCGCGCTTCTTCAGGACGCGGTACGCTGTCTCCACACCGCCTGTCATGGCGGCGGCGTTCTCAAAAGCGCTGTGGATGTAGCTATCCTCGTAAGCTGTATCCGGATAGATGAACGTGGATACCTCAAGGCAGCTGGTGGCGTTGGACACGACCGCCCGGTCCTCCTCATCCAACGCGCGCAGCACGGCGCTTACAGCAACGCCGGCGCCGCATCCTGCGCAAAGCCGGTGTCCTTGTGCGAAGCGTTCTTTTTTGTTCAGTTCGTCCTTCAGTTTATATGTCATAGATTTCTACCCTTGTATTCCTTCCTCGTCGCCGCGGACTCCGACATGTCTGTAAACGTGCTCGACTGCTCCCGCTTCTGCTGTGCGGGCGAGGTCTTCATAGATCGCTTCAAATGTGGAAACGGTCACGTCTCTGCCGCCCAGTCCGTACACCAAGCTCTGCAGCAGCGGCCGCGCGGATTCCTCCAAATCATACAACGCCGCACGGGTCTCCGCGAACAGGGGTCCTCCCCATCCGGAAAAGCCTTCGGACTTGTCCATGACAGCAGCGGCTTTGACGCCGCGCAGAGCCCTGCGCAGCTCTTCCCACGGGAATGGCCGGAAGACACGCACTTTGACCACGCCGGCTTTGACGCCCGCTTTACGCAGTCCGTGTGCGGCTGCCTTTGCGGTACCCGCCGAGGAGCCGATGAGGACCACTGCAAAGTCCGCATCGTCCATCATGTATTCTTCGATCATCCCATAGCTCCGGCCGGACAATTTCGCAAAAGCCTCCGCAACCTCATAGATGCGCGCACGGCTTTCCTTCATGGCCTCCGCCTGGGCCTTTTTGATTTCCATGTAATAAGGCGAGACGCCGTACGGACCGACAGCCAGCGGTTCGTCTTTCTTTAAGAGATAATGCTCCGGATCGTACTCACCGACAAAGGAACGCACCTGCTCGTCTTCGAGCAGTTCGATGTTCTCTACGGCGTGGCTGGTGATGAAGCCATCCTGGCAGATCATGATCGGAAGCCTGCAGTGCTCCGCGATAGGCATAGCCTGGATGTAATTATCATAGACTTCCTGATTGTTTTCTGCGTAGATCTGGATCCAGCCGCTGTCGCGGCAGCCCATAGAATCCGAATGGTCGTTGTTGATGTTGATGGGTCCGGTCAGAGCCCGGTTCACGACAGCCATGACGATCGGCAGCCTGCTGGAGGCCGCCACATACAGGAGTTCCCACATATAGGCCAGGCCAGCTGAAGATGTTGCCGTGATCGCGCGTGCTCCCGCTGCGGATGCTCCGATGCAGGTGGACATGGCGGAGTGCTCCGACTCAACCGCCACGAATTCCGTATGGACCTCGCCGTCGGCGATGTATTTGCTGAAATACTGCGAGATTTCTGTCGACGGCGTGATCGGGAATGCTCCCATCACATCCGGGTCGATCTGTTTCATTGCAAATGCAACCGCTTCGTTGCCACTCATTCTGTCTCGCATCGTTATAGTTCCTCCATCGTGATTGCGCCGAAGCTGCATACCTTCGCGCAGATCCCGCAGCCTTTGCAGTAATCCAGATTCGTTTCGAGACGCTCCCCTCTCTCGACCGGAATGGAGACATCCGGACAGAACGGAACGCAAAGCAGACACTGCTTGCATTTATCCTTATCAAAAACAGGCGTGCGTGTGCGCCATTCGCCTGTTTTCACTTCCCGCGAGGTGGCCGGTTCGAAGATCTCGGCCCCCGTCGTCAGTTCATACCATTTGCTTTGTTCGTTTATGTTCATCGTTTGCCTTTCCAATGTTGTCTCAGCATTGCCTCGCTGTTGATTCAACGCTGCCTCAACCTACCTTCAGCTGTTTCATGGACATTCTCAGCGCTTTCATGTTTCCTTCGACGACCTGCGGCTTGGACGCGAACTTGTGACGAAGGGATCCTTCCATATCCGCAAGGAATCTGTCCTTGTCTATGACATGGCTTACCTCGACGGCTGCCGCCAGCATCGGTGTGTTTGGGATATTTCTGCCGAGAGTCTCCTGTGAGATGGAACCTGCATCGACTGTGCAGACCTTGCCTTTGTATCCGCGGAGCTGTCTTCTGACTTCTGCAGGGCTCTTCCTGCTGTTGACGATGATTGCGCCGTTTTCGGAAAGACCTGCGGTAACATCCACTGACTTGAGCAGCGTCTCATCGACGACGACTACGAAATCAGGGTTGTAGATATTGGAGTGGACACTGCTGCCGCTGCCGCCTTCGCTGATGCGGTTGTAGGCTGTGATCGGCGCGCCCATTCTCTCCGGACCGTATTCCGGAAAGCCCTGGACCTGCTTGCCTGAATTGAATGCTGCGTCTGCCAGGAGAAGACATGCTGTCTTCGCGCCCTGTCCGCCTCTGCCGTGCCATCTGATTTCTACTGTGTTACCCATTGTTTTTCCTCCTGTGGCCTGTTCGCCGTTTCCTTTGCCACGTGCCATGTATCAAAAATTCCCGCCCTGTATCAGGACGGGAATCATAAATTACAATTCAACCGCTTGTAAACCACCTGCTACATGCACGCATACCATCATATGCTCTTCCGATCACGGGGAAGGTCCGTCAGCGCTTAATCACCGTCATATCTGTTTGCACATATTCTCCTGGCTTTCAGCCCTGCAGCTCGGGAGTGATATTCGATCATTCGTTTTTATCAGTACCGGACTCACACCATAACCAGCTCGCTCTTACCTTTTAACGTATGCCTACTGTCTCCGTCTATGCCTTTGGTTCTTATTTAATTTGCGATCTTTTCTGATCGACAACGCAATGTTAACATCAGATTTTCGTCGTGTCAACACATTCCGGGTAAGTTTTTGTGTATTTTTTACAATACATTGCAGAATATCATTGTTGATATAACTAAAAATCAGAGCTTTCGCACACAGTAATAGATGCAAAAGCCCGAAGTGCCGTATGTTTTGAAGCACTTCGGGCTTTTGGTTTCCATTTATTGTAAATGTGTCAAAAGAACCGTCCCTATTGACACATTTAGTCGATAACGTTCTTGATCATGTCGATGACGGTACCGTCTCTGTACTCAACGACGCCGACGATGTTCTCGCCGAACTTCGGAGGATTCGGCTTGCCCGTGATGGAGTAAGCCATATCTCTGAGTTCCTTGATATCGACGACCGGAAGTCCTGCCTTGACCAGCTCAGCCTTGAGGAGCGGGTTGTTCGGATTGACCGCGATGCCTCTCTCAGTTACAACGACGTCTACGCTCGGTCCCGGCGTACAGATCGTCATGACCTCATCCACGACGATCGGAATCCTCTTTCTGGTGAGCGGGCAGACGACGATGGCCAGTTTGGCACCCGCCGCTGTGTCCGGGTGTCCGCCCAGCGCTCCCATCACGTATCCGTTGGACGCGGTCAGAACGTTGACGTTGAAGTTCACGTCTACTTCCGTAGCCGAGAGGATCATGATGTCCAGGTTGTTGGTGACGCAGCCTTTGGTTAGTGGATCGGCATAGGTGCCGGCATCCATTTCGATGTGGTTGCCGTTGTTCCGGATGGATTCTACAGCGCCTTTATCAAAGGTCTGAACATCCAGCAGGCCTGTGAACAGCCCTTCGTTGAGCAGCTCGACCATGGTCGATGTGATGCCGCCTGAGCCGAAGGAACCGATAATGTGGTTTTCTTTCATGTAATCACGCAGGAAGCGTACGACCGCCAGTGAAACGCCACCGGTTCCCGCCTGATAGGAGAATCCGTTCTTGATAAGGCCAGAGGCGATGAGGACTTTGCTTGCGTATTCCGCGATCGTCAGTTCCAGCGGGCTCTTGGTTTTGCGTGTGGCGCCCTGTCCCATGAGCTCCGGATCGCCGATCTGATCGATCTCCGCTACGATGTCCACCAGCGTCTGCGGGATGCTGACCGGGTAAGCTGGGAAGTCGACGAGATTGTCCGTAACTGCAACGACCTTCTTCGCGTAACGGGCATCCACCATGGCGTATCCCATGGAACCGAACGCTGATGGTCCCTGCTGGCCGTTCATATTACCCATGTCATCACAGCAGGATGCGGCGATGAAGGCTACGTCGATCGTAACATCTCCCTTCTGGATCGCTCTGGCTCTGCCGCCGTGTGTCCGGAATACGACTGCTGTATCCAGGAGTCCCTTGGAAACCTGCTTGCCCAACTCGCCGCGCATGCCGCTTGTCTGCAGACTTGTGACGACACCCCTTTTGATGTAATCGATCAGGCACTCGTGGGAGCTTGTCAGGGAGGATGCGCAGATTGTCAGATCCTTGATTCCCAGTTCATCGATGGCTTCCATGACCTTCGGCAGCACCATATCACCTGCCCTGAGATGATGGTGGAAAGAAATCGTCATTCCGTCTTGGAGACCTGCCTTAACGATTGCTTCTTTCAGGGAACCGACTACCTTGCCTGTATAGACC
>JBGUKV010000229.1:0-4436 GCA_045114655.1 Candidatus Allocopromorpha sp. | reverse complement strand
CTCGTTTCGCGCTCGTTATTTGCTCGCCTGATCCATCAGATCCGTGAAGAACACGGTGTAATCGAAGCTGTCATCCCCTTCTTCCACGTGCCATTCCGGATGGAACTGTACACCGACGACATAGGAGCAGTCAGTCCGCTCCAGGCCTTCGATCATTCCGTCCTCTGAAGTCGCCGTGACTTTGAGGTTATCGCCCACTTCTTTGATGCCCTGATGATGCCAGGAATTCGCGTTCAGAACAGCATCTCCGACGATCCTGCCCAGCTGGGAGTCCTTCTCGATCGTCAGTTCATGATAAGTGAAGTCTTCCTCCGCAGGGTCTCTGTGCTTGATCTTATCCTGTGTATCCTTGTACTGGTCTGAGGTCGGGATATCCTGTATGAGGGAGCCGCCGCTCACAACATTCAGCAGCTGCATGCCTCTGCAGGTGCAGAGCACCGGCATGTTTTCATCGATGGCCTCCTGCAGCATCGCCATATCGGAAACATCACGGTCCTTGTTCACCTCTTCCAGATTCGGATCCGGCTCCTCGCCATAGTACGACGGGTCGATGTCTTCACCGCCGGTCATAACCACACAGTCCACCTTCGCCAGCTCTGCCTTTGCGCCTTCCTGATCTTTCACAAGATCCAGGAGCACTGGTTCACCGCCGGCTTTCTCTACGGTATGGATATACGCCAACAGGTCCTCGCCGTGCTCTTCCTGGTTGATGTCTTCCTGCCAGGAAATGCCCACCGCGACCTTCGCCGCAGCATCCGCGGCTTCTGTGTCTTCTGTGGCTGCTTCATCGCTGCTTCCCCCGCACGCCGTGAACGACATGGCCATTGCGAGAATCAGCGAAACGATGACAGCCAGCCAAAGTTTATGTTCTCTCATCGCATTCTCCTTTACTATTTACGCACCAACTGCCAACTTGATTATACTGCTTACACCGTGACCCCTGCAACTGCCTCTGCGCTTACCGAGAACAGCCCGGCTTTTGATCTGAGGAGGATGCTTCCCAGACGGCTGTTGCTGATGACTGTGATCTCCTCACCGACTTCGATCCGGATTTCCTTCAAAAGTCTGACGAGTTCCGGTTCCGTAAAGATCCATTTGACCGTGTACTTTCCTGCCTTTGCATTGGATAATTTCTGCATAGTAGTCTCCTTTCTGTTTCCGCGCTGCGCGCTTTGGGGATCCGCTAATTAGAAAAGCACATGAAGCGAGGTCTCACTGTCCCGCTCATGTGCTTCCAATACGCTCATTTGCTGCCGCGTACGGCCCGGCTCCTGTCGGCCTGATCAGATTTGAGTCTGCTTATGACTTTCTGTTTCGTCAACTATACAATCCCATTGGGACGTTAGTCAATCGCAACTTTTGCAAGCTTTAATGCAAAAGCATCGCACACTTTATTGTTCTTCCCGGTTCTGCTATAATCATTTCAGACGAAAGGAACATCGCATATGAAAAATCGGTTTATCAATTTCTTTACTTTTATTGTCGCCCTCGGGTTCCTGTTTTTTGTGGTCCTGATGCTCTTTGGCTACGTTGACGTGGAACACAAAGGCAGAGTCTTCCTGCTCGTCGCCATGGCGTTCGCCGTCATCTACCTGAACATGCGCAGACAAGGGAAACAATAGGTCCCGGATATTCGTCCGCCTTCTGCTATTCATCCACCTTCCGCCCGGCAAGCCACACGATCAAACCGACTGCCAGACACACGATCCCGATCACCAGTATCACCGTAAGCATCCCGTCAAAGCTGGCGAAGATGCCGCTTTCGTATTCCTCCAGATAATACTCCGGACCCCAGTCTCCTTCATACCAATCAAGGAAAAACCGCGCAAAAACAGCAAACACTCCGATGCCCGCGTACAGGAGTCCGATCTTTTTCACGTCCCCAAACCCCAAATGGGTGCGAGGGTTGATCGGATAAGCGTCAGGCTCGTCGATGGTGGAGCCTTTGTATTTCCATTTTGCGATCACATAGAGGATCGGCACAGCCAGGATCCATATCATGCCGCCCATGAAATAATCGGTTCCGTTGACCAGCGTCGACAGGACGCAGATCGCCAGGATGACCACACCGAACAACGTATGAACTGCCGTCCCGCCCGGGATGGTGAAATGGAACTCTTCCTTCGGCAGTCTCCGTTTCAGGATCATGCATGCAATGACCGTCAGGGACGTGACCATGATCATGAAGAACACATCCACGACCACCAGGAATGTGAAGTCAAACGGGATCAGCAGCATGGTGGCGACCGCCACCACGATCAGGCCCACATAAGGCACGCCCCGCTTCTTCGTCAGGTTGGCGACGAACTTCGGTCCGAAGTGTTCGTCTGCCAGCATGAGCATGCACCGGGAGCCCGTGGTGATGCAGACATTGAAGATCGACGCCTGCCCGATGATCGCCACGATCATAAACAGCACACCCGCGACAGGTCCCGCGAACTGTGTCAGGACTGCGGAGTACCCTACCCCATCCGGCTCTGTCGTCCAGTCAGCCCACTCGCCAACAGAACACAGTCCCGCCATAGTCGGCAGGATGTAGGTCATCGCGATCAGAGGCACCACGATCATCATCGCCTTCGGGATGATCTTTTGGGCGTTCTTGACTTCCCCTGCTATGATCGACAGTTCATCGAATCCGGAATACATCCATATCCCGATGGCCAGCCCCGCGCCGATGTGCCCGAAAGCCGTGTCATACTCGTCCGAAAAGAACGGCGTGACCGGGCTCTGGTTCCAGTTCATAAATCCTACGACCGTGACTACTGCAAAAGCAACCACGATGATAATGGAAAGCAAGGTGCTCACAATGCTGACATCCCGGACGCCCAGGATGTTGATGATGAAGAAAATCAGGATCATGATCACCTTCAGGGCCATGCTCTGGAAATCCGTCAGGGGCACGATTTTGCCCAGATACCCGATGGCCAGCACCACGTAGACCGTATTGCAGACCAGCGACCACAGCACGTTGCAGAAGACCATGATGGCAAACCAAAACTCGCCCAGCGCCTCCTTGACCCACATGAGATTGCCGCCTTCCACCGGCCTGGCGGAGCCCATCTCCGCGCAGATCAGCGCATAAGGCAAAGCCCACACCACCGGAAGAACCAGCAGCATGACAATAGTCAGTCCCGGTCCGCACTCGGGAATCATCTCCTCGATCCCAAAAGCGCCCGCGCAGCATATAGCGTAGAACATGGCGACAACCGAAAGGACGCCGACGTTAGAAACGACGACGTCTTTCGCGCCATGCCGCTTTTGTAGAGTTGTTCCTGTTTCAGACATTGTGCAGCCCTCGCTCCTGCTTTTGCGTCAGGAGCTTATTTGTTCTCGTTGATAATGATGGACGCAGGGAGCGGTCCGCCAACGCCTGCTTCGCCGAGCGCGTTCGGGATGGCTTCCATCAAAGCGAAATAAACATCCCAGTAATCTTCCGTCTTGGCCCATGCTCTCGCTGTGAAGGACATACCGCCCGGGATTCCTTCGAGAGGCTCTGCCATCGGCGGTTCCGGCGTATCCAGAACTTTGTCGTTCGCGTTCATCTGCTCGACCATGACTTTGCGAGCGCCTGCAATGTCCGCACCGCTGACGTTGAAGGTCAGATCCACACGACGCAGATCTTCTTTTGTCATGTTGGTGATGTTGCCCGCCATCAGGTTGCCGTTCGGGATGGTGATGGTCTGGTTGTCCAGTGTCGTGATGACTGTGTAGAACAGGTTCATCTCCTTGACGATGCCCTGCGCGTCTGCGCTCATGATCAGATCACCGATGTTGAACGGACGGAAGACCAGCAGCATGATGCCGCCTGCCAGGTTGCCCAACGCGCCCTGCAGCGCCATGCCCAAAGCCAGTCCGCAGGTGGCCAGCACAGTGATGACGGATGCCATCGGCACGCCCAGTACGCTGATAATCGAGATGACCAGAATCACATAAAGCGCGATCTTGATGAAGTTCATCAGGAATGATCTGACCGCCGCGTCGATCTTTTCGAATGCCTTGATTTTGCCGAAGACCTTCAGGATCTTGCCGATAACGATACGGCCGATGATGAAGATCAGCAACGCCAGAATGAGTTTGACGCCCACTGCGGAGCAAATGTCGACGAGCTTCGCAGCCCATACGCTGATAGTACCAGTGTCCATAATATTCCTCCTGTTTTGTTGATTTATATAGAAATAAGTTCAAACGGTATTACTCGGGTTTTGCGGGTGATCCGCCTTCCGGTTTCTCAGTCTGCCTTTTCGCAGTCTGCCTTTTCTCAGTCTGCTTTTTCACGAGCAGCGCGCCGACTTTCCCTCCGATGGCGGCAGCCAGGAATATCCAGAGCGCCAGCCGCAGCGGGAAGCTGATCATCAGCAGCATCGTCACCGCGAAAGGTTTCTTCAGCTGTGCGCCCAGCGTCGCCGCCGTAACCACCGCCGCCGCAAACACCGCGT
>JBGUKV010000228.1:0-2826 GCA_045114655.1 Candidatus Allocopromorpha sp. | reverse complement strand
CACTTCGTAGCTGGACTCCTGCTCTTCATACTCTGTCGAAACACGGCAGTATGCAGCTACTCTTGTCTTCTGGACCTTTGCCGCTGGCTTCTGCGTTCCGATGGTGCGTCTTGCCGGAATCACTGTAATGTTTTGTGCTAATGCCATTATCCGCTCACCTCGCTTTGAATCAGGCTATATGCGTATTCGGCCTGCTTGATTGGGTCCTGGTATTTTTCCGGCACCCTGGGGATAGAAAAGTTCTTATAAATTGTCGGCTTAGGCTGTTTTTTTCTGCCTCTGTTATCCCTGCCCAGTGCCTTTGCTCTGCGGACCCGCTCCGCTTCAATACGTCGGGCTGTCTCTTCCGTAATGATTGCCGGATAGAAACTGTCACCGAGGTATCTGCTGTTTTGAATCATGTGCTTGACCTCACAGTGTGTCATGGTAAGTCCAACATCCGCAGCCGCATTGATAAAGGACATACCGCTGAGGTAGTTCTCACAGATTTTTCTGACCTGCGCAGCCTTCTCTTCATCCACCACTGCCTTGCCGTCGATAATCTTATATCCGTATGGTGTGTGCCTCATGTCATATCCTTTCCCGGAAGGTCGGCCCGCATTTCATAGCAAAGCCAATCTCCGTTCTGTCAAAAACCACGATGTGGTCTACGTGCTCTGTAAAGAGATCATCATCAAAAGCCCGCAGCTTTTTCCCTTTGGCCGTATACTTGAGGAGCTTTGTCAGTGCTTCCTGTTGATCGTAGCTACCGCTCATCTGACCGGAAAGCAGGTCCTTTTCAGCAGAAAGTCGCCGTTCCTCATCTCCCAGGGCATCGCTTTCTTCCGCATAGACCGCTGGGTCCAGGAGGCCCTTGGTAAAGAACTGCATGATCTGCTGCCGGCGCTCCATATTCTTTTCGAGCAATGTCTCGATCTCATCCAGCCGTTCTAAGGTGGCTGCATCGTTGCTGCCTTTTAGCATCTCCAAATATGGAACCAGGACTTTACCGCGTGCGAAGGTCAGCTTATTCATCAGGTTAATGAATGCGGCCTTTACCGGCTCCTCCTTAATGGACTTCATACTGCAAGCGTCCTTATCTTTCACATGCATGTTGCAGGCAAACCCAAACCGGCTCCCGAGCTTTACGCGCTTCCAGGTCCCGCCGCACTCTCCGCAGATAATCTTTCCGGACATGGCATATCGGTTCTTGTACTTTTCAGACTCTTTCTGGATTCCCTTCTCCAGACCATTCGCATCAATGATGGCGTTTGCAGCTTCGAAGATTTCCCGGCTCACAATGGCCTCATGATGATCCTGCATGTAATACTGGTTTTTCTCTCCGTGATTAACATGCCTGTTAAACCGATCATCCGTGAATGTCTTCTGGAAGATCACATCTCCGGTATACTTCTCGTTCCGGATCATGCCTGTTATGACCGGCCCTTCCCACCGGCCGCCACGCTTTGAAGGAACACCTCTTTGATTTAGTTCCTTCGCAATGGTTCCTGACGACTTTCCCGTAAGGATCTCAGAAAAGATCCAACGGACAATTTCGGCTTGCTCCTCTACAACGATCATCTCTCCGTTCACGTTCTTGTAGCCGTAGGGAGGATACCCGATCTTGAAAGTCCCATTCATGAAGCGTTTCTGTATGCCCCAGGTTTCATTTTCAGATATGGATCTTGATTCGCTCTCGGCCAGACTTGAAAGAATGGAGAGCAACAGCTCGCCCTCCATCTTTCCGGTATCGATGTTCTCTTTTTCAAAGTAGATGTAGATACCGTCCTGGCAGAGCTTTCGAACAATCTCAATGCTATCGACCGTGTTCCTGGAGAAGCGACTGATGGACTTCACAATGATGTAATCAATAAGGCCCTTGTCGCAATCATCGAGAAGCCGCAGAAGGCCATCACGCTTTGCCAGCTTTGTGCCGGTCACCCCTTCGTCATAATATAGGCCGGCATATTCCCAATCTGGCCTTGACTTGATGTACTTCTCGTAGTGATTCTTCTGTGTTTCCAGGCTGACCAGCTGCTTATCAGTATCGGTCGATACCCTTGCATATGCCGCGACGCGGAGCTTCTTTTTAGCCTTAGCTCCGGCTGCCTCAATCTTTGTTATTCGTTTCATCGTCTCACCGCCTTTCAGATTAGGGGTAGTGTATTCATGCCTCTGATCGCAAAAACTATCAAGTCATTTATCGCAGTATCTTCGATATAAATGGCGAGAAAGATCTGCGGTTTTTGGCCATGATTTTGTCGAATTCATCCACAGATATCAGGCCCCGATCCAGGAGCTTTCTCGTCATCTGTTCGGCCAGGATATAGTTGTATTCGTTCTGCATTTCTTCATTGGTCGGCCTCGGAATGTCGTTATAAGAAATCTCGCCGCCAGCAATCTTTGTTACCTGCATAGAAAACACCTCCTACCAGGTAGCCTTGGCGGGAGGTGTAATCTGACGGTTTTAGGGAAAAGATCAATCCTTCATATAGAAATCGCAAACATATCCATCTGCACGCAGGATCAATCCGTTGGCCCAGGGCGGAACCCTACCCATCTGTTCACACAGGACTTTAAGGCTCATCTTCGGGTCCGCCTCGATGATCAGCTCATCATGCACGTGGGCCACAATGCTGCAGCACCGGAGCGTTTTCATGGCGTACATCAAAATATCCCTGGATGTTGCCTGCACAATGTTCTCGACAAACTTCGGACCGTAACTTTCGATCCGTTCCCATTTCTTTGTGCTGCCGACACCTTCATACGTGACAGACTCTCCGCCGAAACGGTTCTCTCCCATGCGTGGCTTCACATAGGAGAGTGTCCGACCAGAAGGGAGGCGGA
>JBGUKV010000227.1:0-12474 GCA_045114655.1 Candidatus Allocopromorpha sp. | reverse complement strand
TTCTGTTTTCTGCTTCGTCAAATACCTTTGACTGCGGTCCTCTGAAGACTTCATCGGTGACCTCGCGGATGTCATAGCCGATTTCTTCCTGTGACTGCGCCATCGTTGTTTCGAAGTCGTGGAAGGACGGCAGGCAATGCATGAAGATTGCGTCCGGGTTGCCTGTAGCAGCCATCATTTCCTCTGTGACTCTGTACGGTGTGAGGAGTCTGACTCTTTCCGGGATCTGCTCTTCTTCGCCCATGGAAGCCCAAATGTCCGTGTACAGAACGTCTGCGCCCTTGATTGCTTCGAGATCTGAAGACACTTCGATGGAAGCGCCTGTCTGAGCAGCGACTTCACGAGCTCTGGCAACGACGTCAGCATCGACCTGCTCGCACAGCTCTGCCGGTCCGTATGCTACGAACTGCATGCCCATCTTCGCGCAGCCGTACATCCATGCGTACGCCATGTTGTTTCTGACATCGCCTACGAAGACGACCTTGCACTTGTTCAGCGGCTTTGCAACGTGCTCCTCGATGGTGAGCAGGTCAGCCAGGATCTGTGTCGGGTGGTCAACGTCTGTCAGTCCGTTCCATACCGGAACGCCTGCGTACTTCGCCAGGTCTTCAACGACCTTCTGATCATATCCTCTGTATTCGATTCCGTCATAGAATCTTCCGAGAACCTTAGCGGTGTCTTCGAGTGATTCCTTCTTGCCCATCTGTGATGACTTGCTGTCCAGGAATGTGACGCCGGCGCCCTCATCCATTGCGCCTACTTCGAATGCGCATCTTGTTCTTGTGGATGTCTTCTCAAAGAGCAAAACGACGTTCTTGCCTTTGAGGCTGTCGCCTACGATACCTGATCTTTTCTTGGCCTTCAGATCGTGGGCCAGGTCCAGCAGATAACGAATTTCTTCCGGTGTGAAGTCCATGAGTGTCAAAAAGCTTCTTCCTCTGAGATTTACTGCCATAGTGATGTTCTCCTTTTCTTCTTTTTATTCAACTTATTCAAATATCTTCTCTTGTGACTTAACTAAAAAGCACCTTGTCTAGAATATACTATAGCGTATATTCCAAACAAAGTGCCAGTATCCTTGTTATTTCTTGTGCCAGTTGCTTTTGTAAAAGCTTCACATCTTGATGAAAAAACTGTTCTTGTATCAATTTTCTGTTGCTTCTTACTCGTTTACTTCTTCTTGTCCTTCAGAAGAATCCGGTACATAGCAATCTCCGCAATAATAATCGTCCCCATCCACAAAGGCATTCATTTTTTTAATTTTCGTTCCGCAGATGACACATTCCACAAGAGAGTTTGCGTCACGAATGCTTTCCCTGTAATTGGTCAGTGCTTTTATGTTCGCGTTTTCATATTGGTTGAACCAGGAACTCTTGATTTCATTCCTCTGATAAACCGGTTTGTACCATTCGCAGTTTTTATAGTAATTCTTATAATAAGAATCTTCAAAAATCATCCCGTGCCGGGCATATATTTCGTTGATCCCCCGTTGTACTAAATCTTCATCCTCTTCTACAACGTCGAAAATCAATTCATTAGACAAATTATCATCATCACTGTTTGGGAAAAGAAAATCTTCTGCGTGACTGTCACATAGGCCTGGATTGTATACGCTGTCTTCAGGCACTTCAGATTCCTTGGATTCTTTCTCTTCTTTTCCCCCGGTCTCTTTTTCCCCGGTCTCTTTTTCTATTGCTCTCTGATTTTTCCTTTCGATGCCCTGCGGGCTCTCGGTTTTATGGCTGTAGTATTTGCTGTCAATCAAATCACTATCAATGTAATTATCAAAAGGATCTGCCTCTCCATCCCATCCGATTGGGTGGATTCCATCCTCGTCATATCTCGTCAGCACAATCTTATCAGAATAAAGATCACAAACAACACAAGTAAGGGTTTCATCTGCTGCAGAATACTGATCTGCGAGGCCCTTCTCCAGATCGTCCTGTGAACAGTTCATATAATACCCGACGTAACCTCCATTAAGATAGGTGAACGTCAGCGTATTCTCAGTAAACTTATCCGTTGAAACATCTCCTTTCTTGTAATCCGGAACCAGCAGTGTTTCTCCGACTGCTTTATATACGCTACTTCCGCCGAGATAACAATCCCAGCCTTTCGCGCAATTATGCCCGTACAGATACACGATATCGAGCGACTCGCCGGCTTCGTTGATTACATTAAAGAGCAAGGAGGCATACATGTTATCCCCGGTCTTGGATGCAGTTCTGGCTGTAAAATGAAGCGGCATATGACTCGCAACAAAGACAGGCTTACCCTTCTTCTGCGCTGTTAATTCTTCGAAGCATTCCTTCATTTTTTCGGATGCTGCTTTAACCTTATCCAGACTGTCTTTGTCCTTTCCTTCTGACCATGGAAAATCTTTTTCAGTGTTTAACACATATATATAATAATTATCAAATTCGTGAAGTCCTGACTCTGACAGCGATGAGGACTTCTGATCCACGTTCCCCTGTACGAAAATAAAGTCACCGGAGTCCAGATCAGGGAAATTGCTTTGCCCTGTTTGACGAATCTCCTCTATTGAATCCGCCGGGTCAACATTATAATTGTTCTTCCCTTCTACACTGTTATAATCACCGAGCATGACGATTTCTTCCGGATTCTTTCCATCGCTTTGAACGGTATTCAGCAGACGGGATAATGTGGTTACCGGTTTCTCCCATCCGTATTGTTCACCATAGTCAGATGCGAAAAAGATCGTTGTCTTCTCGTCTTTATTCTGTTCGGATTCTTTTTCAGATGGTGCTGCTGCCTGTTGCTCATTACCATCGTTCCCAAGAAGCGCAAAAGCTACTCCTGCGATTGCTGCTGCTGCAATAATCGCGCCTATGATGATCAGAACCTTCGGATTTCTCTTGCCGGGTTTTCCCTTCGGTTCTGGTTTTGCGTCGGATATCGGACCCTTCTCCGAACCAGTTGCAGGTTCAGTCTTTTCTTCAGCTAATGCAGTTTCGTTGACTTTTTTTCCGCAAAAGGGACAAAAAAGCTGATCGTCGTCAATTTCTTTTCCACAAAACGTGCAATACATGTCTTTCCCTTTCTTTACAAATTCGTATATCAATTGTCAGATGACTGTTGTTTTTCACTCTGACAGATATCGAAATAATAATCCATGAAAATTCTTCCGGTTTCCTTTATTTCAGGGTCTTCTTTCACATACATCCGATCGGGATGAAACTGAACGGCGTAGATGGGCAATGTGTCATGGATATAACCTTCAATGGTTCCGTCTTCCGCATCGACCATCGTCACAGTCAGACCTTCTGCAAGCGCATCAACTGCCTGATGGTGGAAGTGTACGGTATCAACCGAGTCTCCAAATATACTGCGAAAATCCGTTCCTTCCATGATTGTAGTATCACGAACAGCATCATCGTAGTGTTCCATTCCAATATCCTGTTTCAATGTTCCGCCAAGAGCCACATTGACAAGTTGGCAGCCCCGGCAGACACCCATGATCGGTTTCCCGGCTTCCACAAACATATCTACCAGGTTTAATTCAAGCTCATCGAGTTCCGGATTGAACTTATGTTTGGTACATTCGACTTCGGCGCCGTAGAATGACGGATGCACATGCTTACCGCCCGGTATGATTAGTCCGTCGTAATCAAAGGGATCAATCCCGTCCAGAGACTCGATCAGGACGAGATCGATCGTATATTTGTTATCATCCGCATTATATGCCGCTGTGAATTTCTCTATGTCCTTGTACTTTGATACTGGGAGCAAAATCTTCAGCGACTGTCTTTCAGGAGCTTGCGTAGTCGTTTGCTCGACCGTCGTCTTTGTCTCCGAAACCTGCGTCGAGGTTTCTTGTTCCTGTTCGTTTCCACACCCTGACATAAGGAACATTGCCAAAGCAACGGCGACGATCACAAATATCGTTCTTGTTAGAGTTCGTTTCTTGCTCATTACATTCTTAAAATACTACTTAAAGTATTTCTCCCTGTACGTATCGTAATAGTGACTTCCGTCACTGTATTCATTATCGATTACACATACATCATATTGATTGGCAGGCCACTCTTTCAGCCCCGGATCCTCAAATGCATTGTCAATGGCAACACCTTCGCTTCCGCCGGTGATTTCTCGGTCAACCTTGCCTTTCGCTGAGGATACATTGATTCTCAAATTGTCATTTGCGTCTTTTTTCACAGCGATGATTGCAGCACCTTTGTGAATCGGAGTATCATTCTGATTTGTAATCTCTGCTGAATAGCACTCTTCAAAATCACCCTTGTATGGGCCGTCGATTGTACCGGTCGCCTGATGGTATCCCTCGTCTCCTCTGAAATCATAGGCTTCAACCAAAGACACGTTCTTCGGCTTAAGTCTGTGTCCGGAGTCATACTTTGGGTTCTCCTTTTCATATTCTTCCTCTGTGACCGTGATCTTGGAAACCATAACTCCGGTTTCCCCGTCAGGAATATATCCTTCCGCATAGAACGGTGCTTCGCTTCTGCATCGGTTGTCTTTGTTTTCCACTGTTTCGCCGTACTCGTTCTTCACCGTGTAAGCAATTCCTGTGATGGGGCGTCCGGTATTATTTGTTACCAGCATAACGCTGTCGTAACTGATTGTGCCATCGCTGTTTTTATGTTCGCTGTTGGAAAAATCCAGGTCCCATGAATGCACCGGAATGCTTCCTGTAACATCTTCATGGACAGCAGACTGCTCTGTTGTAGTTTCCTCCTGCACCACTTCAGTGCTGTCTGCCTCGGATTTGCCGGGTTCCGGTCTCTGTTCTTCGCCGCGATCACCACCCAGAAGTACAAATGCGGCGATAGCTGCGATAATCACTACCGCTCCGACAGCAATCAGTATGATCCGTTTCGATTTGTTTGGTTTCTCTTCAGGTGTTTTCGCTGCCGGGACGCTGTCTTCCGTATTGGGCTGTGAATCGTTCGTTTCTTCGGACCAGGATCCCTTTTCTTCAGATGCAGTCTCCACGGTATCGTTTATTTCCTCTGTTTCCTCTGTTTCCCCTGTTTCCTCAAATTCAACTTTCTTACCACAGAACGGACAGAAAATCTGATCATCGCCTATCTCTTTGCCACAATAAACACAAAACATGGCTTTACCTCTCTCTTCTACTAACATACTTTCTGTCGACGACAGCTGCTTACTTCAGTTTCGGCCAGCGCGGACACAAAACACCGTCTACTCCTTATTGCGCTTTGCCACACTTGCCGCAGAAAGCTGCTCCCTCAGGTAATTCTGCTCCACAGTACTTGCATACGTTCAAGTTTGAGGGCTTTGACGATTCCGTATCGTTCGATGTTTCTTTTTTTGAATCGAACTCTTCTTTCTTCTCTTTTACTTTGTCCGTTACAGAATCTGTTTTGCTCTTTACGTTGTCTCTCAGTCCGATCAATTTCTGCATTTCTTCATCGTCATCCATTGAAACGCCGCGGTTTTCTGTATAGATCTGTTCCAAAAGCATTGTTCTGGCATACCAATAATACGGTCCCACATAAATCATCAGCAGCCCTAGTGTGATGACAGCCAAAACGAACCAGCCTATAAAGGAGAGATCAAAGATAAAAAGAGTTTTCTTATTTCCCTGCATCATAAGACGACTTTTCTTCAATGCGTCAAGCGGTTTGATTCCCGGTTCTTTAAGCAGCAGGATTGGTGCTTCTGCATATCCACAGAGAATATAAAATGCCACAATCAGACTGGCAAAGAAGATTGCAGCATATACTAACACCATAATGAAAACACCTATTCCCGGTATCATTGTCGACAAGCTTGCCAGAATACCTCCTGCGATACCTACGCATATGGTTACAACGCCCAGAACTAATAGTACCAGCGCAATGACCGCAAACGAATCGGCAAACATTGTTTTAAACCCATATAACATATCCTGCCAATCGGAATCCTTTTCCTTGATGATGTTTGAATATACATAGTAAATCCCAACAAGAAGTGGCCCGTTCACAATGATTCCACCTAGACCAAATCCGATCACTGTAGCAAGTCCTTCTGCTACGAGCGTTAATGCAAGGACCAGTAACAGAACACTCCAGTGCTCCTTAAACTTATCTTTTGCATTCGTTTTTATTTCTCCTATACTCACTTCAAACCTCCTCTTTTTTCACTTATTTCTTGATAATCGTCTTCAAAAAAGCATCATCAAAAAACAGTATAGTTTATGACTGTCCAAGGTGGTTTCCTTCTGAGCTAGATCTTTAGATGTGTAATTGGAAAACCCTTTTGACAATAGGATTCTTAGAAGGACAACATAACAATACTACTACCAGGTAGTGGTATTATTGTATTTATAATACAACTGAATAACAGAACATTCAATAACATCCTTTTAGGAGTCAATCAGATGCTGTCTGTTTTGAGGCTCTCCTCCAGGATGTCCATACCTTTCTCGATCTCCTCTTCTGTCGGATAAGAGAAGTTGAGCCGGAAGTACCGTGCGCCCATTTGTTTTCGCGGGAAGAACACGTACCCGGGCATGAAGGTCAGTCCCCTCTTCTGGGCCTGCCCCAGCAGATCCCGCGAGTCCATGTGCTCCGGCAGCTTCACCCAGAGGTACACGCCGCCTTCCGGTTTGGTGTACTGCAGCCCATATCGCCCGGTGAGCAGGTCTAGCCTTCTGCACATCCGGTCCCGCTTGCTTTTGCAGATGCTCCGGAAATCCGCAAGCCGCTCCTGGAATATTCCCTTCTTCATGTACTGGAGCATGACCATCTGGGCCGCCCAGTCCGGGTTGGCAACGCGCAGGGACACCATGTTCGAAAACTGCTCGATGATCTTCCTGTCCGCCGCCACGAAGGACACGCCGATGCCGGGCACCATGTTCAGCGAGAAGGAGTACATGTAGATAACATTGTCCCCGTGATCCATGGATTTGATCGACGGCAGCGGCCGTTCGCCGTAGTAGATCTCTGAGCTCTCATCGTCTTCGATGACCGGGATCCGGTACTGGTAGGACAGTTCGAGGATCTTCCGGCGCCGTTCCAGGCTCAGTACTGTTCCTTTGGGGTTGTTGAAGCTGGAGTCCACATAGATGAACTTGGGCTTGCTGGTCTCGATGACCTTGTCCAGGTGGTCCGTGATCATCCCGTGCTCATCGGACGGAACCGTGAGCAGTTTCCCGCCGGCCAGTTCGATGGTCCGGTAGACATCGGAAGCCATGATCTCATCGACGATGACCCCGTCTCCCGGCGACAGCATGAGCTGCAGAATGAAATCCAGCGCCTGGTTGTTCTCCGAAAAAATCTGTATGTTGGACGGCTTTGTCCGGATGCCGATGGACGCCATATACTTGACGATCTCCCGGATCAGTTCCGGATCGCCCTGGTACGGCACGTAGAAGTAGGCCTTATCGCCGCTGCTGCGGAACATCTCTTCGAATACGGCGGCGATCTCCTCAGGCGGATACGGTTCCCGCGCCGCTACGCCCCCTGCAAAGGAAATATACGCGGGATCGAAGCTCTCGCTGTACAGTTCATCGAAGTCGCTGATGAACTCGTCGTACTCCTGCTTCACGACAGCTTCCCAGTTGACGTTTTTTCTCCGATCGGGAGAATTGTCTTCCGCGCTGCGTCCGAACCGCACTCTGTAGCAGCTGCCCTGAGAAGAATCCAGAAGCCCTTCGCTCTTCAATTCTCCGTAAGCCCTGGTCACTGTATTCCGGTGCACGCCAAGTTCCGCAGCCAGCGTGCGCTCCGACGGCAGCATATAGCCGTCCGTAAGTTCCCCGGTGTGGAGCATACCTTTGATCTGTCCTGCGATCTGCATGTAGACAGGTGTTTTGTCATTCCGGTTGATTTCGATTTTCATGGATCGGTGTCTCCTGCGATCACAGTATCTCGTCGCCGTATTTCTGCGCGTCCAGGATCGCCTGGTCGATGATCTTCGCCATCTGCCGGACGACCTGCACCGGATACTTTCCCGTCGCCGTTTCTCCGGTGACAAGCAGATCGGTGGCGCCGTCAAAAACAGCATTGGCGATATCCGAAACCTCCGCCCTGGTCGGCGTCAGATTCTCGGTCATGGACTCGATGAGCTGGGTCGCGATGATGACCGCCATGCCCTTCTCCCGGCACTTGCGGATGATGCGCTTCTGCTGCGCCGGTACTTTCTCAAATCCGATCTCCACGCCCATGTCGCCTCTGGCAATGAGAATCTGGTCGGCTTCTTTCATGATCTCTTCCAGATTGCCGAGGGCTTCTTTGCACTCGATCTTGGCGATGACGCCGACATGCTCTCCCCCGTTCTCATCGAGGACCTGACGGATCGCGCGGACATCCTCCGCCCGCCGGATGAACGAACCCGCAATGTAATCCACATCCTGATCGATGCACCACAGGATATCCTCGATATCGCTGTCGCTGAGGTAGTCCATCTGCAGCTTCACATCCGGAACGTTGACGCCTTTGCGGCTGGCGATCCTGCCGCCGCGGTCCACATAGCAGACGATATCCTGTCCCCGCACGCTCTCAACCGTGAGGCTGATCCTGCCGTCGTCGATGAGGATCTGCGTGCCGACCTTCACCTCGTCGCAGAGGTCCTCGTAATTGATGCGGATGATCTGGTTGACGTAGCTGCCCCATTCATTTCCGTAAGGGTCGTGCTCCGGCGGCTGCACAGGGTCCGTCTCTTCTTCGTCCTCACACCGCAGCACAAGTGTCTCCCCAGTTCCCGCGAACGTCACGCCGCCGGGGATCTCCTTGATACGGATCTCCGGTCCCCTGAGGTCATACATGATAGACGCTTCCTCCGTGCCGCTCATCCTGGCCGCACGCCGGAAGCTGATCAGCTTCTCTTCCTGAGATGCGGCGCTGCCGTGGGACAGGTTGATCCTTGCCCCTGCCATGCCTGCGTTCATCATCTCTGCCAGTATCTCCGGATCGTTGCAGGACGGTCCGATCGTACACTGAATTCCGACTTCTCTCATTACTTTTCTCCGTGGAACTGATAATACGTTGTCTCTATATTCCCGTTGTACAGTTTGCGGCGGCGGTTTGCCCGGCGGCCCATGATCTTCTTCTCGGCGTCCTTGTCCGGGGTGATCACAAATAGCGACCAGCCGGGGTTTTCCCTGCAGAACCTGCGCAGCGCTTTGAATACGCCGTCGATTTCATCCTGCTCGCCGATGCGCTCACCGTATGGCGGATTGGTGATGATCATGCCGTGCTCATCCTGCAGCGCCGAAACGTCCAGATCCCTGACATCAGCCCTTGTGAACCGGATGCACATGTCCACGCCCGCTTCTTCCGCGTTGACACGGGCGGCATGCACTGCCTTCGGGTCGATATCGGACGCGTAGATGCTGACCGGCATCTCCGTGATCGCAGCATAGGCATTCGCCCGTTCTTCCTTCCACATCTCCTGCGGGATCAGACTCCACCCCTCACTGGCAAAGGTCCGCGACAGACCCGGGGCGATGTTCATGCCGATCATAGCCGCTTCGATAGGGATGGTTCCGCTGCCGCAGCAAGGGTCGGCCAATGCGCGCCCGGATCTGTAAAAGCTCAACAGAACCAGCGCCGCCGCCAATGTCTCCTTCATGGGCGCGTCGACAGGCGCCGTGCGGTAACCCCTCTTGTGGAGTCCCGTGCCGCTCGTATCGATCGTCACTGTGGCCCGGTCTTTCAGGAGCGTGACCTTGACCGTGTATTCCGCCCCGGTCTCCGGGAACTGCTCGATGCCGTATGCCCCGCGCATGCGCTCAACGATGGCCTTCTTTGACACGCTCTGGATCGCCGGCGGATTGTGCAGCTTGGACTTGACCGTAGAGCACGTCACGGTGAACTTGCCGTCTGCCGGGATGATGTCTTCCCACGCAAAAGCACGAATGCCCTGGAACAGGTCCTCGAAGGTCAGCGCCTCGAATTCGCAGGCCTTCAGCAGAACCCTGTCGGCGCACCGCAGCCATAAATTAGAGCGGACGATCGCCCGCTCATCACCGGCAAAGGTCACCTTGCCATCTTCTGTTTTCCGTATTTCATATCCCAGCCCTTCGATCTCGCGGCGGACCACCGCTTCAAGCCCGAAGGTCGCTGTTGCTATCAGTTCATACATGCCGATTCCTGTCCTGTCTAATCATCCTTGTTCATCCGTCTCCAGAAGTCCCCGATGCCGTCATACGTTTCCCCGCTCCGGTCTCTGTACTTGCGCTTGAGCCGTTCCTGCTGGGGATCGAAATTCAGCTGCTCCTCGAAGATCTTCTGCTCATATGCTGTCAGGTTCTCCGAGCTTTTGATGTGGGCGCTGATCGGCCGCGGCAGAACCATCAGATAGATCAGCGGCGAGATAAGGAACACATCGACAATGGAAAAGGCGATCACAAGACCGAATACCGCCGCCCCGCTCACGCCGGCAGGCAAAAGCAGTATGCACAGGATGATCCCGATGCACCACACCAGTCCGGTAATAAAATACTTGTCCAGAAACCGCAGTTTCTTCTCTAGCGCCGGACTGTAGAGCAGGCCTTTTTTCTTCATTTTCCGCATGGCGCCGCTCCAACGGTTGTTCCCCAGCGACAGCTTCAGCGCCAGGGCAAAATCAGATCCGCCCGCCTGGGCTTCCCCGCCTTCAGCAGCCTCCTGTGAGAAATCCAGCACCTCTTCCTTTTCGAAGGCGACCTCGGTCAGGATGCACTTACCCTGCCCCATGACCGACAGGCTCAGCGCTTCCCCCGGCTCCAGTTCGATGACCATCTGCTCATCGGCTTTGACCATGTCCGTCTTCCCGCCGGCGGATACGACCGTGTACCCTTCGGCGCTGTAGATTCCCAGACAGCGGGAGCCTTCGAACTGGCTTTCCACGTGCTGCGCCTCCTCCGTAAGGTCGACCAGTTCCATCCTGCCTTTGCATCCCTTGCGGTAAATGAGGTTGTAGTCTTTGATCAGTTTGCCGAAGCACTTCGTCTTGACCGCGCCGTCAAATGCGTCGTACTCATATGCCGACAGACTTGCGGTCCGCTCCTCGCCGTGGGCCAGGACGACGGAACCTTCCAGCACCATCAGGATGCGGTCATAGTCCGGCAGTTTCGTGAAGGAGGATTCCTCCAGATCCGAATCTGCGCTGGAAAGCCGCCACAGGAAATCCCTGTCCAGATACTCCGCCTTCTCCGGGTAAATGGCCAACTCACGGGTGTTTCCGCCGGACCATTTGCTCATCTTGTAGTTTTCTTCTTTGTAAATTCGCTTTTTCATAGTCTGATTATACTATTTCCCGACATAAGAATCTATCTCTTCCCAGCAAAACCGGTTTCCGAAAATATCGTAGCCGATCACGTGCAGCCTGCCTTCCGAGAGCGTGCAGAAATCGGTGTTCCTGATGATCTCGGATGCCCGGTGCACTTTCCCGTCGTAATCCGGGTCCAGGCTCCAGAAGTCGATGCAGGACCGGCTGTCGTCGTGGAGGTATTCCAGCGCGATATCTTCATCTGCGTCGCTCAGTTTCAGAACATCGGGCACGTAGTCAGTGATACGCAGGCATCCCATCTCCTCGCTGCACCGGACCAGGCGGCTCAGGGCTTCATCGGGATCCTTCTCGTTCCTGACGACTGCAAAAGCATCAAAGCGCTTGTCATCCTCCATTTTTGTGTTCATGAACCGGCGGATCTGACTGGAAACGGATACCTCTCCTTCATCACACATGATCCACGGACGATTCATCCGCTCACATACCACGCCCATGGTTCCCGATCCAGAGAAAAAGTCCGCGCA
Organism: Candidatus Allocopromorpha sp.; assembly: GCA_045114655.1. Classification (GTDB taxonomy): domain Bacteria; phylum Bacillota; class Clostridia; order Peptostreptococcales; family Anaerovoracaceae; genus Lentihominibacter. The sequence continues at coordinate 754 of JBGUKV010000227.1, read as the reverse complement.
CAGGTCCCCTTCGTCGCTGCAAGCCTGCACGATGCGCTCCAGCAGCTTTTCCGGCTTTTGTGTGGCGTAGCCGGTCCGCTCGCGGGATGTCCGGCCGACCATGTCGATGGTCCACACGTCCTTCATGTTCACCATGGTGTACCATCCCAGCTCGTCCTGGAATTCCTCCACGTTCTTGAAGCGGTACGGCTTCATGTCACGGTTGTAGGATTTCTCCTTCAGCGGATGGAACTTGTATTGATTGCTTTTGCTGTAAAACAGGAGCGTGTCGTGCTTACGGGCGAAGCTCCGCTTCGACGCGCCGCCGGATTTATAGTTCCATACGACTTCGTTCACGAAGTTGTCATAACCGAAAATTTCATCCAGCAAAGTCTTCATGTAGTGGGAGCTGTGCCAGTCCAGGTGCACCCAGATGCAGCCTGTGTCCGCGAGCAGCTCCTTCATGAGCATGAAGCGGACGCCCAGCATGGCCAGGTACTGCTGCAGGCTGTCCTCCCAGGTGTCGTCGTAGGCTCCTGTTTTGATATAAGGCGACAGTCCCAGCTTATCGGACTGCAGGCGCACCGAGGTCTGATACTTGCTGTTGGAGAAAAACGGGGGATCCACATAGATGAGCTGGATCTTCCCTGCCATGTTCTTCTCCTTGAGCAGATATTCCATGTACTCCAGATTATCGCCGCCTGCCAGCACGTTATCCGGCGCGGTTGTTTCTGCGGCCGCGTCACCTGGCGCTTTCTGTCCGGGCGTATACGCT
>JBGUKV010000226.1:0-11503 GCA_045114655.1 Candidatus Allocopromorpha sp. | reverse complement strand
CAACAGACTCTAAATCAACATACTCGAATGCCTCTGGGAGTTCAGATTTTGGATTAAAATCTGCAACCTCATTTAACTTACGCTGTTCCCAATCGTCAGTAAAGGCAGGGAAACGTAGTTTCGGTTTTGTTCTTCTTTCCTCTTTCATCGTCCAATCTCCTTATTACATGCTCCCCATTTATTTCCCCTTTTACACAAACATCTGCTGAAGCATTCCTACTTTCATTTCCTTAATATGATCAATCTTATTTTGCTGAAGGCGAATAAGATTGTCGATGTTCTGAAGGAATCCTGCTATATGCCGCTGTTCCTCAACTGATGGAATCTGACATGTAACTTGAGCAAAGGAATTCCAGTATAATCTTTTTCTGAAATCTGTTACTCCATACGACAGATTATTGATCTGATTTATTACATCTTTTCTGCGCAGCAAGGTATCCATAAAAACCGAATAGACCTTATTGTTCGGAATCGCTGAAATGTAGGCAGGACTTATCATCCCTTCGTTTTTCACTACCCCAATCGCTCCCTGCCAAGCCCTCATCATATTAAATACCAGGTCACCTGGATAAACGTGTTTATATGTGGATTTGTCCTCGCTTCGTTTCACGTTTTTACCAAGTTCAGGTGCGTTTAATTGCCCATCAGATACACCAGAATGAATGGAAACAGACAGTATCTGAAGCGAATCATTGCCTCGTTCATTACGTTCGGTATATATATCTCCCAGCTTACACGTTTCCCAGTTTTCAGAAAACCACGGGAACCTCACTTCAGGAACCATTTCTCCTTTTTTCGGAAACATTTTCTGAAGCATTCCCTTTTTATATTCACGCATTTGTTCAAGCTTACGCTGATGAAGGGTGATAAGGTTGTCAATGCTGTCAAATAGTCCCCCGATCATCTTTTGTTCAGTGTATTGTGATGGTAATAATATCGGATATTCCAACACATCGCTATTGCTTATATTCTTCTGCGCGGCTCCTTGACCAGCATCAACCATGGCCTTTTCAAACCGTGGGTTTCTCAATACATGAAATAGAAATTCAGGCGATATAGCGTCCTTACATGGAGTTATTTTACCAACGCGCTGATTCAACACGCCTTGTATTTTCGTCATTTTCGATACACGGCCTACGTTTCCTGTGAGCGAAACCAGAATGTCTCCTTCATTCAGCAAATAGCCATTTGGGTTTTCACATGATAAACGATTTCCCACACAGTCATTGATGAACACATTTCCTGTAACGTTAGCAATGGTTATAACAAGATAATCACCATCAGCAGTGTATTCCGATGACTTCCACGCATTTCCACCAATAATGCTTGATACATCCTTAATCTTACGCTGTTCCCAATCGTCAGAAAATCCCGGGAAACGGAGTCTCGGAGTTTTTCCTTTTTCTTTCTTCATTACCAATCTCCTTAAAACGGGAACTTGAGTCCAAGCTCACCAAAGGATTTCTTCAGTTCTTCCGATACTTCAGCGATTTGTTTGTCTGTTGTCTCTATTTCTTCGGATACTGCAGTCAGGTCTATTTCCGGAACGTCTTCTGAAGTATCCACATATCTTGGAATATTCAGGTTATATCCGTTTTCCTCGATTTCCTCCATCGATGCGATATGACAGTACTTATCTATATCCTGCCGCTGCGCATATGCGTTTACAATCTTGTCGATGTGTTCATCAGTGATGTAGTTCATGGCCTTTCCGGCTTCAAACTCCTTACTGGCATCGATGAAACAGATATTATCACGATTGCCGTTGCGCTCCTTCTTCAGAACAAGTACGGCTACAGGAATGCTTGTTGTCTGGAAACAGTTCGCCGGAAGCCCTATGACAGCGTCCAGGTAGTTCAAATCCTTGATGATATACTTACGAATCGCTTCCTCCGCCGCACCTCTGAACAGTACGCCATGCGGAAGCAGCACTGCGATCCTGCTGTCCCCGTCTGCCATATGCGCTATCATATGCTGCAGGAACGCAAAATCCGCCTTTGATTTCGGGGCCAGCTTTCCATAGGCAGCAAACCGGTCATCGTCCATGAAACGCTGCGAGGATGACCATTTGGCAGAGTATGGAGGATTACTGCACTGTACCGTGAATACTTCTTCTTCATGCGGATTCTGCTCGAGCGTATCCATATTGACGATATCGAAGTTCTGATACGGGATATCGTGCAGGATCATGTTCATCTTTGCCAGAGCGGCAGTGGAGCTGTTCAGTTCGGAGCCGAAGTACTTTCTGACGTTGACGAACTGAGAAAGCTGAAGCAGCATTGATGCCGATCCGCAGCACGGGTCGCTCGCTGACAGGACGTCTTTGAGCCCCAGCGTTGCGAGCTTTGCAACAAGTTTCGAGATGTTTGTCGGTGTGTAGAATTCTCCGCCCTTCTTTCCGGCAGTTTCGGCAAAGAGGCCGATAAGTGAAATGTATGCTGTCCCAAGGATGTCTACGCCTGTCCCGCCGAACTCAAAATCGATGGTATCGATGGTCTGCAGGACCGTTCCGATCAGCTTTCCACGCTGTTTGAGCTCTTTTCCGAGCTTGGATGATTTCAGATCCATGTCATCGAACAGGCCTTCAAAATCAGCCTCGGACTCCTGGCCCCTCGTAGATTCGATGATGGAATTCACGATCTCCTCCATGTAGTCGATGGTGAATTCGCCCCGTTCAATCATCTTGATGACATTGTTGAACAGGTACTTCGGCTCAAGCACAAAACCGAGCGTTTCGATGGACTCGTCAATCAGGTCATCTCTGTACTCATCGTCTCCCCACGCATCTGCATAGGAGATGTCGTCCTCCTTCAGGAGGTCCGCCATAAACGCTTCCGTCTTATCTGACAGAAACTTATAGAAAAGCAGTCCCAGTATATAGTTCTTGAACTCAGATGCGTCCATGTTGCCCCGAAGGTCATTGGCCATCGCCCAGAGCTTGTTCGAAAGCTCAGCTGCCAGTTTTTTCTGTTCGCTTACAGTCATTTCCTTTCTTCTCCTTTAACCCTTAGAACTGATACTTATTGCAGTTGTCTATAACGAAGTCCATGATGTCCATCACGAGCCTGCGTTTTTCCTTGAATGTGCGTTTCCCCGGCAGGGTGTCTCTGATCTCCTGTCTGCTCATGATCCCGCTGAACTCGAATTCGGAAATGAGGTCTCTCAGGAAGTCATACTCGATACCCTTATCGTTGGCAAAGGCTCTGATCTCCTCTGTGCGGACGTGATCTTCATATTCGAGATAACTCTCCACAGTATCGTCTTCCTCGCCGATAACCGGCAGAATATCCGACAGGAACGCCTTGATAAGGTCGACCTTTCTTTTCAGCTCCGGACTGTCTGTACGGTCCATCTCCGAGATGATGAAATCGACGTCCTTTTTCTGCTGCGCCTTGTCCGTTCTGTCTACATTCTTCAGCAGGTTCATGATATATGCCACATTGATGAGGTCTGTTCTGACGAGCTCGATCCCGAAATCAAGGTCGTCCAGTATTGACGTCTTGTCCTTATCGTTCCTGTGGACCAGATTGTCATGAAGCGTCAGGTATCTGCTTTTGAAGTCCTCGTTCATCTGTTCTGTAAAGAGCGGCGCGAAGTCGTCCCAGTCGAATTCAACGAATGTCTTGAGCGTCAGGATCACCCTTGCGAGATCCCTGTACAGGACGACAAATTTCAGTTGGTCGTCTTCCGACTGCAGTTTATCGACATCTTCCGGGGTCGGAACGAGGTCTGTAAGCTGGATCATCAGGCTTTTCGCTTTGCTGACATAGTGGTCATACGGCTCAAGCAGGATCCCTGCGGTATCCCCGTCGCCGGAGAAGAGCCTCAGCGCATCGTCGGTCTTCTTTTTGAGGTTCCGGAAACAGACGATATTGCCGAACTGCTTCGTTTCCTTTTCGACCCTGTTCGTTCTGGAAAAGGCCTGCAGCAGGCTATGCCACTCCAGGTTCTTGTCAACATACAGAGTATTGAGCGGCCTTGAGTCGAAGCCCGTAAGGTACATGTTAACTACGATCAGAAGGTCAATCTCCGGAATCTTCTTGACCTTCAGCCTTTTTGCGATGTCAGCGTTATACCCGGCGTATGAGTCGAGGGAGAAGTTCGTTTCGAACATCTCATTGTAATCATCCATGATGCGGGCAAGGCTGTCCTTGCTGTGCTCGTCCTTATCCTCCAGGTCCTCGTTCGTTCCATAAGAGAATATGGCTGCGATTTTCAGATTATGGTCTATTTTCTTGAATTCGTCATAGAATTTCATGAGCATCGGGATGCTCGATGTGGCGAAAATAGCCGTGTACCTGTTCTTGTTGATCCGGGTCTTGATGGCATGAGAGCCTACGATGTAGTTTGCAATAAGCGATACTCTCTCATCGTTTTCCAGCACCTCCTTGCGATCGATATCCTCGACCATGGTGGTGTCATCATCGTCAAACTGGCCCTTATATGTCTCGATGTACTCAACATTGAAGCCGAGCACGTTCCTGTCAAAGATGGCCTCTTTGATAAGGTACTGATGCAGGCAGTCTCCGAAGATGTCTGCCGTCGTCCTGCCGTCCTGAGACTTGTTCTCCTTGAACCTCGGAGTGCCTGTAAACCCGAAGTACTGGGCGTTCGTGAAGAATTTCTTTACGTCCGTATGCATCTTGCCGAACTGGCTGCGGTGGCATTCGTCCATGATGAAAATGACCTTCTCGTCCTTATATGGAGCGAGCAGCGATTCATATTTTTCCTTCTTGACCGCGTTCGCCATTTTCTGGATTGTTGATACGATCAGTTTCTTATTCGGGTCGCGGATCTGCTTTACCAGTACGCGGGTGTTGTTCGTATAGTCTACGCAGCCGGCCTCGAAGTGGTTGAACTCCTCCATCGTCTGCGTATCGAGATCGGATCTGTCTACAAGGAAGAACACCTTCTTGATGCGCTCCTCCTGGCATAAAAGCTGCGCGCACTTCCATGAAGTGAGCGTCTTGCCGGAGCCTGTGGTGTGGAAGATGTAGCCGCCCTTGCCGGTGGTGAGGGCTTTTCTGATAAGAGCTTCTGTCGCGAATACCTGGTACGGGCGCATGATCATCAGGGACTTTTCTGTCTCTCTCAGTACCATGTACCGCATGATCATCTTCGTCAGGCGGTTGTGGTTCAGCAGAGAATCTGCAAACGGGTCAAGATTGTTGATACGGGCGTTGTCTTCGTCCGTCCAGTAGAATGTCAGCGACTTCGTGATCCGCTGATCGTCTGTATTGGAGAAGTATCTTGTCTCCACGCCTGTGGAAACCACATAGAACTGAGTAAAGTGGAACAGTCCTTTGTAGCTGTGTATCCTGTATCTGTCGATCTGATTGATCGCTTCCTTGATGTCGCCGCCTCTTCTCTTCAGCTCGATCTGGACGACGGGAAGACCGTTGCACAGCAGTGTAACGTCATATCTGTTCTTGTACTTGTTGACGACGGTGACCTGATTCGTAACCTGATAGATGTTTTCTTCCGGATGCTCGCTCATGAAGCCGAGGTAGATGTGCGTTCCGTCGTCTCTTTCCAGCAGGAACTTATCCCTCAGCTGCTTTGCGCACTGGAACACGGACTTGCCTGCGGCAATCCCCTGCATGAGCCGCGCGAACTCTGCGTCTGACAGCGGATTGTCGCCAATGGCGTCCTGATTGAATATCTGGATCTTCTTCCGGAAATTTTCCACCAGCGCGTCATAATCCGTGACAGAGATTCTTTCGTAGTTCAGCGCCTGCAGCTTCTTTATCAGACGTTCTTCAAGCTGCGCTTCACTTTGATGTGCCATGTATGCTATTCCTTTCTTTTAATCTATTCATATGCTCTTCATTGAGGGCGTTATCGTCATATCGTTTTGTCTACACCATTCTACACGAATCAACGCAGTACCGCAACTGCATACTGAGAATTTGTAAAAATAATTCTGTGTAGCTGAACGAAAAAAAGCTGACCGAACAGGTTGAAATTCTGTCCGATCAGGCAAACGTCTCCGTTGTATTTTTCAGCCGTCCGTAAAAATCTCCGTAGACTTGGTCAAAATACGGACCAGTCCGTCCGTAAATATTTCCGTTGTTTTGGTTGGAATAAAAAATAAAATTTTTTGCAAATCCGTAGATTTTTCCTGATAGCCTATTGTACAATGAGCCCGTTGCAGAATTGATTCAGGAGGTTGTTCATGAACGCAGTTTTACTGGACGGATATACGATCAATCCCGGCGATCTGAGCTGGGACAAACTCAGCAGTTTATGTGATGAGTTCACGGTTTACGACAGCAGTTACAACGACGATCTGGTGCCGCGCATCGGCGACTGTGAGATCGTTTTCACAAGCAAAACCCAGATCACCCGGCAGGTGATGGAGCAGTGTCCGAATATGAAGTACATCGGCCTGACGGCGACAGGATACAACAATGTGGACGTTGCTGCGGCAGCGGATCTCGGCATTGCTGTGACCAACGTGCCGGCCTACGCGACAGACGCTGTGGCACAGCACACCCTGGCCCTCATACTGGAGCTGACAAACAATGTCGGTCTGCACAATGAGTCGGTCAACGCAGGTGAATGGACCAGCAACCCGTACTTCTGCTATTGGAAAAAACCGATCACGCTCCTGGCAGGCAAAAGCATCGGAATCGTCGGTTACGGTCAGATCGGCCGCAAAGTCGCCCAGTTGGCAGAGGCGTTCGGAATGACGGTCAACGTTTACAGCCGGGACCGTGAAGCCGCTGTGAAGTCTGATTTCGTCTCCCTGCACTGTCCGCTGACTGCAGAAAACCGGCATATGATCAATGCGGCATTCATTGATGAGATGAAGCCGGGAGCCATCCTGCTCAACACTGCACGTGGCGCGCTCGTCGATGAGAATGCGCTGGCGCAGGCCCTCATATCCGGGCGTCTGGGCGGCGCAGGACTGGACGTTCTCGAAACCGAGCCGCCGGCCGCTGACTGCCCGCTCCTGGGATTGGACAACTGCTTCATCACGCCGCATAATTCCTGGGCACCAAAAGAGATGCGCCAGATGGTCATTGATGTCCTCACAGACAATTTGGAAAGCTGGCTTGCAGGCGGCACGCTGAACAGACGGGATCTGTAGCTGTTATTAGGGTAGTTGTTTCTCAGATGAGCGGCAGGATCACATAGTATCCGATCACGCCGCAGCCGACGCCGATGAGGGCGCCCGCGATGACGTCCCGCGGGAAGTGGACACCTCCCGCAACGCGGCACCAGGACAGGACCGCGCCTGCGATCCCGACGAGGATCCCCGGCACAGGCCACACCCAGAACACCGTTACGGCAATGACAAAGATAGAAAACACATGACGACTCGGGAAGGACTTTCCCGGGGCGTCTTTTTGTATGATTGGCGCCGCCGCCCCCGGCATCTCGTAGGGACGGGGCGCATTGATTTTGCTTCTGAACACGCTGACAAGGATAAACGAGATCCCGGGCACCAAAACAGCCGGCACAAAACCGGGATCCTTATCTGTCAGATGATTTACGGCAAGATAAATGAGCAAAAGCGGGTACAGCAGATACACCGCCTTTGTGAGAACCGAATTGAGGATCAGAATGCTCTTCTCTTTCATCAGTCCTCCAGCGACTTGTAATAGAGCATGCAGTGGCAGTACCCTTCGAAATTCGGATCTTTGATCTGATCGCGGAACTCCTTGCACATGCATTTATTGTCTTCCGTGCGCTCTATTCTGCACGGACAGTATCCGCCCGTCCGCTCAAGTCCTTCCTTGACCGCGTCGACGATCTCCTGGTTTTCATTGAATCTGACTTTCATGATTGTCATCCTCCGATATCATTTTACTTTCTACAATTAAATACTATTATATACTATCGTTGTTATCTCTGCTTAGCTATCTCTGCTTTGTTATCTTGACTTTGAATGCTTTTGCCTATTCTTCGGGCTGTTTGCCGGTGCTTATGATTCCGAACGCCGTAACCGCAATCACCATGCCTGCCGCTGAGATCACCGTCATCGGCTCATGATATACGAAAAATCCAAACAGCATCGCGGAGACCGGTTCGCTCGACGTCAGGATCGAAGCCTTCCCTGCCTCAATATGCTTCAGCGAAACGTTCAGCATCAGGTACGGAAGCGCCGCGCCAATCACAGCGTGGGCGATCATAAGCAGACTGTGCGACAGCGGCGATGCGGCAGTGTATGACAAAACCACGCCCCAATTGGTGAACGGCGCCGTTGTGAGTGCTGTGATCAGAAGGGCGTAGAACGTGATTGTCAGTCCTTTGTATCCCCTGCCGATGGCAATCTTCGTGAAGATGCTAGTCATACCGTAAAACAGACCCGACAAAAGCCCCGCAGCGAGGCCGGCTGCTGTAAATGTGATTCCGCTGTCGACGACACCGCTTACCATAATGACGCCGATGATCGCCAGAATCATTCCGAGCAATTTGCGCCGTGTGATTTTCTCCTTAAACAGAAAAGCCGCGATGAAGACGACATACACGGGCGATAATCCGATCAGTACCCCTGCGAACCCAAGGGACAGATTCAGTACCGCGACATTGAAAAAAACATTCGTCAGGGTCATGCCAACGAAACCGCCTCCCAAAAGGATCGGCAGATCCCGCGCCCTGCACTTCAGCAGATCCCTGTCGTACACCAGCAGAAAGAGAAACAGGATCAACGCGGAGATGGCGTTTCGCGTCGACAAAATCGCCATGTTATTGAACCCGGCTTCACTGAAAAGCCGTATGAAGATTCCGATTGAACCAAAGCATACGCCGGTCAGAATCGGCAATAAATAAACCAGCCTATTCATGGGGACATTATACCACCGGATCGGACGGATTGGATAGTTGACTTATGACTTAGATGGTTGACACGGAACTCTTCAAATGCTATGATGCGATTGTAAACCTATTATATTTAATTGTTAACCACCCATCGTTTGTTAACCGGAGGCCCTATGCAGGAAGGAAATATGACAACAAGGACATACACATTGACATCGACCGCGCTAATGACAGCGGTCACCTGTATCTTAGGGCCTCTGGCTATTCCGATTGGACCTGTGCCGGTCTCGCTCACGCCCCTGGCGGTCTTTTTGAGCGTTTATATTCTGGGCACAAAAAGAGGGACGATCGCGTATCTGCTGTATCTGCTGATTGGAGCAGTCGGCGTCCCTGTATTCTCCGGATTCACCGGGGGCCTCGGCAAACTTGCCGGTCCTACCGGTGGTTATCTCGTCGGATTCATTCTGATGGCGCTGATCGGCGGATGGTTCATCTTCCGTTTTTACGACAAAGTTGCTGTGCAGTTCCTCGGGATGCTTTTGGGACTTGTCGTGTGCTACGCATTCGGAACCGTATGGCTGTCCTATTCGGCGGGCATGCCCTTCCGTGCTGCGCTGGCAGCAGGCGTATATCCGTTCATCCCATTCGATCTGATCAAGATCGCCATCGCGATTTTCCTCGGCCGGACCGTCCGCAGACGGCTTGAAGGCAGCGGAATCATTTAAGTTCCGGCGGCGCAGGTTCCTTGGAAGGAAGCTGGGCGACAACGATAGCCGCGAACATCAGCACGCAGCCGATGATCTCTCTGAGCCCCATCGCTTCTCCCAGAATTACAGCGCCCGCAAGTACAGCAAAGACAGATTCCAGGCAAAGCAGCATCGACGCCAGGGTCGGTTCCACGTCTGCCTGAGCAACGACCTGGAACGTATAGGCCACGCCGCATGACATGATGCCGGCATACAGAATATTGAACCAGCAGGCCAGGACGTTTGAAAGACCCGGAATCGCAAATCCCAAAGCAGGATCAATGATCGGCGCCAGGATACACGAAATCCCTCCTGCTACGAAGAACTGGATGCAGGACATCTTAACGCCGTCTACCTTCGGCGAGAAGTAATCGATCGTCAGGATATGAAAAGCGAACATCAGAGAACAAAGCAGAATGATCAAATCGCCCTTGTTGACCTCCCCGAATCCTCCGTCTGCCGGAATGCAAAGAAGGTAGAGACCTACTGCTGATGCGGCGACGCAGGCCCAGAAGATCGGCCGGATCTTTTTTCGCAGGATCAGCCCCAGCAGAGGAACAAGGATCACATACAGCGCTGTAATGAACCCTGTCTTGCCGGCAGACGTGTAGCACATGCCAATCTGCTGGATGTTCCCCGCCAGCATCAGCGCGATGCCGCAGCACACCCCGCCGATCCAGAGTGTCTTTTTTTCCCGGGGTGTCTCTTCATGATAGGTTCCCTTTTTCTTCGCAATCCTGCCCATGATGTAGATGACAGGGAGCAGCGCGATCCCTCCGATCAAGGTACGTATACCGTTGAACGCGATTGGGGGCATCGTGTCCATGCCGCTCTTCTGCGCAACAAAAGCAGTACCCCATATCAGCGCTGTCATAAACAGCATGATGCTGCCGCGTAATTGTCTGCTCATAATTCCACCTCATCTCCGGATGGTGCCCCTTTTGACATAAGATATTTTATCAGAGGCATCGTGAAATAGGAAGAAAAACCATCAAAAAACAGCCTGCAAGCAGCAAGCTGTTTCCTGTATCTTCTATCTGCGCTTTCGGCCTTTCTTACAGCTTGAACGCCTCTGCCAGGGCCACGACTGCCTTTGACAGATTCTCTGCATCGATGGTAGCGGAAATGGAAATCTCCGAAGTGGTGATATTATAATGAGGAATATCGTTTTCCGCCAGTGTCGCGAAGACTTTGCCCGCGACGCCCACATGGGTCGCCATGCCTACGCCGACGAGTGAGAGCATACAGATGTTGTCCTGCTTCTCTGTCTCCAGCGTATTGAATCTGGCGTTGATGGCCAGGGCGTTGTCGATCCGTTCGATATCGTCTTTTTCGCAGCTGAAGGAAACGACAGATGTGTCTTCCTGGTATGGCTGCTGGGAGATCACGTTCAGATTAACTTTCAGTTCACCGAGAAGTTCAAACAGTTCCGCGATTTCTTCTCCCTGATTGGGGATTCCCTTGATCGTATAGATCACAACGTCTTCATAAGTGCTGATGCCGCTAACGGCCGCTTCACCAACGATAAGATTCCTGTTCACGATATATGTTCCTCCTGTTTTTTCTTCTTCGAACGCAGGTCCGACATAGACTTTGACATCGAGCATATGGGCGAGTTCCAGCGCGTCTGCTTCCAGATCGCCTTCGCCGAGCATGGTCATCTCCAATGCTTCATCGTAACTGATCAGATCAAATTTCTTCCGTGATTCTGTCGTGCGAGGATCGAGCACATAGACCTTCTTCGTGATTCCGTACAGTTCGCAGTCGCACCCCAGCGCGCCGGCGATGGCGACCGCTGTCGCTGCGGCGCCAAATCTGCCGAGATTGTCTTTCATGGTATAGTTTCCGATGCCCTGGAAGCCAGCAACCACAGGTACGACGCCCTGTTCAAGAGCTTTCTCGATATCCGTCAGAACGATTTCGTGTTTGCCGCTTTCGATTTCCAGCGCGCTCAGGGAATGTCCGCGTATATCCCTGATGACGCGGGCTGT
>JBGUKV010000225.1:0-3329 GCA_045114655.1 Candidatus Allocopromorpha sp. | reverse complement strand
CTTCCGGGTGAGATGAAGATCACGCAGAACGATGGCGTCATCACCATCGAGAGACCCAATGATCTGAAGAAGGAAAAATCCCTTCATGGACTGACCAGAAGCCTGCTCCACAACATGGTGGTCGGTGTGTCTGCCGGTTTCGAGAAGAAGCTGGAAGTCAACGGCGTTGGTTACAGAGCGGCGAAGTCAGGCAATACGCTTACGCTTAGCTTAGGATATTCCCATCCCGTTGAGATGACAGATCCCGAAGGCGTCACCACCGAGGTCCAGGGCAATGTGATCACCGTCAACGGGATTGATAAAGAAGCCGTCGGACAGTTTGCAGCCAACATCAGAGACAAGCGCAGACCTGAACCTTACAAGGGCAAGGGCATCAAGTACTCGGATGAGACCATCCGCCGCAAAGTTGGTAAGACCGGCAAGAAATAAATTACAGCTTCAGTCCGCGTGACTGAATAAGCCATAATTCTGTTCTGGCTGCCGGAAGGCAGAGACCTGAGGACCTGATGACTTACCTGGGACATCAGGAAGTGACAGGAAGGCATCCGGCGGCATATACTTGGAGGAATTCATAATGGTAAAGAAAGCAAACAGGAAGGCGATCCGCGAGAAAAAGCACTCCAGGATCCGCAACAGGATCAGCGGGACTGCACAGTGCCCCCGCCTTGCCGTATACAGAAGCAATAAACACATCTATGCACAGATCATCGACGACGACGCCCAGACCACTCTGGTGGCTGCAGGTACGATCGAGAAGGAAATCCAGGATGCTGTTGAGCATACAGATGATATCGCAGCAGCTGAGAAGGTCGGTGAAGTGATCGCAAAGAGAGCAGCCGAGAAGGGTATCAGGGAAGTGGTCTTTGACCGCGGTGGATACATCTACATGGGCAAGGTTGCAGCTCTGGCAGACGCTGCCCGCAAGGCCGGCCTGGAATTCTAAGGAGGAGAATGTGTGATGAAACATACAATGATCGATACAAGCCAGATGGAACTTTCCGATAAGGTTGTGGCCATCAAGCGCGTTACGAAGGTTGTCAAAGGCGGCCGCAACATGCGCTTCACGGCGCTCGTTGTTGTCGGTGACGGAAACGGCCATGTCGGCTGCGGCCTGGGCAAGGCCACTGAAATCCCCGAGGCGATCCGCAAGGGCAGAGAAGACGCTTCCAAGAACCTTGTCAGTGTTGCCCTCGATGAAGTCGCCAGCATTTCCCACGATTACATCGGCAAATACGGCAGTGCTTCCGTCCTTCTGAAGAAGTCTCCCGATGGTACCGGTATCATCGCAGGCGGTCCTGCACGTACTGTCTGTGAGCTGGCCGGCATCAAGAACATCCGTACCAAGTCTCTTGGCTCCAACAACAAGCAGAACGTCGTTCTGGCAACCATCAACGGCCTCAGCCAGCTGAAGGTTCCGGAAGAAGTCGCGGCAAGACGCGGCAAGACCGTCGCTGAGCTCAAGGGCTGACCGGAGCAAGACAAAACGATCTGAAAGGAGATATCGAAAATGCCTACAGATGTGAAAGAAACAGCAGCTGAGCCGAAGAAGCTGAAAATCACTCTGATCAAGTCTACCATCGGTGCTGTTCCCAAGAACCGCGCGATTGTCAAGTCCATGGGATTTAAGAAGCTGAACAGCTCTGTGATCCTTCCTGACAACGCCGCGACCAGGGGTCAGATCAGACTGATCAATCATATGGTCAAGGTCGAAGAGCTGAACTAATAGTCAGGAGGTATATCATGGATTTACATAATCTCAAGCCTGCGGAAGGCTCCAAGCACGATAATTACCGCAGAGGCCGCGGCCATGCTTCCGGCAACGGCAAGACAGCCGGTTACGGCCACAAGGGTCAGAAGGCAAGGAGCGGAGCTCCCAGGCCCGGATTTGAAGGCGGCCAGATGCCTCTTTACAGGAGACTTCCCAAGAGAGGTTTCAATAACTACAATGCAAAAGACATCGTTGCCATTGACATCAAGACCCTCGAGAGATTTGAGGACGGTGCAGTTGTTGACGAGCAGACTCTCCTTGAGAGCGGGGCTGTCAGCAGGATCGGCGATGGCGTCAAGATCGTTGGCAACGCAGACCTGGGCAAGAAGCTGACCGTTAAGGTCACAGCCTTCAGCGCTGCAGCCAAGGAAAAGATCGAAGCAGCAGGCGGAACAGCCGAAACGATTGGCCGCTGATCGTCATTGAAATAGCAATGCCATACCGGAGTGTCTGACACCCGGTATGGCTTCCCCTTTATCCCGGCACTTTGCTTTCAGTAGAAAACTTTGTCCGGCAGAGAGACTGCCCCTGCGAGCCCTTGTTTTCCCGACAGGATGCTCCTGCGCAGCCCCCTCCTAACGGTCGAAGGCTCCGGCAGAGATGTGCTGGGGGAGGGGCCAAGTATTTCGGAAAGGCCTGGTTAGAATGTTTGACTCGATCAAAAATGTATTTAAAGTAAAAGAAATCAGAATAAAGCTTCTGTTTACTTTTCTGATGATGATCGTCATCCGTTTCGGGTGTCAGCTCCCTGTACCCGGTGTAGACAGAAACTATTTCGCAGACTGGTTTGCGCAGCAGACCGGTGATGCGTTCAGCTTTGTGGACGCGTTTACCGGCGGCTCTTTCCTGAACATGTCAGTACTGGCGCTCAACATCACGCCGTATATCACATCCTCGATCATCATACAGCTGCTGACGATCGCGATCCCCAAGCTCGAAGAGCTGCAGAAGGAAGGCGAGGAAGGCAGAAAGATGATGACCGCGATCACAAGGTATGTGACCGTAGCGCTGGCCCTGCTGGAATCCTCCGCCATGGCGATCGGATTCGGACGTCAGGGACTTCTGGAAGAGTTCAATGCCCTGAATATCATCATGGTCATTGCTACTCTCACCGCAGGAAGTGCCTTCCTGATGTGGATCGGTGAACAGATCACCGTCCACGGGATCGGAAACGGTATTTCTATCGTCCTGTGCATCAACATTATTTCCAGGATGCCTCAGGATATCGCCGCACTGTTCACCCAGTTTGTGATCGGAAAGAATGTGGCCTTCGGAGCCCTTGCCGCCGTGATCATCATTGCGGTCATTCTTCTCATGATCATCCTGGTCATTCTGCTCAATGACGCAGAGAGAAAGATCCCTGTGTCCTATGCGCAGAAGATCAACGGCAGGCGTTTTACCGCCGGCCAGACATCGGTCATCCCGCTCAAGGTCAACACGGCGGGCGTTATGCCGATCATCTTTGCTTCATCCCTGATGGAGTTCCCTGGAATCATTTCCACTCTGGCGGGATACAGAGGAACAGGAGTGTGGTCGGAGGTCCTCCGCTACCTGAGCTCCT
>JBGUKV010000224.1:0-13908 GCA_045114655.1 Candidatus Allocopromorpha sp. | reverse complement strand
GCGCGTATGTCACGGTGTAGTCTTTGTCCTTCACGAGCAGCGTCTGCCCGTCTTTGACCGTGACTTTTGGTGCCTTTGCTTTCCCGTTGTACACATAGCTTGCCGGGGAAAGCGATACTTCCGGGGTTATGGATTTTGCGGTAATGGTATATGCGGTATCCAGGGTGCCTGCATAGCTGTCCACGCCGGTGAGCCGAATCGTATAGGTCCCGGCGCTGATACTTTCATCCGGCCATGTCGCAGTGTAGTCCGTTCCTTCAGCAAGCGGCGCTCCATTCCACTCGACCTGAGACAGTTCCGGCTTTTGGCTTGCTCCGTTATAGACTAGAGACGGCTTATCAAGGGTCACTTCTGCAAAAGCAATATCCTGCTTCCACTGGGCGTACAGCGTGATATCACCGGTCAGATCAAACTCGGACTGGTCCGCGTAGGCAGTTCCGCTTCCGTCCGCTTCCGTCTTCCATCCCGCGAGGAGATACCCTTCATAGGTGAATGGATTCGGCGCAAGGGTCACCGCCCCTTTCCCGGTCTGGTACGCGGTCTTTCCCGATCCGTTGCCGGCGTCAAATGTGATATCATACAGCCCGTAATCTGCCGGGGCGATCTCCGGTTTGCCGTCCCCGGTGATGGCGTTCCACTGTACTTTTGACCCGCCGTAGTGGATCGTTTCAAGGGCTGTGCATCCGACGAAAGCTTCTTCGCCGATGCCTACCACGCTTGCCGGAATCGTTATTTCGGTCATCCGGTCGCAGCTCGCGAAGGCCCCCGCCGCGATGAGCCGCGTCCCGGCCTTGACCTCATAGTCCCGCACCACAATATTTGCGCCCTCACTGGCTCCTTTGATCAGATAGTTCCCTATGTAAAGGACGCCGCTCTCCCAGTTGTCCTGGTTGTTATAGCACGCGGTATCCTCGAAAGATCCCATTCCAATCATCATAAGCGAACCGGGGAGTTCGATCTCTGCCAGACTCAGGCAGCCATTGAATGCCGCATCTCCGATTTCCGTAAGTGTATCCGGCAAAGTGACTGCTGCCAGATTCCTGCATTCATAAAATGTTCCTTCATTGATTTCCGTAACCGTATCCGGAAGCTCGATCGCCTTCAGGCTCTTACATCCATAGAACGCCCACGCCCCGATTTTCGTAAGCGTTTCAGGCAGCGTGATGGTTTCTAAACTCGTGCAGCCTGTAAATGCGTTCTCCCCGATTTCCTCGACATCCAACATATGCGTTATTTCTTTTAAGTTCTCGCATTCGGCAAACGAATATCTCCCCAGCGATACGAGTCTCCTGGGGAAATCGACACTTTCAAGACCCGAGCACCAGAATGCGTAATCCCCTATGGTCTCCACCCCTATCGGGATCTCTATATCCTGTAGTTTCCCGCAATCCGCAAAAGCATATTTGCCGATTTCGGTAAGGTTTCGTTTTTTATGAAAAGTAACCTTCGAAAGATTATCACAATGACGGAAAGCACTATCGCCTATGGATTTCAGGCTTAACGGAATCGATACCTCTGTGAGATTATCTCTGTCCATGAAAGCTTCATCAGCAACCAGCAGTGTTCCGCTCTTGATCGTATATTTCTTCGGTACAGATCCCGTGTCGTTCGCCCACACTGCCTTGATCAGATAATTGCCAATATAAAGGACGCCGTCTTCCCAGTGACTTTGCTCGTTATCATACGCAGTGAGGCTAAAAGCTCCGCTTCCGATCTTTATGATCGTATCCGGAAGATCGATCGTCCCCAGTTTTTCACAAGTGCTGAAAGCCCCGCCTCCAATCTCCGTAAGCGTAGCCGGGAAATGAACCGTCTCCAGATTCAAGCATTGGAAGAACGCTGTTTCCCCGATCTTCGTCATTCCATCCGGCATCGTTACCGCTTTTATCGATTCATTGTATTGAAACGCGTTCTTACCGATCCCAGTTACGTTGTATGTCTCACCGCTGTATGTGACGGAAGCCGGTATATCAAGTGTCTCAAGATCGGTATTCTTCGGTCCTGTCACGGTCGCCGTCCCGTCGCTTATACTGTAATCGATACCGTCAACAGTAACTTGATCATCCGCGTATGCGGTTCCTGCTGTCATCAGCATTACGGCGAACAGCATCACCAGCGCAGCCAGTATCGGAAGCATTGTCTTTTGTATTCCCATAGGATAGTCTCCTTAAAGTGTCATTTTTTTAATAATACCAAAAGAAGAGAGCCGTTACAATAACGGCTCAATAACCTTGGGACTTGTCTTCTACATGGGACATGTCGTGGCTCTTGTCATGGGTCATGTCGTGGGACTCACCACAGAAAGTCCTCTTCTTCCTCCCGGATCCCGATGCCGAGCTCCTCCGGACTCTTCTCCAGGATTCCTGCCAGCTTGTACAGGTCTGCGGCGTTCTTTTCCCGGGCCTCGGTGCCAAGCTCCTTATACAGTTTCTTGGCGAGGTCGATTTCCTCATCGCTGATTTTGTCCGAGCCGCGGAGTTTCTCCGCGCACACATAGACGATGAAGGCGAGCCGTAGGTTGTCTGTATATGAGGCATCCGCTGTTTCTACGACCGTCTCCAGTTCATGGGATACGTCTTCCAACGGCTCCTTGTAGCGCACCTTGACCGTTGCCGGTTCCTGCGAACCTGTGGTGATGATTTTGCTGTACTTGAGTCCGGTGTCTGCCGGCTCTGCGTCTGTCTTCATGTGCAGCTCATACAGCGCGACGCCGTAGCCGCCCGATCCGAACGGCTCGGAGATCACCTTGTCATTGACGAAATCCTCCCGCTCCAGCGTCCTGTTCTCGAATCCCAGCAGGCGGTAGGACTCCACGATCTCCGGGTTGAACTCCACCTGGGCCTTCACATCCTTGGCGATGATGTTGACCAGTGAAGAGTATTCCTCGTCGATGCTCTTCCGGACGTCCGCCAGATTGTTCACGACCCGGTAGACGCCGTTTCCGTGCTTGCTGAGCGTTTCCAGCTTGTCGTCCTTGTAATTCCAAAGGCCTGTGCCGATCACGCTGAGGAACAGGTTGTGCTTCTTCTTACGCTCGATCAGTTGCTTCAGTCCGCCCTTGGCAGTGATGCCGAAGTTCAGATCCCCGTCCGTGATCAGGATCACCTGGTTGTTGCCGCCCGGGATGTAGTTCTTCTTCCCGATTTTATAGGCGCGCTCGATGCCCTTCGATCCGTAAGTGCAGCCGTAGATTTCGATGGACAGCAGCGCTTCCAGGACGCGGATCCGGTCTTCCGGGCCGTTGACTGCAAAAGCTTCCAGTTCCACGTGATCCTCACTGCTGTATGTGACCAGGCTGATCTTATCGCCGTTTCCAAGCTTGCTGACGATCGTCGCGATGATCGCCTGTGTCTCCTCCGCATTGCCGTGCATGCTCCCGGACACGTCGAGGAGCACGACGATATTCTGCTTGTCCTTCACTTCCTCTCGCCCCTGCACGTTGATATAAAGGTACTTCCGCTCATCTTCCGCGTCCATGATTTCACAGGCGATCTTGAACATTTCCTCGGTCGGGACCGCGCTCTCATAGCGGAAGTAATTGAGCATCTCCTCAATGCGGACCATGCTCCGGTCGATCCGGCGCCCGTTCCTGAGCTGGTTGAGCACCACCCCCGCGGAAGCAGTGTTTGTTGTCATGCGGAACGTGGATGTCTGTTCGGAAACTGTAGTGCGGGCCTCCTTTTCTTCGATTGGCTCGTACTCGTCCGTTGCGAAACCAGCCGCACCTAAGTTGGCCATTATGCGTTTGCTTGCTCTGGTCCTTAGGCCTAAGCCCACCGGACCTGATCCTACGCTAGGCGCATAACTCGCGCACATAAACGCGTCCGCCGGCGCCGCCGCGCATTCTTCAACTTCAAGGTAGCAGGCATCCGCTTCGGGAATGGGCGGCTGCGCAGCCCTCCGTTTCCGCTCGGCTTCCAATTCCCTTTCAATGCGTCTCCGCTCTTCCAGCACTTCCGGAGGCAGATACTCTTCACCCCTGCACAAAGCATCATACAGCTCGTCCATCGACAGATTTCTGAATCTGTACTGACCGTACGTGAACAGCGCCAACGAGACCGCCACCTTGTGGTCATACCCCAGACTCCGGTAATACTGATAAAACTCCTCCCGCTTTCTTTCTTTGATGATCTGCTCTATTCCCTTCATAATCGATACTCCTTTCTGACTTTTGAGAAACAATACTCCTTTGTTGTAATCAGTTTACAGCATGAAGATACCGCATAGGTCGTTTCTCAAGCGACATTTGCATCCCCTCTTGATACTATTATCCCATACTAAGCGTCCAGGAAATGCCACACTTGCTTTTGCAAAAAAAGAAACTTCTCCGGAGCCGTATCTCCGGAGAAGTCTATGTGTTGCGCTGTCCTTATTAGTCGTCGTCGCCGTCATCGCCGTTATCTTCAGCTTCCGGCGCGGCGGTTGTTGTAGTGGTTGTCGTTGTGGTCGTTGTTGTAGTCGTAGTCGTGGTGGTTGTTGTGGTCGCTTCTGTCGTTGCCTCAGTTGCCTTGGTCGCCTCAGTAGCCGGCTCATCGTTTCCGCTACCGCCCTCATCTCTGTCAGGCGGATCCTGCGTATCCGGATCCGGGTCCGGGCGGTCGATCAGCTGGATGTCGATCAGGTCCATATTGTCTTTGTCATAAATGATCTGGACCGTGTCGCCGACCTGCGGGAAGTATCCCGGCGTGCATGTTGCGTTGTCTGTCGTAAGCGTCACTTTTTCTTCATCATCGATCTTGACGGTGCAGGTGTTGTCGCCCCATTCTTCGAGGAGCCCGTCAGCTGTAATGATGACAGGCGTCGGCGGAGTCGGCGGTTCAGTCTCCGTCTTTGTCTCAGTCTTTGTCTCTGTTTCGGTCTTTGTCTCCGTCTTAGTTTCTGTCTTCGTCGCCGTCTTTGTCTCCGTCGGCTTGGTGGTGGCTGTCGTTGTCGGTTCCGGCTTCTTCTTCTTTTTCTTGTCGCAGTACACGGATACAGCCAGCGGATCTTCGCCCAGCTTTCCTGTGTATGTAACGGTTGCCTTTACGCCGGATTGATACTTATTGCCTGTAAATTTGGTGTCGCCGTTGATCAGGATCTTGTAAGTGTGCTTGCCTGTGTTCAGTTCCAGATATGTTTTCTCGGCCTTGTCGAGCTTGCCGTTGATCGCGTTCTTATCCGGTTTGGCCTGATGATGCACGATGATCTTCGTAGCCACAGGATTTTCATTGATGTCCCCTGTAAATGTAATCTCCGCTCTGTCGCCGATCTCGATTTTCTGGTCGGAAGAATCGATTACGGTCTCACTATTGATGGTGAAACGTGCGGAATCTGAAGAGTCGGTGCTCAAAAGAACAGATGTGTCTGAAACATCGGACACGATTCCGTGGGCTTCGTAGTGCGGATCATCCTCCTGTTCCTTCAGTACCTTCACTGAGACAGCGTACGGCTCCTCGTTCAGGTCGCCCATATAGATGACGCTGACTTCATCGCCTTCGTTCAGGTCACCTTCGACTTTTGTGTCTGCATCATAATCAAAAGTAACGGTCAGGCTGTCGGAAGATACCGTGAAATCCGTATCATTCAGATCGGACAGTTCTCCGTTCATTGTCAGGTTTTTCTGGACTGCCTCTGTGACAGCGACCGAGTCGGCGATCAGACTTTCCCCTTCGCTGTGATACGCCACGCTGACCTTATCCCCTTCTGTGAGCTCTGTTTCCTGTCCAAGGTCAAAGGCCGTCTCATCTGTTGTGGAGAACAGTTTTTTCTCGGAGTCACCTCCTACAATCAGTGTGTCGTCTGTCGCACTGATCAGCGCTCCGTCGAATGTCTCCTCACCGGATGACCCGCAGCCAAACAGCGGAATCAGCATCGCTATGAGGAATACACTCAGGAGCAGCAGTTTCCCTTTGTGTTTCATAATTGGATCCTTTCCTTGATATATTGTTTGAATATAATCTGAAAATTCATTCCAGTAGTGATATTATCATATCATAATTTACAAATTCCGTCACTGAGTTATAATTTACTTAAGAAAACTGCAGCGCAGTATACTGCTGCGGGCGATTCAGAAAACAGGAAAGGATAATTACATGGCTATTCAATGGATTGGAAACGTGACTGCGGAAGATACGAAGGATTCCATAAGAAACAAGATTGATCATTATTCTCTTAAAGAAGCAGAAAACGGCTCCCTGTCATGCAACGGCAAACTGGATGATATACAAGGGTTCTACGACTATTACTTTTTCGACTCACCGCCATATCATTTACAATATGTGCTGTTTACTGTATATAAGAATGACAGGGAATCTGCTGAAAAAGTATATAAGGGATTGAAGGAAAAGTATAAAAAACTGTACGGAGCCCCTGAAATGCAGGATGTCTTCGTGAGAACACGTTACATCGACGGGAGCGTCGTACATATTGGCGAAACCGGATGGACAGATGGAACTTTGCGTCTTCACATCATGATGGAATGGGACCGCAATTTTGAATGTTATAATGTCAGGGTTGTAATTAGACCTGCGAATGATAAATAGAAAAGAAAAGTGAGGAATGACCATGAGAATCAAATGGATCGGAATTGCAGGAGAAGATGAAACCAGATCAAGAATAAAAGAAATAAACAGCAAATTCTATACCTTCGTTGAAGAAGACGATGATTGCCTTGTTTTTAAGGGTAAGTATGGGGGAGAAATGTCCACTTACATATATACTTTTTCCTCAGAGCCGGGAAAAAAGGACACCCTTATCAGTTCGTACGTATCGACACCGTTCGATGACCGAGACAGTGCCGATGCTTATTTCGCCAAGCTTAAGGAAGAGACGTTCACACACCTGTATGGAGTCCCAGATGCAACAGACATTGCAGTGAAACAACCAAATAGCGACTCAGACCGCCATTATATTGCGGAACTTGAATGGATTTCCTACGGTAGAGCCTTGGTATTTGGAGAATACTGGTCCTCTTCGGACTATTGTTATTATGTTAGAGCCCATACATTTGCTATTGACTGAATGGATGCAGGCGATTTCATTCGACCCATCCACCATGGATTACCGCGTCCTCGGTGAGAAAGTCGGCCTTGCCTTTGCAGATGGGAAGGCATTGGACTAATAATCCAGATTCGTCTCGGGCAGTGTGCAGCCGCCGTCGATGATGACGGTCTGGCCGGTGATGAAGCCGGCTTCGTCGCTGGCCAGATAGCTTGCCAAAAAGCCGATGTCCTGGGGCTTGCCGAGGCGTCCGATGGGCAGGCTGGATGCCAGGTCGTTGAGGAAGGCCGACGGGTCTTCCGGGCGTTCTTCGGCCGCTTCTTTAGCGACCATCGGGGTGTTGCAGTAGCCGGGGCAGATGATGTTGGATGTGATCCCGTCCTCGATGAATTCCATGGCCAGGCACCTGCCGAAGCCGATCAGCGCGGACTTGGTGATGGCGTAGGACATATCTCCCCCATCATCTACGAAACCGCCTGTCACAGACGCAATCGTCACGATCCGGCCGTACTTGTTCTTCACCATGTGCGGGATGACGCTCTGCGTAACGTTCCACGGTCCTTTGATGTTGATATCGATATGAAAGTCCAGGTTGTCCATGCCGGTCTCCAAAAACGGCAGATTCTTCATGACGCCGGCGTTGTTGACGAGGATATCGATCCGGCCGTATTTCTCAATCACGGCAGCAACGGACGCGTCGATATTGGCACGGTCCGTGATATCGGTCTTGAACCCGCTGACCTCGCAGCCTTTGGCGGACAGCTCGCGGACGGTCTCTTCCAACGTGTTGCTCTTATCGAAGATGGCGACCCTGGCGCCCTGTGACGCCAGTACTTCTGCGATTCCCTTGCCGTTTCCCATAGCGCCGCCTGTAACGATGGCGACTCTGTTTCTGACTGTCATAGTTCTACCTCCACACCTGCTTCCTGCAGCAGGTCTCTGATTTCATCCATCCGCTCCTTTGACGGCGCTTCAAACTCCGTATATCCGGCTCCCGTATGGCGCGCCTTGGCGATGCCCATTTCATGGTAGCCGAGCAGAGACACCTTCCGGATTCCAATCTCCTGCAGCAGATCTCTGACAGCACGGATCTCTGCCTCCCCGTCATTCACGCCGTGAAGCAAAGGCATCCTGGCCCAGATTTTATCATGTGCCCGTGGATCCGCCGCCAGCGCCCGCAGGTTGTCCAAAATCAATTCGTTCCTTACGCCGGTGAGGCGTTCGTGCTCCCCGCTGTCCATGTGTTTGATGTCGAATAAGATATGCGTGACCGCAGGCTGTGACGCCAACTCCAGCAAAAGCCCTGTTTCCCCATAGCCTGAAGTGTCGATGCAGACACCGATCCCCTCTTCGCTGCAGGCGCCAATCAGTTCCCGCGCGAAGTCACCGTACTGCAAAGGCTCTCCGCCGCTGATGGTGACGCCTCCTCCGGAGTCTTCATAGAAATCCCGGTCCTGCAGTATGGTTTCCATAACATCTGATACGGTCATCTCCTTCGCTACCGGTGTGATGGCCTTTGCATAACATACTTCGGCGCATGCTCCGCAGGCCTCACAGGCGGTAAAGTCGATGGCCGGGCCCTCTTCTCCCACTGTGATTCCGCCTTTTGGGCAGACGTCCGTGCATGCTCCGCACTCGATGCAGCGTGACGGGCTGAGGATCATCTGGTTCTGCGGCCGGATCATCTCCGGATTGTGGCACCAGACGCATTGCAAAGGACAGCCTTTGAGGAATACGGTGGAGCGTATTCCGGGGCCGTCCTGAGTTGAAAATTTCTGAATGTTGCCAATCAAGGCTGTATTGGTTTTGCGCATTAGCAGCCTCCGTGTGCTGTTCTCGCGATGAGGGCGTCCTGCACGTGCCGGTCGAGCTCCGTGAAGTATGCCAGATAGCCCGCGACGCGGACGACCAGGCCCCTGTAATCCTCCGGATGCTCCTGGGCTGCGCGCAGCGTGGCGTCGTCCACCACGTTGATCTGGATGTGCTGCCCGCCCTCCTTGAAAAAGGTCTTCACGACGCTTTCGATGGTGTCGATGCCCTTCTCGCCTTCCACGCTCTTCGGGTCGAACCGCAGATTGAACAGGGCTCCGGCGTAGAAGTTCTCCGGTTTGAGGGACGCGACGGACTTGACGGTCGCCGTCGGTCCGCAGATGTCGCGGCCCATCATCGGGGAGGAGTTGTCGTTGAGCGCCTCGCCCGCATGACGTCCGTCCGGAGTCGCACCGGTCTCCTCACCGTGCGGCACGTTTTCAGACTGGGACATCAGCGTGTAGTCGTAGTGACCGCCGCGAGCGTCCTTCCACTGCTGGACGGTCTCCGCCACGTAGTTGCAGATATCATGGTTGATACTGTCTACATACGGATCGTCATTGCCGAACTTCGGCGGTATGTTGATCAGGTACTGACGGATCCTCTCGTTGTCCTTGAAGTCGCTGTCGAGAATGTCGATCAGCTCCTGCATGGTGACGAGCTTATCCTTGAATACGGCATACTCGATACCTACGATGGAGTCAGCCAGGTTCGCTGTTCCCGTACCGAATATTCCCGAGCTGGAATGTTTCGCTCCGCCCTCCTGGACGGACATGCCCTTCTCAATGCAGCCGCCAACGGTCATCGAGGTGTAGATTGCCGGAAGCCGTCTCGCCTGTTCCACCTGAATGATTCTCGATGCTTCCACCATTCTTTCATGGATGTAGATAATCTGCTTTTTGCACGCCTCGATGAGGTCCTCCTTGCAGGTGAATTCACACGGATCGCCGGTATCGATTCCAAGTTTCATGCCGGTCCTCGGATCCACGCCCCTATGCAGGACGAATTCCAGACACTTGGCGTAGTTGACGTATCCTACGTCCGGGAAGCAGTCCGCGCCGCCGCCGCCATACTGGGGCTGGGTGCATCCGACCACGTTCCAGCCCAATACCTCTTCGTCGGTGCCGCCCTTGGAGCGTACGATTCTCATGTTAACATCGTCATTGAAGAGTCCCGGCTGCGCCATGCCTGCCTGGATCATCTCCGACGCCTGGCGGAACAGATCCTCCGGTGTCTTATCGCTGATCCGCATAGCCAGGACAGGCTGCGCGGTCTGCACGTCTGCGCCTGCTGTCAGGCACATGTAGCTCAGTTTGTTGGTCGCGTCCTCCCCGTCCAATCCGAGACCGCCCACCATCACGATGGCCCACATCGGGAATCCTGCGAATGCTTTGGAACACTCTTTGTCTCTGACCTCGATGACTTCACCGCACTTCAGGAAGAAGCACTCCAGGATCTCCTGGGCTTTGTCTTCATCGAAGACGCCTGCGTTCATGTCCATTTCCATATATGGATACAGGATCTGGTCGAACCGTCCGAAGCTGCACGCTGTCGCCGGTCCTTCGATGTGATAAACGAGGTGCACGAACCATACAAACTGCAGCGCCTCATAGAATCCTCTCGGCGGATTCTCCGGCACATTTCTGCAGTTGGAGGCGATCTCCAGAAGCTCGGCCTTTCTGCCCGGGTTCGTTTCCTGTTCCGCGAGCTCGAGGGCCTTGTCCGCATAGCGGTTCGCGAAACGGATCACCGCCTCCAGGACGATGATGCCCGCTCTCCAAAAGTCCTGTTTCTCCTGGTTTTCGAAGGTGTCTCCCTCTGTTTCCGCGATTTTTTCCCTGCAGCGCTCAATATAGCCTTTGAAGCCCTGCGCCATAAGTTCCTTGTAGTCCGGTACGACTTCTCCGGAGATGGTATTGACCTGGCCCATGTCGATGATGGAGTTTTCGTACATGGCCATAGTGTCCTCCGGGAATACGTCAACGAGCAGATCCTCGATGGCCCGCCCCTGCCAGAATTCCTCCAGACAGTCCATGATGACCTTCTTATCTTCTTCCGTCACATCGATCTCGTCCAGCTTCCTCGTCGGGAACTCCGGAATCTCTTCCAAAAGCCAGTCTGTCGAGCTGTACTCCGGGAAGAGCAATGCGCCGCGCAGAGTATAGGTCGGCACACCGACGATGAGTTCCTCGTCGTGGATGGTGATGCTCAGGTGGTCCAGCACGTATGCCAGGGTTTTGCCCCGGAACAGATAACGCGGCTCCCCGGCGTACCTCTTGTACGCCTCTGTGATAAGCAAAAGCCTTTCAGGCGTGATGTTGGGCCTGACGGACAAAAACCTGTCCTTCAGGCGCTGTACTCTGTCAGTGATCATGAGAACCTCCCTATACCTGCCTTTACCAGAACGTGTCCTTCTGCGGCGCCTTCCTGGGTTTCTGAGGCTTCTGGAGTTTATCTTTCTTTGATTTTTTGCGCTGTTTAAGGATGCCCTTTTCCGGCTCTTTTTTGTCTTTTATGAATGGGATACTCATTGTAGGTACCTCTTTCCTACGCGTCTCTCTTGCCGTTGGCGACTTGCCACTTCTTGTACTTGTTCAGATCCATCTGGATCGCCTGCAGGACGATGCCGATGACTGCCGCATCATCCAGAAGCCCCGGGCCCAGAATGTAATCCGGAATCAGGTCCACAGGCGTGACAACGTAGATGAGTCCCGCAACAGCCAGCATGACCGTGCTCGGGGAAACGTCCGTGTACTGCTTCTTGATGTAGGCGCGGACCAGGGACAGCAGCACCGCGATATCGCTGGCCCTGTTGCCGATCTTCGGGATCAGTTTGAGCTTGTCCTCAAAGTCCCGGAAGAGCGTTTCCATCTTCTCATCGTCGTTTAAATAAGCCTTGGCCTTTTCCTTATTCTCGTTGAGAGAATTCATGAATTTCAGTTCCTGGTATTCTCTTCTGCTTTTCATCTCGGTAACCTCACTTTCTGGGTTTGTTTCCTGGGCGGCCGTTTCAGTCTGCCGCTGCGCGTGGCCACTACGGGTGGTCGCTGTGCCTCGAGTCGTCTCGGATTGCCTCTACTCGTCGAGGTACTTGACGCAGAACTTCACATCATCCTGCATATAGCCGATTGCTTCATAGAATTTGGCAGCATCCATGGCCGCGAGTGCATGCAGCTGGATGCGCTTGCACCCCAGTTCCCTGGCGTACTCCTCGATCATCTCCATAGCCACTTTGCCGTTGCCTCTGCCGCGTTCGCCCGGTTTGAAATAGAAATCGTCCACGATCATGAGTTTCCCGTGGGACCAGACGCTGAATGACAGCATCAGATTCGCGAAGCCGATCGGTTCCTCGTCTTCTTCAAACAGGATGAACTTCACGTGATCGCTGGCCTTCAGGCCCTCCATATACAGATCACGGAATTCAGTCGTCGACAGCTTGTCCGCCTCATTCCAAAACTCATTGTCGTTGATTTCTTCACGCATGAACGCACGGTTCAGTTCGACCCAGACGCTGCAGTCGCGCTGGTCGCATATTCTGTATCTAAGCATTGTTCCAATTCTCCTATCTGTATTATTTACGCTATTAATTTACCACAAAACAGCGCGGAATTCACCGCATGATGAGCTTTTTCCTGGTCTTCTGTTCGTATTTTTTGATGACACGGTCGAGTGCCTCGTTGCTGAGGCCTCTGAGGTAGATGCGGCTATGGATTCCGGGGTAGTATTCGGCAACTATGTAGGTGTCCGGTTCGAACTCCGTATCATTGGCGTACTCCGGCGGGACTTCCCGCTCATCCTTGATGCGCTTCATGATCAGGCAGAACTTGTTCAGGTCTTCTGTCTTGAAAATGATCAGGTATGTTCCGACATAGACCGGTTCACCGGAAGACTTGTTGTATTTCCGCAGGATCTGCCGGCGTTTGATTTCATCCATGGTGAAAAAAACGTCCGGTGTGAGGAAATTGGGATCCCACAGGCGCCGGAAAACAGCATCCGTTGGATTTGCTTTATTGGCTTTGTATTCAGCGTATTTGTCGATGATTGACATAGTTGCACCTCGCACTCCAAACTATCTGTCCAAACCATCTGATGGGCATATTATATCAGTTTTGCCTGCCCATGAAAATCAGTAACCGTAGAATGACGACCCTCAAAATCCGTTTCTGCTCGCGTTTTATTGCCTCCGTGAACTCAATTATTCTAATCGTAACTTCCCTCCTCAAACCGCCGATTTTAAGTTTAGGTCTTTTTAAGAAAATACTTAGGTCTTTGGACCTAATGAATTGTTTACTAAGACCTATTTTTTCTTTTCCATCGGCTGGATTATAGGTCTTATTTCTAAAACTAATACGTCCAAAGACCTACAGAAAAAACAAATAAGACCTATAACGAATAAATGGATGCAGCAACGGCGGCAATCAAAGAGCCGGGTGGGTCGTGCCCTGCCCGGCTCGGTCTGGCGCTCGAGGTCTGTCAGGTATGCGCTACTGCGCGAGTGCTTCGCTGTTGATTGGGAATGTGAAGTAGGTGTCCGGATAGGGTTCGTCCTTCAGGGTGAAGTGCCACCATTCCTCGGGCAGCGGTTTGAAGCCGTTGTCGGTCATGGCTTTGCGGAGGATCATACGGTTTTCGTACTGCTCGTCCGTGATGCCTTTGTAGTCCGGATGGCTCTCCTCGCCAAAGTAATCGAAGGTGCCGCCCATGTCGACTTCCTTCTCCGTTTCCATATCGAAGAGGGTCAGGTCGACGGTGCTCCCGCGGCTGTGGCCGGAATGCGCTGCGATGTAACCTTGCGGGAAGAGGACGTCTTTGTCCAGGTCAGGATAGAAGTACTCCTTCATTCTGGTGTCCTTCTCGTCCTTGGCCCACTCCACGAAGTTGGTGACGGCTTTCTGCGGACGGTAGGCGTCATAGATCTTCAGGCGGTAGCCCTGCTCCACTACGTCATCGCTGACTTCCTTGAGCGCTTCCGCACCCTCCTTCGTCATGAAGGCGATCGGCTCCTCATAACCGTCGATCCTGTCTCCGACGAAGTTGTAGGTGGAATAATAGCGGATCTCAAGAATCGCATCCGGGACGACCTCCGAGATTTCCACGAAGTCGGACGAATCGTTGGACAGT
>JBGUKV010000223.1:0-2226 GCA_045114655.1 Candidatus Allocopromorpha sp. | reverse complement strand
ATCGCCGACATCGCAGTTGCTACCAACAGCGGCCAGATCAAGACCGGCTCCCTCAGCCGCACCGACCGCATCTGCAAGTACAACCGCCTCATGAAGATCGAGATGGAACTTGGCGACACCGCCCAGTACGGTTACAAGAAGATCCGCTAATCACGGATCTCCCGCTCCTGACAGGCCGCCGGCAGTTTTCTTGCCGACGGTCTTTTTTTTGCCTTATAAAACCTGCCATCCCGGGACCTGCGGCGTTTTCACCCGGTTTCGCTCCAGGTCCCGGCTAAAATGAAGTGCGCCCCTTTTGTTGGACGGATTTAACAATAAGACTTATAGTTATGGATCCGGTATTGAACCGGGCTCATTCCGTTCAACTTTTTCTTGATCCGATTCTCGTTGTAGTAACGCAGATATTCATCAAGTTCTTTCAAGAAGTGCTCGACTGAGTCGAACTTCTGCAAATATAACAATTCAGATTTCAAAAGTCCAAAGAAGTTTTCCATCACGGCATTGTCCAGACAGTTCCCTCTTCTGGACATGCTTTGTATTATATTATTGTCTTTCAGCATTTTCTGATAGTCCTTGTGCTGATAATGCCACCCTTGGTCTGAATGAAGGATTGCATTCGTATGGCTTCCGATGACTGCTACCGTGCTGGTTATCATGTCTTTTACCATATTAAGGACTGGGTGCCTATAGATTGTATAGGAGATCAATTCGCTGTTATACAGATCCAGGACGGGAGACAGGTATATCTTTATCCCGAACAGGTGGAACTCCGTCACATCTGTAACAAGCTTCTTATGAGGCGCATCGGAGACAAAGTTCCGCTCAAGAAGATTCGGTGCAATCTTTCCCACCTCCCCCTTATACGACTTATACTTCTTTATCCTGACTTGACATTTCAATCCTGCCTCTGCCATCAACCGGCGGACGGTCTTCCCGCTGATGAGATATCCCTCATTTCGCATGGCCAGAGTAAGGCGGCGATAGCCATAACGTCCTCTGTTAAGATGATATAGCTCAGCTATGCGCTGTCGCTCAACGGCCCATTTATCATGCTTTGGCTTATGGTTGTAATAAAAGGTGGATCTGGCCATCCCCTTGATCTCTAACAAGAGGTCAAGACGGTGTTCTGGCCTTAGTCCTTGGATGGCTTCTGCCCAATCTCTCGAAGTCGGGCTTCTCTTTCTTCGACTAAGGCTTTCACTTTTTTTAGCAGTGCGTTTTCCGCCTCAAGATACTCGTTCCGCTTGCGGAGCATCTCGAGTTCATCCAGCTCTGCTTTCGTTCTTTGCCTTTTCTTTTTCATCGCATTCTCGCTGCGCTTTCTCTCCAATCCCGCCAATCCGGATTGATCATATGCTCGCGTCCAACGTCTTAACGTACAGACAGGTAAATCATAGAATACTGCAGCTTCGGACAAAGATAACCCCTTTTCTTTAATGGCTAACACTATCTCTTCCTTTTTCTTCGCCTCAATATGTGGGGAATAAGCCGACTGCAGCAATGCTAGCTCCCCTCCTTTGAGATAAAGTCTGCGCATACGTTTGATTGTGTCAATCCCCATATGTAGCTCCCTGACAATAGTGTACGGCAGCTTGCCTGCATCCATTTGACGCATTGCATGGACATACTTTGGGTAATTCTCGTTCTTTTTCATAACCCTTTCTTTTTGTCCAACTTTTGGGGCGCAGATCAGAGAAGGGGAACCTGCGGCATTTTTGCCCGGTTTGGCTCCAGGTCAAGGCTAAAAAAGAAGGACCTGCGGCGTTTTCCAACGAAAGTGCTGCAGGTCCGAGGTTGTTAGGAAGGCCGCAATTACGCCACCAGCCACTTGTGCCTTTCTACACTGTAGATGGGCACAAAGGGCAGAATGATAGGAACTTTCCTGATGTATGCCTGATACTCGGGATCGGCACCGTACACCTCATTCTGGCGCACTTCCAGCCTGCGAGCGCCGCTGAACATGACATAAACGATCCCAGCATAACCCACAAGCACGATCAGCCACTGCCACCAGTTGAGGCCGGCTCCAATACCGGAAATCAAGGCTCCCGTCCAGATTGTGAGCTCTCCGAGATAATTGGGACAGCGGACGATGCGATAAAGCCCGGTATCCACGAAGCGCTTGGAATTCTTCTTCTTTGCCGCATTCTTCTGTGCATCCGCACCGGCTTCGAGGCAGGTCCCCAGAACAATCATCGCAAACCCTTTCCAGGCCCCAAGGTCATT
>JBGUKV010000222.1:0-21845 GCA_045114655.1 Candidatus Allocopromorpha sp. | reverse complement strand
AATGCTGCCGGCGTCAAAAATTCATCTGACGGCGGATCCGTCTCCGGAAAGTGCTGCGCGGAAATAAAAAAGCCGGAATAAAAATATTCCGGGATATCCTGACACACGTGTTCATCAACATACTTCTCTCATCCAGACTATACTGTCGGCTCCGGAATTTCACCGGATCAGCTCCGAAGAGCTCGCGGGCTTTACCGCCGGTAGGGAATCGCACCCATCCCTGAAGATTCTTGTTTTTTTATTTTGTTATGCTGGTATGCTGCTTATTTCAGTTCGACAACAGCGCCAACTTCTTCCAGCTGAGCCTTGAGGGTCTCTGCCTCTGCCTTCTCGCAACCTTCCTTGACGTTTGATGGAGCGCCGTCTACCAGAGCCTTTGCTTCCTTCAGGCCCAGGCCGGTGATCTCTCTGACAGCCTTGATGACCTTGATCTTCTCTGCGCCGATCTCCTTCAGAACGACTGTGAATTCAGTCTGCTCTTCTTCGCCGCCGCCTGCTTCGCCGCCTGCTGCTGCTACAACAACGCCTGCTGCAGCGCTTACGCCGAACTCTTCTTCACATGCTTTAACCAGTTCGTTCAGTTCCAGAACTGACATCTCTTTTATAGCTTCGATGATCTGATTCTTATCCATTTTATTTCTCCTTATTATTATTTCTTTTCTTGAATTTCAATTTCGATTATTCTGCTTTTGCTTCTGCAATCTGTGATACAACTCTTGCGAAGTTCGCGATTGGTGACTGGATGCTTCCCATGAACTTGGAAATAAGTACATCCCTTGACGGAATGGAAGCAATCTGGGTGATACCATCCTTGTCATAGTATTCGCCTTCTACGAAACCGCCCTTGAACTCCATCTTCTTGAACTCTTTGATTGCGTCGTTGAGAACTCTTGCAGGGGCTGTCGCATCGTCATAGCTGAATGCGAATGCGCTCGGTCCTTCGAGCACTTCAGCGATTGCTTCATATTCAGTTCCGTCAACGGCTCTCTTAACGAGTGTGTTTTTATAAACAGTGTAATCAACATTGGCTTCGCGGAGCTTTGCTCTCATTGCGTTTGCCTGCTCTACTGTGATTCCCATGTAGTCGATAACGACTGCGGATTCAGCTCTTTCGAATTTGTCTTTGATCTCGTCGATCACTACCTGCTTTTCAACGAAAACCTGTTTCATTTCTGACATTTAGCGTCTTTCTCCTTTCGTAAGATTTTTTGTACGCCGTAAAAATCCCCGTCTTGCTGTTTCAGACCGGACGGGGAATGTATATTTACATTGTACCTCGGCTGGATTCATTGTTTAAGGGCTGCCGCTGCGCGGCTTCCCTCCAGCTGTCTACGGTCTGTAGTATTCTTTTTTGCAATCCTTCAGACTAACCGAGTTTCTGCGGATTGATTTTGATTCCAGGGCCCATGGTGGAAGCAACAACGGCGCTTCTGATGTACTGACCCTTCGCTGCTGCCGGCTTAGCCTTGATGATGGCTCCTGCCAGTGCATTGAAGTTCTCTGCCAGCTTCTCAGTACCGAATGATACCTTGCCAATCGGGCAGTGGACAATGTTTGTCTTGTCGAGACGGTACTCAACCTTACCGGCTTTCGTCTCAGCGATTGCTTTCGCAACGTCCATTGTGACTGTGCCTGACTTAGGGTTCGGCATGAGGCCTTTCGGTCCCAGCAGTTTACCGAGTCTTCCGACAACGCTCATCATGTCAGGTGTTGCGATAACAGCGTCGAACTCGAACCAGCCTTCTTTCTGGATCTTCTGCGCCATTTCTTCAGCACCTACGTAATCTGCGCCGGCTTCTTCAGCTTCTGTAGCCTTCGGTCCCTTAGCGAATACGAGTACTCTCTTTGTGTTACCTGTTCCGTGCGGAAGAACGATCGCGCCTCTGATCTGCTGATCTGCGTGTCTTCCGTCCAGACCCATCTTGAAGTGGGCTTCTACTGTTTCGTCGAACTTGGCTTTCGCTGTCTTCTGAACGAGTTCCAGAGCCTGTTCAACGTCATGGAGTTCCTGCTTATCATACAGCTCCATGGATGCTTTGTAATTCTTACCTCTCTTAGGCATTTCTTGTTCCTTTCTGTGGTACATGCGACTCCGCCGCGCAAGGATCGCGGTATCTGTGTCTCCCACTTAATTATTCAACTTTGTCTTCAATAACGATTCCCATGCTGCGGGCAGTTCCCTTGATCATCTCAGTTGCTGCCTCGAGACTTGCTGCATTCAGGTCCTTCATCTTTGTCTTAGCGATCTCTTCTGCCTGAGCGTATGTCAGTGTTGCAACCTTTGTTCTGTTCGGTTCACCTGACGCTGCTTCGAGACCTGCTGCCTTCTTCAGTAATACTGCTGCAGGCGGAGTCTTCGTGATGAATGAGAAGCTGTGGTCTGCGTATACAGTGATTACTACCGGAATGATCATGCCAGGCTGATCCTGTGTCTTAGCGTTGAACTGCTTACAGAAGTCCATGATGTTTACGCCGTGCTGACCAAGAGCTGGTCCTACAGGTGGTGCTGGATTTGCATTACCGGCCGGGATCTGAAGCTTGATATAGCCTGCGATCTTTTTAGCCACTTTCTGTCCTCCTTTCTTCAATTATTGTCGGGATGCTTTTGCTCCCTTCTTAGTCGAGCTTGTCTACTTGCGCGTAGTCGAGTTCGACCGGTGTATCTCTTCCGAACATTGAAACTTTGGCGCGCAAAGTCTGTTTCTCCGGATTGACCTCCAATACGGAACCCATAAAGTTCTCGAACGGTCCGTTGATGACTTTGATCGTGTCGCCAATGTGAATGTCCAGATCGATGTATATTTTCTCGATGCCCATTCTTCTCACTTCTTCCAGTGTGAGCGGAACAGGATCGGAACCGTGTCCGACAAACCCTGTAACGCCTTGGGTGTTTCTGACCAGGTACCAGGATTCGTTCGTCACGATCATTTTAACAAGAACATAACCCGGGAACATCTTCTTTGTCTTGATCTTTCTCTGGCCGTTCTTGATTTCTACTCTGTCTTCTGTAGGTACGACAACATCGAGAATCAGATCCTGCATACCTCTGCTCTCTACCAGTTTCTCGATATTGACTTTTACCTTGTTCTCGTGGCCGGAATAGGTGTGCACGACATACCATTTGGCAACGCCGTCGCCTCTAAGGCCCTCGAGTTCATTCAGGTTCAGTGCCGGCTTTGTTTCTTTATCTTCGCACATTGTACTCTCACCTTATATATAATGTAATGTTTTTAGAAGCAGATCGCCTTGATGCCTGCGAGGACTGCGGAATCGATTCCCCAGAACAGCAATGCAAAAGCCGCGCAAACTGCCAGAACGACGGCTGTGTAGGAACCGAGTTCCTGTCTCGTCGGCCATACGACCTTCCGCATTTCAAGTTTGACCCCTCTGAAGTATTCCTTCCAGCGGCCCTTCTCCCTCTTTTCCTTCGGCTTATTCTTGTTCTTCTGGCGCTTCTCTGCTCTGTCCTGTGCCCTTGAAAGAGTGCTCTTCTTCTCCGGCTTCTTTTCTTCCGTCGCAGTGATAGCAGTCTGTTTATAATCCGAATTCTTTCTTTTCTTTGTCTTGGACTTTGCCATTTCCCTCTCCTGTTAACTGATTACTTGGTTTCCTTGTGAGGTGTGTGCTTTCTGCAGAACGGGCAGTACTTGTTCAGTTCGATTCTGTCCGGTGTGTTCTTCTTGTCCTTCATTGTGTTGTAGTTTCTCTGCTTGCACTCTGTACATGCCAGTGTGACTTTGACTCTCATTCTATAAGTCCTCCCTCTGTGTCTCTAGTTTGACTGAATAACTTAAACATAGAGCGGCAGCCGCTCTTTGATTTTGTTTATTTCCATAAAGTCGCTCAATAATTATATAATAGCGCCATGTCAACGTCAAGAGTGAGTTTTAACGTTTTTTTGTGGTTCTTTTCACAACACACAGGCCCGGA
Organism: Candidatus Allocopromorpha sp.; assembly: GCA_045114655.1. GTDB lineage: Bacteria > Bacillota > Clostridia > Peptostreptococcales > Anaerovoracaceae > Lentihominibacter. Next base: position 17,915 of record JBGUKV010000222.1, on the reverse strand, counting down.
TCTCTCCGGGCCTGCGCTTCTGAATATTATTCAGGAGTAATTATTCTTCTGCCGCTCCACCGAATGACAGGCTTCCCTTCGGGCACTTGTCGATGCAGGCGCCGCACTTGACGCATGAATCAACGTCGACCTTCCAGAGTTTTTCTTTTCTGTCAACTTCGATGGCGTCCGCAGGACAAGCCTTCGCGCAAAGTCCGCAGAATACGCAGCTGTCTGCACATGTCAGATCGCCGTCGCCGTCTGCAGCCGCTTCTTCAGCAGGTGCTTCTGCAGGTGCCGCAGCCTCTGCCGCTCCGCCGAATGACAGGCTTCCCTTCGGACATTTGTCGATGCAGGCGCCGCACTTGACGCAGCTTTCTGTATCAACTTCCCAGAGTTTCTCTTTTCTGTCGACCTTGATCGCGTCGGCTGGGCAGGCTTTCGCACAAAGTCCGCAGAATACGCAGCTGTCTGCACATGTCAGATCGCCATCGTCAGGTGAGGATGCAGGCGCTGCCTTTGCATCACCGGCCGGAGCTGCCTTCTTAGGCGCCTTCTTCGGGATGTCGAATGAGTCTACGACCTTGACAACGTCAGGAATCGTATACAGGTTCTCCATCGTCAGGCACTTCTTCGGACAGCAGTCCACGCAGGCGCTGCACTGGATGCACTGCATTCTCTGGATCGTCCACTTGCCCTCCGCCTTATCGATTTCAATGGCGTTGGTCGGACATGCTCTTTCGCACATGCCGCAGGCGATACAGTTGTCACCGTCGATGGAAACGGAACCTCTGGTTCTCTCTTCCCACTCTCTCGGTACGACAGGATACATATGAGTAACCGGTTTTTTGCCGATGCTTCCCAGGATAGTCTTACCGAACTTGAAGAATCCAAGTCTTGCTGTGACGACCGCACTCAACAGGAGAGCGGCGATAATGACTGCTATTTTAGCTACTATGATCACTACTCTCACCTACCTTTCTGTACAACTGATGCATGGGTCGATGGTCAGTACCAAAACAGGTACGTCTGCCAGATCTGCGCCCCCGAGCATCTTTACTAACGCAGGGATATTGATGTTGGTCGGCGTCCTGACTCTCATTCTTTTCAGGAACTTCGTTCCCTGGCCTTTCGCGTAGTAGAACGCTTCACCACGAGGCTGTTCCAGTCTGATGGCGAATTCGCCTTCGACCTTCTTCGGAACCTTCATGTCGACCGGGCCGTCCGGAATCATCTCAACAGCCTTCTCAATCAGCTCGATGGACTGGAAGACCTCTCTGATTCTGACAACGGTTCTGGCCATGCAGTCGCCTGCTTCTTCCACGCAAGGCTCAAAGCCCAGTTCTTTGTAGACGCCGTGGTCGCCGGTCAGTCTGATGTCCTGTCTGACACCGGAACCTCTGACGGTAGGTCCTACCGCACACAGTTCCATAGCTTCTTCCTTGGTCAGTACGCCAACGCCCGTCATTCTGTTCTTGACAGATGCGTCTTCGATGAATGTGTCAGTAACTTGTTTGATATCAGCCTTGAGTCCGTTCAGAACTTTAACCATTTCCTGCAGGTTCTCATTGCTGATGTCTTTTCTCATGCCACCCGGCTTGCAGATGGAGAATACAACTCTGCCGCCGGTGTTCTTTTCGAACAGGTCGAGAACAGTTTCTCTGATTCTCCAGCAGTGATAGAACAGACTTTCGAATCCGAAAGCGTCTGCCATCAGGCCCAGCCACAGCAGGTGGCTGTGGATTCTTCCCAGCTCATGGAGAATCGTTCTGAGGTATTCTGCTCTCTCCGGGATCTTGACGCCCAGTGCGCCTTCCATGGATGCGCATGCGCCCCATCCATGACCGAAGCTGCAGATTCCGCAGATACGCTCTACTACGTATACCATCTGTTCGAAATCTTTGATTTCACACAGTTTCTCCAGACCTCTATGGATATATCCGATAGATGGAATGGCTTCCACAACTGTTTCGTCCTCGAGTACCAGATCGAGGTGAATAGGCTCAGGAAGCACTGGATGCTGTGGTCCAAATGGAACTATCGTTCTTTTAGCCATTATCTTTCCCTTCCTTTCCTATTACTTCTTTGGCTTCCAAGGTGTTTCTTCGACGATTCTGAAGAATGTTCCCTGGTAGTCTAACGCGCTGTGGTTGAACTGCACACCGAACAGGTCGTGGATTTCATTTTCGTAAATGAACGCCGGCCAGTAGATTCCGGTGATACTTTCAACTTCATCAACATCGATTTTGATATCCAGTCTGAGTGTCTTCAGAAGATGATCCTTATCGAAAGAATAGAGAATCTCGTAAGTCTCATCATCGAGAACCACACCGCAGATCTGGACGAGTCTGTAGCCTTCTGCTTTGAGATCGCCGACTTTTGAAATAAGGTTCGAAAGCTCAACGTATTCAAAGTCCTGCACAGCAGTATTGTTTTCCATTATTCTTCCTCCTTATTTCTTCAGAAAGTCCATCGTGTTCACTTTGATCTCAGCCATTGTGAAGATCGGCGGAACAGCTCCGGCTTTCTTTTCTTCAGTTACAGCTTCTTCAACAGCTTCTTCAGCGGCTTCAATTGCTTTTGCATCTTCAGCTGCTTCAGCCTCTTCAGCAGGTGCTTCGACTTTGTTCACCATGGCATCTCTCTTCGCCTGGAGAACGCCGAGGCCCTTGACTACAGCGTCTATGATAGCTTCCGGTCTTGCTGCACAGCCGGGAACATAAGCGTCAACAGGAATAACCTGGTCTACGCCGCCCATGACATTGTAGCAATCCTTGAAGATACCGCCCGAGCAAGCGCAGATTCCTACGGCTACTACGACCTTAGGTTCCGGCATCTGCTCGTAGATCTGTTTTACTATGCCTTTGTTCTGCTCATTGACAGAACCGGTGACCAGGAACACGTCTGCGTGCTTCGGGTTACCGCAGTTGATAATACCGAATCGTTCTACGTCGTACCCAGGAGTAAGACATGCCAGAACTTCGATATCGCATCCATTGCAGCTTGAACCGTCATAATGTACGACCCAAGGCGACTTTGTTACATATGCTGCTGACATTCTTTCACCTCCTTAGAAACAAACATAGAGAACGAAAATGTTGATCATGCCGAGAACAACGGCAACGACCCACGCCGACTTGAACGCGAACTGCCACTTCATTCTCGCGAAACAGTTGTCGATGAACACTTCGAAGAAGTAAGCCAGGATCGCAACTACGATGCCGATGACCCATCCGTACCATGTTCCGTTCGCGAAGAAGAGGAATACGAATCCAAGAAGGAATACATTCTCATACCAGTGTGATATCTCGATCCAGCCCATGGTCCTTCCAACGAACTCTGTGGTAGCACCTCTGACCAGTTCCTGATGCGCGTGGTGTGACATACTCAGGTCGAACGGTGACTTCCTGAACTTAAGTGTCAGGATGAACAGCCATCCGAAGAAGATGCCCAGCAGCGGCAGGAACGGCATGGTGTCGCCCGCCAGAATATCGCTTACGCGGAAGCTTCCGGTGTACATATAGAATCCGATCACAGTGATCAGAACCATTGGCTCATAGGCCAGCATTGCCAGCAGTTCTCTCTCCGCACCGAGCTCAGCGTACGGTGAGTTGGAGGAGTAAGCTGCGATGATCAGAAATGCTGCGCCGATCGTCAGTGTGAAGATTACCAGGAGCAGGTCGCCGCCGCTGAAGAACAACACGCCTGACGCTATGACGAACACTACGAACAGGAGTACATAGAAATCCTGGAATCTCGTAGGTGTCTGTTTCTCTTTCTGGAAGAGCTTGCCTACATCGTAGAACGGCTGCAGTACCGGAGGGCCTACTCTTCTCTGCATCTTAGCGGAGAGTTTTCTGTCCAGTCCTGCCAGCAGTCCGCCGACAAACGGTGCCAGTACGAGGAAGGCTACGATTCCAATTATTGCTTTAATAATCATTACATAACACCTCCCATCAGACTAACCAGTGTAGCGATCATGTAACCAAGTCCGATGACGAGCATCGCTACGCAGAGAACGTCGCCAATGAGATTCATTCTAGGCTCACCAAAGTACTTCTCCATGTGCCAGTTTCTCAGTGAGAAAGCAACTTCCTTCTGCATGGAGCCGTAGTATGTTCTGTTGTCGCCTGTGTTTGCACCAGCCAGGTAGATTGGTACTTTCGGCTTTCTGGACTTGCCGAAGCCGAACAGTGCCAGCAGTACGATGACCGCTACCATGATGACCATGATCAGCATATTGCCGGAAGACATGATGCCGCCAGCCAGTCCGCCGAAGGTGATCTCAAGATAAGGTACCAGCATGTAACTGGACAGGAGCGGGAACAGCAGACATACGAGGACGACCAGAACGACCAGTGTGATGTGCACGAATGTCTCTGTTCTGTGTACGCCGTACTCGATGCTTTCTTCACCTGCAACGACTGCTGTCAGTTTGCCCATCCACTTGAGCCAGTAGAAGGCTGTTACCGCACTGCCGAAGCAGATGCAGCCGATCAGCAGAATGTTGCCGGAGTCAACGAATGATACCATGCATCCCCACTTGGAGATCAGCATTCCGAACGGTGCCAGGAACATACCTGCGATACCGATGATCATGCACATTGCCAGTCTCGGCATCTTGTTGAACAGACCGTCCATATCCTCGATCATTCTTGATCCGATGTGGTGCTCTGCAGTACCTACGCAGAGGAACAGTAATGACTTGGTGATTGCGTGGAATATGATGAGCATGATTCCTGCCCATACAGCTCCGGCTGTGCCAACGCCGCCGCAGGCAACGATCAGACCGAGGTTTGCAATGGTCGAGTAAGCAAGTACTCTCTTCGCATTGACCTGAGAAATCGCTGCGCATGATGCGAACAGGAATGTGATGCCGCCTACCATCATAGTCATAAGTCCGGCGAAGTTGCTCATTCCGAGAACAGGAGCCAGCTTGATGATCATGAACACGCCTGCCTTAACCATTGTTGAAGAGTGGAGTAACGCAGATGTAGGTGTAGGCGCTACCATAGCTCCGAGCAGCCAGCTGTTGAACGGCATCTGTGCTGCCTTGGTGATTCCTGCGAATGCGAAGAATGCAGCCGGGATAGCAACCAGATCTCCGTACACTGATCCGATCAGGAGCATGGAGTTCAGTTCCACTGTCTGGAATACGATTCCGAGAATAACGATTCCAACTGCGAATCCGAGACCGCCGAGCAAGTTCATGATCAGCGCTCTGAACGCGTTGTTCGTAGCTTCCTCGGTCTTGGTGTAGCCGATGAGCCAGAACGAAGACAGGCTGGTGATCTCCCAGAAGAAGTACATCCAGATCATGTTGTTGGATGTTACCAGTCCTACCATTGCGCCCAGGAACAGGAACATAACGAAGAAGAACCAAGGTCTTCTGTCTTTATTTCCCTTCTCGTCTTCATGGTGCTGGAAATCTTTCATGTAGCCTAATGCATAAACTGCAATAAGCGTTCCGATGATGCCGATGATCAGGATCATGATAATCGAAAGTCTGTCGATGTACAGATTGCTCTCGACCTCAATGCCGTGACCTCTGGTAAATTCAAACCACATGATGAGCGGGGTCTGAATGATGGCAAAGATAAAGGCAAGCCACTTTCTGTGCATTGCCGCTGTGATGCAGATGTAGATGCATAACCCTGCTTCTACCGCCATCATGATGTAGCCGACCACTTCGCCGTTGAAGGAGAAGAAATCTCCGCCTCCGGCAGCGAACTGAACCGCAACTACGATCGACGCCGCAGCGATGATCGCTGACGCGCCGATGACGATCACATCTCTCGCTTTGTCACCTTTTACTACCAGAAGAATAAAGGCAACGATCATCGGGAAAAGGATGAGAAAAACTATTGTGCCCATTTAATCCTCCTAAATAATAAAAATAACTTATTCCTTGAAAAAAACTTTTCATATTATTATACATATACTGCCCTGAAATAATCAAGTTCGAAAGAAAATACATTATGCGTCTGTGCATCAGTTCGCAAAAAAATTAACAAACAAATCAGCGGCGCTTCGCGCCGCCTGTTTTTTTGTTGTGTTTCGCCGTTTATTGTCGGAATAATCCGCCTTCTGCCTCCCGTTTATTTCAGCTTTCCCGGCGGCCAGACCCGCAGCAGGACCTTGCCTTTGATTTCCTTGGAGCTCATGACTCCGATCTTTTCATTTCGGCTGTCCTGCTTTTGCTTTGTATTCCTGTTGTCGCAGAGGACGAAGACCTGATTGTCTTTGATTTTGACTTTTGAGACTTCGTCTCTGCAGCCTTTGATTCCATTCGGCGTTACATACTCTTCATCGTTTACAAGGACTTTTCCCTCGGTGATCTCGACCGTGTCGCCCGGAAGGCCGATGACCCTCGTGATGATATTGTCTTTCGCGCCTGCCTCCTTGGAGAAGGGCTTTTTTAGAATGACCAGCTGCCCGCGGTCCGGCATGCCGCGGTTCATGGTGAAACTCGTCTTCGTTGTGACCAGAGCCTGTCCGTCGGTAATAGTCGGATCCATATAGTTCCCGTTGTTCACCTCCGGCGCGAGCAGGATAAACACGATCACGGCAGCAACAAAAGCCAGCCTGTACCACCTGTGTTCTTTTTCTTTTCTTGTACCGCCCGGTCTGAGTAATTGCATCTCGGTCTCCTTCCTGCATCTGTTCGTTCTGATTGTAACACTAAAAAAGGGCTCTCGCGAGCCCTTTTTATTTGCGTTGATTGTTGTTGATTGTTACCGGAAACCTATGCTTTCGGATCTTCGTCCTCAGCGGCTGCGACTGCCGCCTTCTCAACGGCCTCAGCTGCTACAGCGATTTCTTCCTCTTTGATCATCTCTTCCAGTTCTTTGTTGTGTCTCGCGCTGATCGCATCGCAGCTCTTCTTGAACGCTGCTCTGCACTCTTCCTTGGAAGGCTCAACCTTCTTGGAGAGCAGGTAGATGATGATGCACGCAAGCGCACAGACGATGGTCACGATCCAGAGAACGATCCTGATCGTTCCGACGATCGTATCAACATCGGCTGCTTCCAGAATTCCGTCGAAGTAATCTCCGGACTCCCATGCATCCTCTGTTCCCCATCCTTCGTACCAAGGTTCGAAGACCAGAGCAAACAGATTCATAATGGTGATAACCAAAAGCAGGAACGAAATTCTTCTCGTGTCGCCGACTGCCAGTCCTGTCTTCGGATTGCATACAAATGCTTCCGGATCCTTCTTTGACAGTCCGCCGTACATTCTTCTCCAGATCAGGTACAGGATCGGTCCTGTGAGCAGTCCGATCATACCGCCGAGATAGTAGTCGGATCCGTTTACGAAGAATGCGAAGATCGCAACACAGGTCGGTACGATACAGATCACGCCGAGGAGACCGTTTCCTCCCGGAATACGGAAGACATAATCTTCTTCCGGGATTCTCCGTCTCAGAACCATTGCTGAGATATATACCATGACGTAGGATGACAACAGCAGCGCTACATCCAGTACGATGATGAATCCGAACGGGAACATGCAGAAGAGCAGGTTGAAGATACCGACGGACAGTACTGCAATGTACGGCACGCCGTACTTCTTGTCGACCTTGACCATGACCGGAGGCGTGAGGTTGTCATCTGCCAGTGCGAAGAATCCTCTGGAGCCGGATGCGATATACGTATTGTAGATCGAACACTGTGCCAGGATCGCGACGACGACGAAGATGATGCCCCATGCAGGACCCCAGAAGGTCGATACGACAGTCGCGTATCCGACGGAATCGCCGTCCGTTCCCCAGTTATCGAACTGACCGATGGAACCAAGACCCGCAACGGTAGGCAGAATGTATACTGCCATGATCAGCGGAATCGTGATCAGGGTTCCTTTCGGGATGACCTGCGGATTGGCAACTTCTCCTGCGATGGTCGACATGGACTCGTAACCGGAGTACATCCACATACCAATGGATATGCCGCCTGCGATGTAGAAGAACCAGTCGCCGATTCCTTCTGCCGGTTCCGGAGTCATCTGGAACGTTACCGATGGGTCGCTGCCCCAGTTGAGGAATCCGCAGAGTGCCACAACTCCGAATGCTACCATAACGAAAATGGAAAGGGCCGTACTTACTGCACCTACGTCCTTTACGCCTCTGATGTTGATCAGCGTAAAGATACCGATCATGCAGAATTTCAGAGCAAACTCTCCTCCAATCCCCATATCCCATACAGTCGCCGCATAGCCGCCTGCCAGGATAACGTATGATGTGTTGTCGATGTAGATGGAGATCGTTCTCCACCAGCCTGCCTGGAACCCCCAGAATTCTCCGAGAGCTTCCTGGACCCACTTGTAGTAGCCGCCTTCCTGCGGCCGGACTGAACCAAGTTCAGAAGCGACCAGCCCGAAAGGAAGGCCCCATACAAACGGGAGTATGCACAGCATGGCGATGGTAAGTCCGGGTCCGCATTCGGGAATCATTTCCTCGATACCATAGCATCCTGCTGCGACCAGGCAGAAGATCATGAATACGACAGTGGAGACCCTGATTTCATGCTTTTTCAAGCCGTGTTCATTGGTCTGAGCCACTGCTGCCTGTGCCTGACTCATAATGGTCCTCCTTGCAAATGATTAATGAATAATGACGAATAATTAACTAAACATTATTAGTTCTTAACAACTAAATTATAGCACCTTCATCAGCACTTTCAAGCGCAAAAATAGCGGCATATGAATGCCGCTCAAGAGCCCGTTGCAAAAGCAATCTGTCTCAGTTGTTGATCCACCACCAGACGATACCGATGATGCCTGCAAGCGCCATGGCCGGGAACAGGATAACAGCGATTCGCTCCCCGATGATTTCCCGCTTTGTCTTGACATACTCCTTCGCAGTCGCATTGTCATCATAATGGACGCTGCGGTCGTAGATGTACGTGGCGCCGCAAGTGATATCAAGGGCCTCCCAACCGAGCTTTCCATCTTCTGTGACAATCGGTTTCGTGAAGATTTCCTCATTCATCAGGGGAATGAACGCAGGACCTCTCAGACGGTGACTGTCAAAGAGTCTCACGTCCCCGTTGCTGAATTCCAGTCTCAGTGATCTGGGATTCAGCGCCCTGGCTGATGTGATCCGAAGTGTCTTTCTTGTTTCGCTCATTGGTGTTCCCCTTCTGCGGTTGTTATTATGGTCAATGTGGTAAGGGGCATGACGCAAGTTCCTGCGTCACGCCCCTCTTGGTTCAGTCATACGATGAAGCGTACTTCAGCCGACAATTATTTGTTGATCGGCGGGAATGCTTCTTCGAAGGTTTTCTCATCGCCGTGCAGTGTAGCAATGTGTCCAACCTTGCCCATCTTGTTCATGATCTGATATACGATCATCGGAATTACGATCGCGGATGTCGCGATGATGAAGATGATCAGTCCGCCGCCGGTGTCGCCGACTGCGATGTCAGGCTCGAGACCCTGCGCTTCCATACCTGCGATGTAAGCCTTTTCAACAGGCGTCGCGAATGCCAGCATGATCAGGCAGATGATCTGTGCAATAAGTGCGAACCATGGTACCCATGCCATTGCCTTTGGCACTTTCGCTCTGAGAATCTTCTCCGGATCATATCCGTTTCTCTTAAGTCTTACACGCATTCTCTTCTGGGCTGCGATGATACCTACCCAAGCCAGTGTGCCGGTGAATCCGGACATGCACAGCAGGCTGCCGTACAGGTCGGACAGTGCTCCGGTTACTTCTGATACAAGACCTGTGATCAGTACCAGCCACATGAACGCCATTGTGAAGAATACAGCGTTTCTCGGAGCCTGGTTCTTTGACAGATGGCTCAGGAACTTCGGTGCCAGACCTTCTGTTGAAAGTCCGTACATCGCACGTACTGTTCCGTAGAATCCTGTGTTACCACAGCTGAACGCAGCTACCATTACGACTGCACAGAAGATGTAGAAGAACGGTGTCAGTCCGTAGTCTCTTGCAACTTCCGCGAATACCGGTGTTGCGTCATCAGCAAGTGCTGTCGGGTAGATCAGGATAACCAGGAGGATCGGTGCCAGGTACAGAGCGACGATACGATATACTACGCTTCTGCATGCCTTTGGTACCGCGACATCCGGGTTCTTTGACTCAGCTGCTGCCAGACCTACGATCTCAGTACCCTGCATGGTTACAAGTACTACTACCATCATTACGGAGATGATCAGCAGGCCATGCGGGAACCAGTTGTCGAATACGCTGATTTCAGGAGCAAAGTTGACGCCGGCGCCCTTGAATCCTTCTGTGATGTTGTAAGCTGTAAGCTCGCCCTGCGGGCTGCCCCAGAATCCAACCCAGATACCCAGTCCAACCAGAATGAACAGGATAATAATGATAACTTTTGTGATAGCCAGACCCGATTCGATCTTCGCGAAGATATCTACCGCGAAGCAGTTGATCAAGGTCAGTGCCATCATGGTGCCTACCGCGAATGCGATATAAGCGACCGTACTGGTGATGCCGGTGATCGCCTGCAATGCTGCTGATACAGCGATTGCTTCTGACGGTACATAGCATACCCAGTTGAACCAGAATGCCCATCCGAAACCGGTGGATACTGTTGGTCCAAGGAATTCATTGGTGTAAGCAATGAACGATCCGGAACGAGGGAGGTTAACAAGGAGTTCCGCGTAGGAGATCATCAGACCAAATACGATGACGCCTACCAGCAGGAATGCCCAGAATACACCAGGACCCATAACTTCGATGTCCCAGCCTACGCCCAGGAAGTAGCAGGATCCGATAACGCCGCCCAGGCCGATAAATGCTACCTGCCATTCAGCGATGCCTCGCTTTAGATCCTGTGAGCCTTCTTCGGTAGCAGCCACTACCTTTTTCTCTTCATCCATAAGATTCCTCCTAAAAGCTCTTTTAGATAATAGCGAATAAATATACAGTTATAATTAACACACGCTTAATTATATGCGTCTGCTCAAACAACGTCAATAAATTAACATGTTGTTTTACAATGTATTTTCATGATTATTTTGCCAATTGCAAAATAATACATTCCTGCATCAGAACAGGAAATACTTGATTGCGCTGAGCACAACGATTACGCCGAGAATGCCTCCCGCAAAAGCAAGAGCGCTCTTCATGGGATGTCTGCGCACGCGCATAAAGGCAAACCCCAAAAGCGCCAGAACGATTGCGCCTGCCCACTTCATTACCATCGGGTTGCTGCCGATTTCCTCAAGTGTATCTATGAAACCACCCATCAGAGTTCTCTCCTTCCTTCGATCGCCTTCAGAAGCGTGACTTCATCCGCATATTCCAGATCCCCTCCGACCGGTATGCCGTGGGCGATCCGTGAGACCTTGATGCCGCTCGGCTTAATGAGGCGCGCGATGTACACTGCCGTCGCTTCCCCTTCGATCGTCGGATTTGTTGCGATGATCAGCTCCTTGACTTCCGGATTCTGGAGCCGGGTGATCAGGCTTTTGAGGTTGATGTCCTCCGGTCCCTTCTGGTCCATGGGAGAAATCACGCCGTGGAGCACATGGTAATACCCCCTGTACTCCCGGATCTTTTCCATGGCCAGCACATCCTTCGGACTTTCCACGACGCAGATGGTGCTGCTGTCCCGGCTGGTGTCCGAGCAGATTGCGCACGGATCTGTATCGGTCAGGTTCCCGCAGACACTGCAGTACTTCATCGTCTCCTTTGCTTCACGGATCGCGTCGGATAATGCAAAAGCCTCCTTGTCGTTTAGGGACAATATATGCAGCGCCAGCCTTTGCGCGGTCCGCTCGCCGATTCCCGGCAGCCGGGCAAGCTCATTGATCAGTTTGTTTAATGGCTTTGCATAATATTTCATATCTTAGAGTCCCGGGATCCCAAGGCCGGACGTAAACTTGCTCATTTCATTCTGCTCGATCTCTCCCATCTGGCGCAGCGCTTCGTTGACCGCGGCCATGACCAGATCCTGCAGCATTTCCACATCATCAGGGTCGCAGACCTCAGGCTGGATCTGGATGTCCTTGACCTCCTTCTTGCCTGTTACCGTGACCGTCACAGCGCCGCCGCCGGCCGTGGCTGTCGTCTCCATCTGCTCGATTTCTTCCTGGACCTTGTCCATCTCTCTCTGCATCGCCTGCATCTGGGCCATCTGCTGTGCATTGCCCATCTTCGGCTGTTTTGGCCGCTTTCCGGCCTTCATTCCTTTACCCATAGTTCCTCCTGTTTTTATTTGACTTCAACTTTTATTCCTAAGAGATCCGATGCGGCAGCCGCGATTTCCTCTGCCGGCTTCTCTTCCCGGGCGCTTTCCGCGAGAACGATCCGCATGGTTCTGTATTTACCTGTGTGCTTTTCCACCAGATGCTCCAGCAGCTTCCTGTTTTTTTCCGCGAGATTTCCGATGAACTCGTTATTGACAGTAACCGTGAAGTCCTTTTCCCCGATGGATGTGAGCTGCGCGCTGTTTCGAATAATGTAGATGCTCCCCTTCTCTTCTTCACCGTCCTCAAAGACCTTGTTCCAGATGTCCTCGCAGTCGAAACTGCCTTGAGCGTCCGGGGCCGATGCCGGTACGGTCTGTACTGGTTCTGCCTCGGTCGGAATCGGTACCGCAGGTTCCGGTGCGGCAGGCGCGGATGCGGCCGGCGCAGGCGCGGATGGAACTGCTTCGACCTGAGCCGATGCAGCAGCCGGCGCCGCAGGCCGCGCGGCAGGCGCAGCTGCCGGTGCTGCAGGCGCGTCGGCAAACTTGACCTCTGCAAGTTCGCGGATCTGGCCGGCGCCCATGCAGAGCCGGACGATAGCCAGTTCCAGAAGAATGCGGGGCTGGGTGGACCATCTAGCCTCATTGGACATGGAGGACAATTCCATGATGCCCCGGTTGATGTCTTCCGGTTCTAGTACGGACGCCTGGCGTCGGAGACGCTCGATGTTTTCGGCGGACATGCCCAGAATGGTCTCCGGATTTCGCATGTATTTGACAAGAAGCAGGTTCCTGTAGTGGCCTGTCCAGTCGCGCATGAACTGACGCACATCCTTTCCGTCCTCCAGGAGTCTACTCAGGAAAATGATCGCTTCTTCGGTCCTCTTCTTGCGGACCATATCCGTCAGTTCCAGGAAATCCTCCGCGCCGGAGGCGCCGAGAAATTCCAGAACATCGTTCGCCGTGACCTGCTCCTCCCGGCCCGCGATGCACTGGTCCAATATGCTCAGACCGTCTCTGACCGATCCGTCCGCGTTGGCGGCAATGATCCGCAGAGCGTCTTCTGTGACGTTGATGCCGATCGATGCGCAGATGTCGGACATTCCCCTGATCAGAACCGTTTCGGGGACCCGCTTGAAATCGAGGCGCATGCATCTGGACAGAACAGTTGCCGGAAGCTTATGGACTTCCGTTGTCGCCAGAATGAACGTGACATATTCCGGCGGCTCCTCCAGCGTCTTCAGAAGCGCGTTGAACGCTTCCGTTGTCAGCATGTGCACCTCATCGATGATGTACACCTTCATGCGTCCTGACGCGGGGGGATACTTCACGCTTTCCCTGAGTTCCCTGACATCGTCGACTCCGCGGTTTGATGCCGCGTCGATTTCAATCACATCGAGGAAACTGCCCTCTTTGATTGCCTGACAGTTAGGGCACTGACCGCAGGGGCGCCGGCCTTCGGAAAGACAGTTCAGCCCCTTGGCGAGAAGCCTGGCTGTAGTGGTTTTGCCTGTGCCTCTTGTTCCGCAGAACAGGTACGCATGGCTTGTACTGCCTGTTGCGATCTGGTTCTGCAGTATGCGTACAATATGATCCTGCCCGAGTACTTCATCGAAGACCTCCGGGCGATACTGTCTGTAAAGCGCTCTGTACATGAAAGCTATTCTCCCGTAATATTTCAAATTGCCCCTTGATGGTCCCGCAGGCGTTGGAGAAGGCTGATCTGCGGCACATAAGACATTCCGCTTATTGCTGCTTCCTTCCGGACCTGACAAGGTTCACGGCGTCCTATTGCGCAGGACCCAATCCATGCCTAACGGAACCATCAAAGGGCAATTTGACCATGTCTGATTATAGTATCTTTGTGTTTGACCGTCAATAGTGACCGATCAGATTAAATCTTAATTGCGGTTGCCTGAAAGCGGCTGTGTGTAGAAGCCGGCGTGCCAGTCTTCTGCCGAGTACAGGTTTACCTTCTTCACAGCGACGATGTACATGAACAGAACGAACGCCAGAAGCGCGAAGGTCGTTCCGTACTCGCCCAGGAAGGCCAGCGTGTCGTAGATCCCGTGAATGAGAAACGGTATGAACAGCGCTTTGAATGTTTCTGTCGTTGCTTTGCCGTGCTGTCCCTCGATGGAATATCTCTTGGCAGCGCCGTAATAGATTCCCATGAACACACCGCAGAAGCAGTGCAGAGGCACCGCCAGAACGCCGCGCATCAGGGCTGTATACAGACCGCCATCCATTACGTACAGTATGTTCTCAAGAATCGCAAAACCTGCCGCGACCGCAACGCCGTACACGATGCCGTCAAACCGGTAGTCAAAATTCCTGTTCCTCCAGGATCCGATCCGCAGCAGCAGATACTTACAGACCTCCTCGCACAGGGCCGCAACCAGAAACGCGTTGTATATCGCGCCGGCGACACTGCTCTCCTGCAGCCCCGGCGCGAGAGCGCCCATGTATGTTTCCGCGAACACGGCAGGGATACAGGAAATCGCCCCGAAGATCACGAGTTTAACGATAAGGCCGACAGGTTCATGCTCCACCTTGTCTTTTCTGAAGATGTAGATAATGATCAGGATTCCCGGCAAAAGCGCCAGAAACAGAAGATATGTTTCCATCTTTTTCTCCTTTGCTACTTGTATGTTTTATATATCTCGTCTGCGTATGGTGGATCGATCTTCACTTTGATCCTTCCCATGCAGCCGGAGCCGCAGGTCAATGTGTGCCGCGCCATGCAGATGCCGTCAGACTCCTCTTTGATGATTCCGATCACGGACGCTTCAACGCCGGCGGCTTTCATTGCTTCTTCCATCTCGGCGCGTTTTTCCTTTGGCACAATGATGATCATGGAGCCGCTGGAAATGAGCCTGAGCGGATCCACATCGAAAAGCCGGCAGATTTTCTCCGTCTCAGGATGCATCGGGATCGAATCCTCCCAGACCTCGGCGCCTGTGTGTGAGATCTGGCACATCTCCCATACTGCTCCAAGTATACCACCTTCTGTGATGTCGTGCATCCCGTGTGTTCCCACTTTTCCGGCAGCGACGCCTTCCGGCACGACGCTCACCAGATCCAGAAACGATTTTGCCTTTGCGATTTCTTCATCGCTTACAAGTCTTTCGCCTCCGGGTCCGCATGCTGTCGTGAGCTCCTCCTCGTGGTCGCAGGCTATGATGCCTGTTCCTTCAAGTCCGACCGCCTTGGTCATCATGATGAAGTCTCC
This sequence comes from Candidatus Allocopromorpha sp., assembly GCA_045114655.1. GTDB lineage: Bacteria > Bacillota > Clostridia > Peptostreptococcales > Anaerovoracaceae > Lentihominibacter. The sequence goes on along the minus strand of JBGUKV010000222.1, from coordinate 2,536 downwards.
GGGCTTCATGTCATTGCCGTCCTGCGACGTCCCGGCAGGCGCTTTGCCGATCGCTGTGGATACGATCACCGGCTGCCTGACTGCCGGTGTGATCTCGGTATGGCCTCCGATGATCTCGACGCCCACCTCAGCGGCAGTCGTTCCCGCCTGCTCCATGATCTCTTCGACATCTGCGTCCGTTGTTCCCTCCGGGAGCATGCACGCGAGCATGATCCCCAGCGGCTGGATGCCGTTGGAAGCAATATCGTTGCAGGTAATGTGGATCGCCAGTCTTCCGATGTCGCTCACAGTGGAGGAAATCGGGTCGGTGGACATGACGCAGTCATAGTCCCCGAAATCGATCAGCGCGCAGTCCTCCCCGATCCCGGGGCGGACCTTGACGTCATCATTTCTGTATGTGATCTTACCGAACACGATCTGCCGCAGCATATCGCTGTCAAGTTTGCCTGTTTCTAATTTCACTTTATCATCTCCAGAAAATCTTCTTCAGTAATGATCGGGATGCCCAGTTCCTTCGCCTTCTTGTTCTTAGAGGAGGCGGATGCAATGTCATTATTGATCAGGTAGTCTGTCTTCTTGCTGACAGAGCCGGCCGTCTTCCCGCCGAGTTCCTCGATTTTCGCTTTCGCGGCGTCCCTGTTTTCGAAATGCGAAAGGCTTCCGGTAATAACGAAGGTCTTCCCCGCCAGAACGTCTCCGGTCTCTTCAAAGCTCTCGTCGATGGTCAGAACACCGAGCAGATCCTCAACAAGCCTTTTGTTGTCCTCGTTATTAAAGAAATCTACATAAGCTTTTGCCATAATGTCGCCGATGCCTTCGATGCCGACAAGTTCTTCCTCCGTCAGCCCCGCTATGTCGTCCCATTTATTCTTACAGGCACGGCAGATCATACGCGCGTTGGCGACGCCGATATTCGGGATCCCCAGCGCGTACAGCAGCCGGTCCGGCGTTGTATGGGACGCCTTTTCGGCGGCGGCAAGCAGGTTCTCAAATGACTTTTCACCAAAACCGTCCATGGAAACGATGCGCTCCCTGCAGCCTTCCATCCGGAAGAGATCCGCGGGAGTTCTGATCAGCGCCTCATCCACAAACTTCTCCAGCGTCGCTTCCGACAAGCCTTCTATGTTCATGGCGTTGCGCCCCACGAAGTGTGTGAACGATTTGATTTTTTTAGCCGGACAATCCTCGTTGACGCAGTGGACTGTCTCGATGCCGTTTTCACTTTTAACCACGGTGTCATGTCCGCAGACGGGGCATTTCTCAGGCGGTCCGATCAGCCTGCGCGGGGCGCCGTCAGCGGTCAGCTCCGCGCCCTTGGACTTGTTGCCTGCAATCTGCGGGATGATCATATTGGCCTTGTATACGCTGATGGTGTCGCCGAAGCCCAGTTCCAGTTCCCTGACGATGCTCAGGTTGTGCACAGAGGCGCGGCTGACAGTCGTGCCCTCCAGCTCTACAGGTTCGAACACGGCAATCGGATTGATCAGCCCCGTTCTGGACGCGTTCCATATGACATCAAGAAGCCTTGTATCACTGATCTCGTCCTGCCACTTGAAAGCGATCGCGTCCCGCGGAAACTTCGCTGTCGTACCCAGCGATCTTCCGAAGGCGATATCGTCATACACCAGAACCAACCCGTCCGACGGGATATCGAAACCGGGGATCGCCTGCTCGTAGTCTTTCACTGCATCCTCGACAGTCTCCGCCGTGACCGGCACATTGCGGACTGTCTCAAACCCTTGTTTGTTCATCCACTCGATCTGTTGATGGCGAAACGCAAAATCTTCCCCGCCCGCCGCGAGGGAAAAGGCGAAAAACCGGACATGCCGCTCCGCTGTGATTTTGCTGTTGAGCTGTCGCACAGATCCGCTGCAAAGATTCCGCGGATTCTTGTAGACGCCGTCTGTATTGATTGCTTCGAAGTCGCTGTAGCTGATGACGGCCTCCCCTCTTACCACGACCTGTCCCTTCTCCGGAATGGAGACCGGGATGTTCTCGAATGTCCTGGCGTTGGCTGTGATGACTTCACCTATGACGCCGTCGCCTCTGGTCACAGCTTTCGATAGTTTGCCGTTTTCATAAGTCAGAACGACAGTCAGGCCGTCCAGTTTCCAGGAAAGCAGGCCTTCCTTGTCGCCAAGCCACCGCTGAAGCTCGCTGACCTCCTTGGTCTTGTCCAGCGACAGCATGGGAGACGGATGCGGCTCCTTCGGAAGACTGCTTACCACCTCATAGCCGACATTGATGGTCGGGCTGTTTGCCATGACGATGCCCGTCTCTTTCTCAAGTGCAACGAGTTCATCATACAAAGCGTCATACTCCTGATTGGACATGATCTCCGTATCCTGCTGGTAGTAAGCCTTTGACGCCTCGTTCAGTATTCTGACTAATTCTTCGATTCGTTCTTTCATATCGTTCTCACAGTTTCTTTAACGGCGCGATGCCCAGAGCCAGTTTCCTGGTCTGGTCCGCGAATTCGATCCGTATGATATTCCCGCTTACATCGAGGACCGTTCCCTCACCGAACTTCGGATGG
>JBGUKV010000221.1:0-2234 GCA_045114655.1 Candidatus Allocopromorpha sp. | reverse complement strand
CCTTGCCGGTCTTGGACTGCCGGGTCACCTTCGGCCGGTTTTCCTTGACCCACTCAAAGTATTCGTCCACAAGAGGGGCGATCTTCTCTTTTCGCTGTTCATATCGCTCTTCCGGACTCAGGCCTTCCAACTGGTTGTCTTTATGCATCATAGTCTGGATCATCTCGATGGCTTTGGCTGCAAGCGTCCCGGCTGCCGTGTCCAGCCCCGACTTATCCATCGACTTGATGGCATCTTTGTATTTCCTGAGTGTATGGATCCAGCAGCCTGCGACCTTTATCCTGCCTTCGCTTTCTTTGGCGAGTCCGTGGTAGCTCTGGTAGCCATCAGTGACGATCGTTCCTTCGAAGTCTTCCAGGAATTCTTTCGGATGATCCTTCTTCCTGGTCTTCTGGTATTCGTAGATGACTACCGCTTTTTCATCGAAGGCGCTGCTGCGGTATACCCACATGTAGCTCTTGGTCCCGGCCTTTCGTCCGTCTTTCGTAACAAGCACAGGAGTCTCATCTGCATGGATCACTATTCCGGTGAGCAGAGATATGATCAGCCGGTCATACAGCAGAGACAGATATCGCTCTGCACATTTCATTATCCAGCTAGACATAGTCTGCCGTGAGATAGGGACCTCGTTCCTTTCGAACTCCTGCTCGAGCCTGTAAAGAGGTGCCGCGTTCACATACTTGGCATTCATTATGCCGGCGACGAGTGACGGAGTGGCGATGCTCACCGGCAGAAGGTCTGCCGGGTGATCTGCTTTCACGATCTTGTCGCCTCTCTTACTGGCATACACTTTGACAGCCTGCTCCACATATATGTATTTCGCAGGTTCGTACTCGACATGCTTGTGAATCTCATCCGGCAGCTCCTTCCAGCCTTCCGGAAAAAGCTCTTTCAGTTTGTCATCGCTGATCGTGCATGGCGGCTCAACGCGCTTCGGAAGCTTAGACAGGTCGAGATCTTTCTTGCCCTTGACCTTGATCCGGCGGGTATGCCCGCCGATCGTGACTTCCTTTACTTCCTCTGCTTCAGGCTCAGATGCATAGCGTTCAGCTTCGTTGAACTCGAACATCAGCTGTTCGTTCTCGGATTCAGTCGAGACCTTCTCACTCCTGCGTCCGAAAAGCATCGCTTTTGTGTGATTGAGTTCTCCGGTCAGAAGATCGTTTTTCAGCTGTGCAGCAAGGACTGCTTCCACAAGCTGTTCCTTGTCCATGTTATTGAGTTGTTCTCTGGTGAACTGCTCTGTCTTCATACAAAAATTGTAGCATCATTCGGAGAACAAAAAAAGAGCTGAAGCAAAAAAACTCCAGTTCTTTTAGTGCTTGCAAGTCTTTCAGCTGCATCAGACTATCTGCTTTGCATATACCTCTTTTACGTAACGCTTCTGATGGATAGACAGACCTTCCATCAGCCACTTGTATTGCTGAGGTGACATGTTGATGACCTCAGTCGCATTCCTCGGCCACTGGAAGCGGCCATCCTCGAGTCGTTTGTACAGCAGCAGAAATCCGTCACCTTCCCACAGGAGTCCTTTGATCCGGTCTGCTCGTCTGCCGCAGAACAGGAAAAGCGTATTCGCATCAAAAGGATCGAGATAATACTGATGCTGGATGATCCCGGCGAGACCATCGATGCCATTTCTGAGATCAGTGTAGCCTGTGACGATGTACACCGCTTTGAACTTGCTCGTATCCAGATCTCTAAGCATTCTTCACCTCCCGGATCGCTGCCTGCAGTAATTCCGAAGATACATTGCCGGTCATTCTGATCCTGCCTCCGGGCAGATCGATCTCGATCGAGCCGTCAGCATCTGGACTGCAGGCTAACGGGACGATCTGCTGAGGCTCCGGCAATCTTGTAGCCGTCTGCTCATAAGGCACCAGATCCTCTCGCATAAGTAATTCCATATGTTTCTCAACCTGGCGCTTGCGGTATTTCCACGTGTCGCGGCTGATGCCCCGGATCTTGATCCAAGCTGTTTGAGTCAGTCCGCTCTGTCTCCAGTCTTCAAGGTCTGATGCCCACTGCCGCAGTTTCATTTGTTTTGCGATCTCGTTCACTTTTTGCCTCCTGATTAAAAATTGGTTAAAAATGGGTGCGCCCATTTTTAACCAATTCTATCTTTTCTTAACCGTCGAACGAAGGTACCTGCGGTTTACCGCTTACTTTAATTATGTATATGGGGTTGCTCAAACTATAAGAGAAATCAAATCTATATTTAATATCCAGAATCA
>JBGUKV010000220.1:0-48762 GCA_045114655.1 Candidatus Allocopromorpha sp. | reverse complement strand
GGTTGCGGCGATTTCTGCCGGCAGCGGCACCTCCGGCATCATATTCCGCTCCTGCACCTGCGCATCCTGCCGCGCCTCTTCCAAAGTCAGCACAGGCTCGACGCAGGCGTCCAGGTCTGCGAAGACGGCGCACCACTCCTCCATGGTCCGGGACTTGAAGGCCGCGCGGACCAGCTCCTTCGTTTCGGCCGAATCCAGCTTCAGATCGACGCCCGGTTCCCCTTCCAGCTGGAGGCCTTTGCATAAGGCTGCGAAGAACTTTGGTTCCAGTGATCCAACGCTCATGTAGCGGCCGTCGGCCGTCTCATAAAAGTCATACACGGTGCCGCCGTTGAGGAGATGCTGCTCCCGTCCCGGCATAACGCCTCCACCCAAAAACGCTGCGCTGTCCATGCCGTTGAACGGTACGACGCCGTCCATCATGGCCACGTCGATATACTGGCCGCGCCCGGTCTCATGCCGGTAATGCACCGCCGCCAGAATGCTGATGATGCTGTTCATGGATCCGGCCGCCACATCGGCGATCTGCACATTTGTCAGCACCGGCCCTGTCTCCCGACGTCCCGCGTGGGACATGTTGCCGGACCTCGAAAGATAGTTGATGTCGTGCCCCGCACGCATGGCCATGGGCCCCGTCTGCCCGTACCCGGTCAGGGAGCAGTAGATCAGCCCCGGGTTCAGCTTCTTAAGCTGCTCATAGCCCAGGCCCAGTTTGTCCATGACGCCGGGCCGGAACTGCTCCAGCAGGATATCGTATCCCTCGTCTCTGATGAGCCGTTTGACCGCTTCCACGCCCGCCTCCGTCTTCAGATCCAGCACGATGGTTTTCTTGTTGCGGCGGATCCACGCGGAAACGGCCGTCACGCCGGTATTTCCGATTTCCGGCGGCCACTCCGTCAGGATGTCCTTGCGGCCAGGCGCGGCGATGCTGACGACCTCTGCGCCCATATCCGCCATGACCAGCGTCGCGTATGGTCCCGGAAGTAGTGTTGAGAAATCCAGTATTTTCAGTCCTGTCAATGCGCCCATGCTATATGTCCTTGAAGCTTTTGTACATAGAAGCTTTTGTCTGTCGAATGCTGTAATGATAATTCATTATATCAAAAATGGAAGAGTGAGAAAACTGCGGGATGATCGACCGTCACAGGTATTGAAAGCATATAGGATAATAAGGTATAATTTCCTCATAAGGAAACCTTATATGGAGACTTATATGGAAACCTTTTGTTGAGGAGGAAAAGACCCATGAAACGAAGAATGCAACTTATCACTGCGTTCCTGCTGATGCTCACCCTGGCAGTCAGCGGTACGTACGTCTTCGCCGGGGCATCAGATGCGCCGGGCGATGTACAGGAAGGACTCGAAGTAACAGAACCAGCCCCTGATCAGGCAGTCGATCTTGAAGGCGCTCCCGAGCCGGAAGTCGCACCTGAAGGTGTGGAGCCTGCGGACGGCGAGGAGGTTGAAGGTCCCGTCGATGCTGCAGGTGCCGTAGATGCAACGCAAGAGGCTGAACCCCCCATTGCTGTAGAAAGCACGGTAAAAGCGCCTAACGCGGGAGCTCTTGAAGAACCAGGAGATGTCCAGACAATGACCATTGTCGACAATAAGATCAAAGCTACGACGCTGACATATAATACGACAAAGCTCGATCCGGCCGAGATTATGAATTGTCCCTCAGACAGTACATACTTAATCCGGCCAATCACGGTAAACACCAGTGGGAAGTTGTATATTGCAGCTACTGCAGATAGTGCCAATACAGGAAGCGTTTTCATCTCGCTTGGAGCCACAAATGCCTTCACCTCTTCCGACCCGTTATGGAGTGTATCTCCCGGGAAAACCGACAAAGGCATCGGGGGTATAGATGTAACAGCCGGTACATACTATATCGGTGTTCGGTCTTATTATGGAGGCGCCGTCAAAGTACAGCCTTATGTGTACTCCTATGCAACACGGACACTCCCTGCTGGTCTGATGATGCTGACATCAGGATACAAGGGGAATTACGTTGATTCTGCAGCGCTCTTCCGGATCAAGCCGGCCAAAACCGGATATATCCGTGTGACCGCTAAAGAGTATGGTTATAGCACTTCGGGAGGCTATGTCACACTTCTGAACGCTAGTAAGAAGGCAGTATCTGACAAGTTATGGTACTACTCAAGTTCAAAGACAAGCTATATTGCTTTTGGAGTAAAGAAAGGCGTGACCTATTATCTGAAAGCAAATGGTTTAGCAGGCATAGAGTCTTATGGAATCAAGTACAAGGTCTACGGCTCAGCGCTCCGTAAGAATACCACCAAGAAAAAGGCAAAGACTCTGAAGCGCAAGGCCAAGTTCATCTCCACTGCAATACCGGCAAACGGCAAGAAAGGAAACCAGTGGTACAAGTTCAAAGTGCCTAAGAAACAGGCTACGCAGATCCGGATCAATATGGCCAACGTCAAGTCCGGCAAGATGAAAGCCACGGTATACTACGGCAAGAAGAAAGTTGCCTCCACGTCGTTGGTTAACGGCACTACCAACACCTTGAAGCTCACTTACAGCACGTCCTACGGCAAAGCCAAAAAAGGCACCTACTATCTGAAGCTGAGCAAATCCGCCAAGACAAACGGAAGCTACAAGATCAGATACCTCAAGTAAGACTCTGTAACAATCGAATAGAAACAGTCGCTGCACGAATCCCGTGCAGCGATCTATTTTTTGAACAAAAGCGTGTTTTCACGTATTTTTTCACGTATAATGGTTGCAAAGGCAATATTGCGAGATAGCATACTGTATAGCTAGATATCATACTTGTAAGGTGGTTCCGATATGGATCGAGTGAAGGCTCTGCTCTCATGGTTAAAAGACCTGGCCCTTAGGGGTTTTGCGATATTTCAGGCAAATAAAATGTCCGTGTACTCCGGTTACGCGACGCTGTTCATCGTTACAGCTATATTCCCATGTATCATCCTGATCATTTCAATCGTGAACCTGCTCCCGGGTTATTCGACAAAAGATGTGGCAGACATCTTCTTTCAGATCCTGCCGGATCTGGGACCCATCCGTGAGTTCGTAGAGTCCATGATGACGAATCTCAAATCGCAGTCCGGCGGACTGCTGGCTTCTGCTGCGGCCGTAACCACCTTATGGTCGGCAAGCAAAGGTGTCTCTGCAGTCCAAAAGGGTCTGAACCAACTGGACGAAGACCCGGTCATGACACCCGCGCCCGATGCGGAGCTGGACGAAGACCCGGACGAAGATCCGTCTGAGGACGTAGATGCAGCGGACAAGGCTGCCAAGAAAGAAAAGGCCGCCGGTCTCATAGCGAAGGGCATGGTCTTCGCAAAGGCCACCTTGAAACGGTTGCTCTTTACGCTGATGATAATCATATTGATCCCTGCCCTGCTGGTGTTCGAGATGCTGGGCGACTCGATTGCGGGTCTCATCTGCTCCTCCATCGAGAAACTGAACATCGAAGGTCTGAACAGCCTCATGCCGTATGTTGATTCCATCTTCAATGTCACTGCGCTGGTGGTCATCGCATTCGCACTTCTGGTGATCCTGGAGATCTTCGCCCATCTGCCTGATAAGCGCCGGACACTCAAAAGCCAGCTCCCGGGCGCGATCCTGACCGGCGTATGCTGGCTGGCCTTCACGGAACTGTTCTCCTTCTTCATCCCGCGGTTCTACCACGCGTCCAGCCTGTACGGATCCCTGGCATCCCTGTTCCTGCTGCTCCTGTGGCTCCGGTTTGTCGTCATGATCCTCTTCGGCGGCGGCGTCCTCAACCGCACCCTCGAAGAGCAAAAGCTCGCTCGCGAGGCTGACTAAGCTGGCCGTCAGACAATCGACGGGTCCAGCAAGTGGCTTGTTCTGGCGACCCCACCCAAATGCCCCTTCCAACTGGCTCTACCAAGTGGCTTCACTAAGAGTTCCGGTGTAATTTTCGTGTGTTCCGAGGCGGTTTTTCATCAAGCAGTCTCCATTTGTAGCTCCTGACGCGTTGTATCTCCCATATTTTTACAGATGTTAGAAGATATTTGCACTTAATTTCCAATATTTTCAAGATGCTGGAAATATCCATCTCTGTAAAGCGCGTTTTCAGCAATCCGGGTGAGAATTTGATGAAAAACAGGCTGAAGTTACACCGAAATTACATCAGCATGCACGAAAAAAGGACTGCGGCGCCGGCTGGCGCTGCAGTCCTCATAATATCATCATGCTACTTCCACCCGTGGAGCATGGCGAGTGTGGTGTCACAATCTGCCTTGCTCTGGTAGGCTTCCATGATCTTGGCGCTGAGGTGGGTCTCGCCGAATACGACTGCTCCTGCGAATACGTCGTGCAGGAAGTACAGTTTGATGTAGGTCAGCGTTCTCGGGTCGTCCACTTCGAGGGTCTTGTAGAATTCGCCCTCTTTCTTGCCGGTATCTCCCATGGCGAAGAGGTCGATGCCGAATCCTGTGAAGCTGACGGCAGGTGTGATGCCTTCGTAAACGAGGTCGTCACCGACTGCATTAGCGCCGGCTACACGGCCCATCTCGACGGCCTGATTCCAGATGCCGATGGATACGCCGTTGCAGGCTGCCACGTCTCCTGCCGCGTAGATACCTGGCAGTGAGGTCTCCATCTTGTCATTGACATTGATGAAACGCTCTGCGGAGGCGCCTGCGTTCTGCAGCACCTGTACATTGGCCTTCGTGCCTGTGGACAGGACCACCAGCTGAGCCGGCAGTTTCTCTGCTTCCAGCTGCACGCCGTCGGCTTCGATGGCGTTGATCTTCGCGCCGGTGATGACGCGAACGCCCTTGGCCTCGGCCGCTGCCTTCAGAACCTGTGAACCGGTCTGATCAAGCTGCCGTCCCATCAGAGTCGGAGCCATTTCGACGACGGTGACTTTGCGTCCGGTCTTGACGAACTCGGAAGCTGCTTCCAGTCCCAGTACGCCGCCGCCGATCATGACGATGTCATGAACCTGCGGAAGCAGGCTCTGGATATCGATGATATCCGTCACCTTGCGGATGACCTTGACGAATGGCTGATCTGCGCCTGGGATCGGCGGAACGAAGCTCTCTGCGCCGGTCGCATAGACCAGACGGTCGAATCTTCTGCTGCTGCCGTCGGACAGTGTCAGGGTCTTCGCGTTATTGTCGATTGCCGTGACTGCGGTGCCGAATGTGACTGCGATATTGTTGTCCACATACCACTCCGGTGCCTTTGTGATAAATCCCAGAACGTCCGGTTTGGCCAGGATGTTCTTGGTCAGCATCGGTCTGTTGTAGCACGGCAGATCTTCGTTTGTGATGATCTCGATGGAAGCTGCCTTGTTTCTCTCACGGGCTGCTTCTGCCGCCGTAAGGGCTGCTACGCCGCCGCCTACGATGACTACGTTCAGCGGTTCTGTGCTGGTGAATCCGGTGCTTGCTACACTGACCGGTACGAACTGCTCCGGACCTACGCCGCAGATCGGGCAAGCTGATGGAGGTACATCGCCGGTGACGACTTCTCCGCAGACCAGGCACTTCCATGCCTGCGTGCCGCCTGCTGCAGCTGCTGCAGGCTTGCCGGATCTCTGCGCGTCCCAGTGTGCCTTTGCTTTTAAGCCGAATCCGTAACCGAAGTCAAATGCCTGCTGCATCTGGATCGGGGACGGCTTGAACTGGACGCGGAAGCCTTCCTTGTAGACATCCATGTTCAGCTGGTGCAGACGTTCGATCAGGTGCGGTACGCCCTCTCCGGACCAACCGTACGCGCCGAACGCTGACGCCGGTTTGCCGCCGTGGGTGCCGGCAAAGATCGATGTGGTCAAATCCCAGATCGGCTTCAGGGCCTCGCCGAGGACCGTCGGCGTTCCGAAGAGCAGACCGTCTGCCCAGTACATCTCGCCAACGACTTCTCCCGCATCTGCAAAGACCATATCGTAGGCTTTGATCTCAACGTCCGGACAGGCTTTGCGGATACCATCGGAGATCACGTCCGCCAGCGTCTTCGTGTAGCCATAAGCCGCGACGTACGGCATGACGACGACCGGATGCTGGTTCGGATTGACCTCTGTGGACCAGTCTCTGTAGACTTCGATCCAGTGCGGGATGTCCTGATCAAGAACCGGGCCGTGTCCCGGACAGATCATCGTGATGCTCTTGTCTTTGATCTTCTCGAGAGCTTCAAGGACATACGGCTTGAACGGTCCGATGATGTTGTCGTAGTAGTACTTCATCATCCGCATGGAGTTGTCCAGATCCGTTACGGTGGACTGGAGGATCCCCGGATGACTGTAGTGGTTACCGAAGGAATCGCATGGTACCAGAATGCCGTCCTCCCGGATGTAGGTCCACATCGTATCCGGCCAGTGCAGGTTCGGCACGATCATGAACTCCAGGGTCTTATCTCCCAAAGGCAGGACATCGCCGTCGTTGATCGGGATGGAACTGAACTCGCGGTTGCTCACCGCTTTCATGAAGCTCAGCGCAGTCGGTGTTCCCACCAGCTTGATTCCCGGATTCAGGTCGATGATCCGCTCCGCCGTACCGGCGTGGTCCGGCTCGGTGTGGTTGACGATCAGGTAATCGATGTCTTCGATATTGATCAGCGTCTTCAGCTGGGCGATATATTCATCTGCCCACTTCTCTTTGGCTGTTTCAAAAAGGGCAGTTTTTTCGCTGCCCTTCAAAAGATACGAATTATAGGTCGTACCAAAGTCAGTGTGCATAATGATATCAAAGACTTCCAGGTCAGGATCCAGGATCCCTGCCCAGTAGAAGTTCTTTCTTAATTCCATTGTGCTCATTATAACTCTCCTAAAAGTACCGGCCGATTTTTTCCATGCCCGGAATGGCAGGCGTGTTCTGAACTGCACCGGCTTCGTAAACACTCGGCACAACGATGTGGCCTTTGTTCTCCCAGTGCATCAGTTCGGCTGTCTTCTCGTAGGTTTTGACCATAGGATCAAACACTTCCATTTCGTTTGCTTCGCCGCAGACGACCAGGATGCTCTCCCTGACGCGCGTCTGCGTGCCGGAGCAGTAGAATGAGAAGCATTTGTCGATGGCAGCCTTCAGCCCTGCCGGCCAGGTAAACCAGTAAATCGGCGTAAAGATCGCGATCGCGTCTGCCTGCATCAGATACCCTGAGAATTCTGCAAAATCATCAGGAGCGGCGCAGGCGCCTGTCGCTGCGCACGCCTGGCATCCGATACACGGGCCGATCTGCTTTCTGCCGGCATCAAAACGCAGGACCTGATTGCCTGCGCTGGCGACACCACGAATAAAGGCATCTGCCAGCTGGTCGGAGTTTCCACCGACCCTCGGGCTGCCGGTCAATACTAATATAGTTTTACCCATTGCTCTATTATCCTTTCAGACTATAACAAAACAGCGCAGGCAGGTCATCTGCCTGCGCCGTTTTCACCTTATTCTATCTGAATGTCAAATAAGTGCTGTTTAGCCCTGATCCGGCTGCTGCGGGTTCTTTGGATCCGGAAGGATCTGCTCAACCTCGATGTGAGGTCTTGGAATTACGTGAGCGTGGAGCAGTTCGCCGACTCTCTGAGCTGCAGCTGCACCGGCGTCTACGGAAGCCTTGCAAGCGCCTACGTCGCCTCTTACCATAACGGTAACGAGTCCGCCGCCTACAAAGTTCTTACCGATCAGGTATACGTTAGCAGCCTTTACCATAGCATCTGCTGCTTCGATGGATCCGATCAGTCCTTTGGTTTCGATCATTCCTAATGCATCATATTTTGCCATTTTAAGTTTCCTCCTGTTTCTGAAAACTGTTTTGTTCTTAATATTCTATATAAGTGTTGATTTACTTAATAAGCTTGAATGTTGTGTCGGATGTGATTGCTAATGCATTTGCTTCTTCTGTATCCACATGGCATTCCAGGGCGTGACCCTCGCCGGCTCTGATCGCGACGTTACCCAAGACGCCGCATCTCGGTCCGTCGAATTCGATCGAGACGGTCTGGCCATTGGCTACGCCATAGGCTGCAGCTTCTGCTGCGGTCATGTGAATATGTCTCTGGGCGACGATGACGCCCTCGGACAGTACGACAGTTCCCTTCGGGCCGACGATTGTCGCTCCCGGAGAACCTGCCAGATCTCCGGACATTCTTGTCGGAGGTTTGATCCCCAGCTTGAAGGAGTCGCCGAGAAGCAACTCGACCTGCGTCGCCTTACGGATCGGTCCTAATACACGAACCTTCTCCAGTGCTCCCTTCGGTCCGACGATCGTAACCGTCTCTTTGCTGGCGAACTGGCCAGGCTGCTTCAGATCTTTGATCTTGGTCAGTTCATATCCCGGCCCGAACAGAACGTCCATATCCGCCTGTGACAGATGTAAATGTCTGTTGGAGATGCCCACCGGAATCGGCTCCAAACCGCAGGCTGCCGGTGCAGGTGCAGGAGCACTTGCAGCAGGCGCTGCGCCGTTGCTGTACGCGGAGGCCACCTCTAAGATCTGTTTCAATAAAGCTTCGTAATCCTGTGCCATACTATTCTCCTCTCAAAGCCTTTGTCATTGATTCGATCATTGCATTGAGCTGCTGTGTATCGATTGGCTTTGTCAGATCCGGGCCAACCGGCGGCACGTTGACTGGTGCAGCCTGCATGGTAACGCCCCCGTTCTGAATCGCCTGCGGTGACGGAGCACTCAGTACATCGTTAACCGTGAACGGTGTGCCGCATCCGCCGCAGCTTGGGCTGTAGGAAACAAATCCTGAATTGTTTGCTACAGGAGCCGGAGCAGGAGTTACAGGTGTCAGCGTTGGAGCCGGAGCCGGAGCTGCTGCTACCGGTGCAGATGGTGCGCATGCACCGATTCTCTCCAGTTCAGCAGTGTGGGTCCATGTCGGATCCTGCTGGATCAGTGTTGTAACGTCCTTGATGCCGTAAGCAACTCTCTTGATGTTGACCAGGTGCATCGGAGTAACGTTCTCTGATACTGAGCTGCCGCCCCATGTACCGCATCCGAGTGTGAATGAAGGAGCAAGACCGGTGCTGGCACCAACGCCGCCCATTGTGCTTCCTGTATTTACGACGATTCTGGATGCAGGTTTTGCAGAGAACTCGAGAACCATGTTTCTATCCTCTGTGTGGATGCTCATGGTGTGTCCGATACCGTTCTGCAGCAGATCCTTTGACAGATCACAGGCTTCTCTCCAGTCTTTGACGACATAGAATGCCAGTACACTAGTCAGCTTCTCATAGGAGAGCGGATATCCGTCGCCTACGCCGCCCTGCGGTCCGAGGAGCACTTTCGTGCCTTCCGGAATGCTGATGCCTGCTGCGTTTGCAATGACCTGTGGGCTGCGGCCTACGAATTTGGCGTTCATAGCGTGACCACCGTTCTTGAACAGAAGCTTGCAGACCTTCTCTGTCTCTTCTTCTGACATGAAGTAGCCGCCCTGACGCTTGAATTCAGCGATGACCGCGTCCTTATTGCATTCTTCACATACGACTGACTGTTCTGATGCACAGATCGTGCCGTAGTCGAAGCTCTTGCTTGTGATAATGTTCGTAACAGCTTTCTGTACGTTTGCTGTTCTTTCGATGTACGCCGGTGAGTTTCCTGCACCAACGCCCAGTGCCGGTTTGCCGGCGCTGTATGCTGCCTTGACCATTCCCGGACCGCCGGTAGCGATGATGACCTTGACATTCTTGTGATGCATCAGTTCATCTGTCGCCTGCATGGACGGCATGCTGCAGCATGCGATCGTGTTTGCCGGTGCTCCTGCCTGTACGGCAGCTTCCGCCATCAGCTGTGCAGCTCTCAGTGTGCACTTCTTAGCTGACGGATGCGGTGAGAAGATGATCGCGTTTCTCGCTTTGACTGCGATCATCGCCTTGAAGATTGCTGTGGATGTCGGGTTGGTGGATGGTACGATACCCATGACCAGACCAACAGGCTCAGCGATCTTGATGATTCCCGTTGCCGGGTTTTCTTCAATGATCCCGGATGTCTTCATGTTCTTGATCGACTGATAGAGTATTGTAGAAGCCAGGTGGTTCTTGTAGGTCTTGTCGGCTACTTTACCGAAGCCGGTTTCTTCTACTGCCATCTGAGCCAGTTCTACTGCGTGTTCTTCAGCGACACGGACCATGTTGACCAGGATCTTATCAATCTGTTCCTCAGAATATGTGGCGATCTGTTCGGTTGCGATCTGTCCCAGACGCGCCATGTCTCTGACTTCCTGTACGGAACGAAGATCATAATCCATGTTGTCCATATGCTATTCCCCCTTGGATAGTCTAACTAGTGAAATGATTTACCGTTCTTACTTTTTTGTAAAGAACGCTTTGAACTCATCGATGAGTACCTTCTTGTTGGCGTTCCTGATTTCCCTGCCGGCGATTCCGAATTCACCATTGTATTCTCTGGCCAGTGATCTAAGGTCAACGACTCTGACTTTCTGCAGCACTTCCAGCGCAGTGTCAACGCCGTATTTCTTTACGATCGCTTCCAGTGCCTTGCGGTCTTTTGGTGGTTCGGGCAGCTCATCGGCTGCTTTCTGCTTCGGCGGTTCAGGTGCCTTCTCGGGTGCCTTTGCGGGCGCCTTCTCGGGTTCCTTCTCAGGAGCCTTTTCAGGGGCCTTCTCAGGTTCCTTTTCGGGTGCCTTCTCAGGTGCCTTCTCCGGTGTCTTCACCGCTGGTTCAGTTGGTGTGGGTTCCGGATCAGGCGAGTCGCCTAATCATCCTCCTCTTCATCGTCATCTTTGATGTGCTTGACGATGAGACCATCCAGAGTTTCATGAGGACGAGGAATAACATGTGTGGAGACGATTTCTCCGCCCATTCTCATAACGGCTGCTGCTGCTGCATCAACGGATGCCTTGCAAGCTGCAACGTCACCTGCGATGGTGATCGTTACCAGACCGCCTTTAACGAATGTTCTCTCTACGAGAGTAACCTCAGCTGCCTTCAGCATAGCGTCGGCGCTTTCGATTGCAGGTACGAGACCTCTAGTTTCAATAAATCCAAGTGCTTTCATTTTGAATTCTCCTTTTCAATAGAATTACGTTTGTTTTAGTAGTTTAGTAACGATCAATACGTGCAGTAAAATACTTTAGCTTTTGTATTTCCGCTGCTGAATACAACCTTGGAGCCCTTCTGGATGAACAGGCAGTCTCCAGGATATGCTGTGTGTGGTACGCCGTCTACTGTGACGGTCATGTTGCCTTCTACGACATAGTAGATTTCCTGTGGTTCCACATCCCAGTTGAATGTGCACTGGTCTACTGTCATAAATCCGGCGTTCATAGCGCTGTCTACATCTGCGCCAATCAGTTCCTGATACTGTACCTTGCCGTTGTCAGCTGGGTTTTCCAGTTCCAGAACTTCCATCTTGATTCCGCCTCCGCGAACGAGCTTGAAACCATTTGCGTTTTCAGCCGTATACGGGGCTGCTTCTGCGGATGCCGGAGCCTCGAAACAACCATTCAGAAGTCCCTGTTCCGTCATCTTCTTCAGAGCATTGTAGATCATCTCAGTGCTCAGTGCCTCGCCTCCTGCCGGTGCGGCTGCCGGTGCAGCAGGCTGTGTAGGTATGTAAGCTGAATACGTCGTTACCGGAGCCGGCGCTGCAGTACAGTCTGTTACTTCCAGACCGTTGTACTTGATAGCGTCTTTGGCCGCCGGCGTAACGATGGTATTTTCATCGATACATACCGATGTTGCGCCCTGTGCGATGAGATCCCTGATGCTCTTCTCTGTGAGTAAGGTTTTCATCGGTTTTCACATCCTTTCATCAACCAAACTTTTGATTTCTTAGCTTACAGTAATGACTCAATCAATCTATCTGAAGGTGATGGAATCACCTCAACATTGACAAGCAGTCCTTTTTCCTTTGCAATCGCCACGCCGGCGTCTGCGCCTGACTGCACTGCGGCTACCTCACCGGTGAATGTGAAGTACGCCTTGCCGCCGATTCCGTTGCCCAGGCGGAGCTCGATTGCTTCGACCTCACCTGCCTTGAGGCATTCATCGGCAGCGATGATCATGGATGCCAGTGAGAAGGATTCCATGATTCCTACTGCTTCCATATGATCCGGCATGGTCGCGCATGTGATCGCCGGGAATACAGAATCGCTGACGTTCGGGATTACTATGGAATCTACATAGTATTCCTCAGCAAGCTCTTCACCGAGCCTTACAGATGTCTGGACCGCGGCCACGTCTCCGGTCACGATCGTAATGTATTTGCCTGGGCAGGAAGTGGTAGAGGATACGATTTCAACTTCCGAAACCTTAACCATCTGGTCCGCTACATAGATGCCCCGGGCAATACTGGTGAATTCGACCATTCCTATCGCTCTTTGCATTTTATACCCTCCTTATGGCAATATACTTATCTGTAACTTCTGTAACCTGTCCCGGTATGCTGGCGTGGATCGGTGCGCCCAATGCCTTCTCCGGAATCTGTCCTATCATCTGACCGACGCTGACGGTCTCGCCGACGCTGACGATCGGGGTGCATGGCGCGCCGACGTGCTGGCTCAGCGGGATCTTCACCTCTGCAGGTGTTACGCCCTGTGTCGTGACAGGAGCAGGTTTATCGAATGCTTTCAGTCCGAGCCTTGCGATCAGCCGCTTGCTTGGCACCAGTCTGAAAGGTCTTGAGATACGTGCCTTGTACTGTTTCTCTTTATCCGCCTCATATTTGATCTTCTCTGCCATCATTTCATTACGCAGTCTCAGATTGTTCAGACGCGGATGCAGATTGGCCGGACAGGAGAAGTATTCGCAAAGGTTGCACTGGCAGCAAAGCTGCGCCATTGTCTTGCCCTGCACGTCATCCAGTCCGTAGTTCGTGATACGCATCGTCTTGTGCGGCTCCATATCGTGTCCGATCAGGAATCTCGGACAAAGATCCGTACACATGCGGCACTGTTCACATGTTGCCCGGTTGACTTTGCGGGCCTGATCCAGCGTGCATGATTTCTTGCGGATCAGCGGATGATTCTTCTTCAGGATGACGTATCCCTTGTTCTTCTTGACAACGGAACCATTCCTGTCTTCGAGCAGCGGGCCCATCATCGGACCGCCATCGATGATCTCATACTGTGAGAAATCCTCGATGCCTGACTGCTTCAGAACATCCATGACCGGCGTTCCTACCGGTACCTTGAAGGTCTTCCTCTCAGGAATATCTCCTGCCAGGGTCACCCATGTTTCCGTGACCGGCTGTCCCTGGGAAGCGAGATAGACATTCATGGCTGTCTCAGCATTCAGCACGACGCATCCGCACATGATCGGAATACCTGTTTCCGGAACGGTCCTGCCGGTCAGCTCATAGACGAGAACCTGTTCGTCTCCGGCCGGATAGATGTCCGGCAGAATGCCGACTGACACATAGTCTCCCATGCCGAGCCGTGCGATGGTATCTTCCAGAATCTGAATGACATCTCCGTGCTTGCCTTTGATTCCTATGATTGCCTTCTTCGCGTTGACCTGACGGCCTGCCATTTCGAAGCCGCGGATGATTTCCTCAGGGTACATGGCCATGATCTGCTGGTCGACCCTGAGCAGCGGTTCACATTCCGCACCATTGAGAAGAATGTATTCCGCCTCTGCATTCAGTTTGACGTGGGTCGGGAATCCGGCGCCGCCGGCTCCTATGATCCCTGCGTCCCTTACCTGATCAAGCAAACTCATCTTTTCCTCTCCTACTTGATTAAAACTCGCAATCTTCGTCGATGATTCCCACGACCGCGGCATCTGTCGGGATCGCGTCATCACCGGCCATTCTTCTAGCTGACGAACCAAGAGCGACCAAAACGCGTTCGCCAACACCTGCGCCGACTGTATCGATTGCTACTACACGCTGGCCGTCGTCTCTGCCGCCGATCACCTCGACGAGCATCAGCTTGTAACCATTCAGCAGATCAGTCTTTCTTGTCGACCAAATGTTGTCTACTACTTTCGCTGTAAGCATTTCTTTTATTCACCCTTCTTTCGTCTTTCTTCCGCGTCATCCTTGATTGCCTTGATGGCTGCCTCGACGGACGCGGTATCTCCAAATATAGCTAACATTATCATATTCTGCGGACAGCTTCCGCGAATATCTTCTACAGTAACGCCGACTGTCTTTTCGGCGATATCGGACGCCACGACCATCTCGATCAGCTTCCCCTGGACGAGCCCTACTGCATCAATGTTTTCGGGTCTCTGATCCTTTGGGGAGCCTTTGCGATGCATCAGGATATCGATCGTTCCTTTTGATGGCGTCTTTATGATCCTGAAATCCATGGCGCTCCTTTCTCCTCTTGACTATAACAACTTCCTTAACTACTTACTGTTAATACATTTCTTCCTGTTTGCAGCTGAGCGCGATTCCCAGCGGTGTTACGAACATCGGATTTTTAGGCTTGTACACCGGGATCCCCAGTCTCTTCTCAAGCGCTTTCTCGATACCGGTCAGGCAGGCTGTGCCTCCTACCAGGCAGATGGAATCCACATCGTGTCCCTCGATCTGCCGCTTTATGATCGTCGCGCATTTGTCGATGACCGGGCCCATGACCGGGAAGATCTCTCTGTGATTCTTCTCGTCGCGCTTGTAGAGTTCTGCTTCTTCGTACGGCATCTTGTACGCGCCGGCCAGTACAAGTGAGAAATGGGTTCCTCCGGTCGGTTCATCGGCAATGTAGACGACTTCGCCATCCTTGAAGATCGAAATACCTGTCGTACCGCCTCCGATGTCTACCACCGCGCCGTTCTCCAGTTTCAGTACCTGGTTGGCTGCGGTTGGTTCATCGAGTACATTGCTGACTTCGAAACCTGCGCCTCTGACAACGTTCGCGACTGCTCCGCCGTCCACGTTCTCTGTTCCCGGCGGGATCGCTGCTGCTGCGTAGATCAGTTCGTCCACGCCGAGCGCCTCTTCCAGTTTCTCTTTCATTTCCCTGACCATGTGGATCGCGCCGACATAATCCACGACCATGCCGTCCCGTACCACGGTAGCGTACTTGTACGCGCCTGCAACCGGTTCGAAGTTCTCATCCAGTACCACGACTACCACGCAGGCGGTACCAAGGTCCACGCCGACGTAATAGATGGGTTCTTTTTTCTCCGAACGGATCGGGTGCTCGACTACTCGCTCAAACTTCTCTACCAGTGTGTCACAGTAATCAAAGTTTATGCTTTTCTCTGACATCCTTCTCCTCCGAACGCTGCGCATATCATCTGATTCAGCTGATTAATGATCTGGCAGACACGCTCAGGGATCTCCTTGTTGGTGCAGCGTACTTCCATTAGTACGACCAGGAATTCGTGCAGCGCGCATCTCAGTTCATGCAAATGCAGTATTTCCCTGCCTTTCGCCATCTGAAGATGGAAACTGGTGATTGCGAAACAATCTTCCATCTCGCAGGAGAAATTATCTCCGTTGATACCGCTGCAAGGCGTGCACGGCAGTGCCGGGAAACTGCGTCCTTCTTCGTTCATCGCTTTGATGTCGTTGAAGTTTTCTCCCAGTTCCAACACCTTCTGTGCCATCACCGGATCCTGATCGATGATGTCGCTGGCTGTCTGTAAGAACAGCGCGCCCGTCGATCTTAAGGATGCCTCCAGACGTTTTTTGTTGAGAAGATCAGGGGTTCCGCCGTTTGCCGATCTGTTCTGATTGTACTGGCCGACCACAACGCCGTCGCCAACCTGCATTGCCTCCCCATCAGCAGAATAGACGCTGATGTGACGATCCTGCAGGAACTGTCTGGCTCCCGGTGTCAGTCTCGTACCCGTATCAAGCTTGTAGCTCGTGAACGGCGTGACCTTGTAAATCGTTCTCAAATCTTCTTCAGTAATATACTTCATTGATCTTTGTCCCTTTCAATCATGAACTCTCGTAAATGATTTTTTAGTTCTTCGATCCCCGTATTCTCTGTCAGGCTGACCGGGAAATACGGTGGTTCTACTCCAATGGTTTTTAACTGCTTTTCGCATATTGCCCTGTTCTCCGGTTTCTGATCGGCCTTCATGATGACTCCTGTCACCGGACACCGGAAAACTCTGGCAAATCCTGGAGAATATATTTCGGTAACATTACTCTGATCCACCAGGATCAGGATGTGTCCCGCATTGTTTTGTGCCGCGGATATGAGGTGTTTGTACATCCATGGGTTCTCAAGGTAAGAACCGGGGACATCGATGGTGTACTTCCCAAAGATCATATCCTGCGTTTTTCTGAGCGGACCGTGATAATCGTTGATGGCGTTGACCAAAGAGGTTTTGCCTGATTTGCCCGCGCCGATAACCATGATTTTGCGCCTCATGTCTTCGTCACCGTCACTGTCGTGAAGTCCATCAGGTCGTGCAGTGTCTGCGTGACCGCAGTCAGTGCCGTTTCCACACTGTCTACATCCCCTGCGATGACGACTGAACCGGTGAAACGGTCCAGAAAACCGATTTCCACCTGTGCAGCCTTTGTCGCGATATCCGCAGCGATGATCGCTGTTTCATAGGGCGACAGTGTGAGTATTCCGATGGCGCCCAGATCGTCGATGCCGAGGCGCTCGTAGATATCCGAGACCGGTGCGGCGATGACATGCGCGATCGTCACCTGTTTGCCGGGTACCGACTCTTCGATGACACGATTCAGTTGTTGCTTTCCATCGTCGAGAAATCCCATACTGTTTCCTTCGTCTGATCGCTAATGCCTTCTTACCTAGTGCCTGATCACGGATACCGGCAGATCATACTTGCTGATCCACCCCTCGATACGGTCCAGATCTTCCTGCTCCAGCTTCACCTCGTCGGTGATTGCGTATTCCATATCCAGCTGGCCGTATTTGTTTACGCCCATCTTGTGATACGGCAGCAGGTCGATTCCTTTGAAATTTTTGAGATCCTTGTACGGAAGCAAAAATTCCATGGTGTTCTCGATCTCTTCCTGACTGTCGTTGACGCCTTTTAACATCGGCATCCGGATCTGGACATTGTGTCTGCCCTCGAGCAGAGTCGCCAGATTGTCAAGAATGATCTCGTTGCGCACTCCTGTCAGCTCGCTGTGGCGGTCTGAATCGAAGTGCTTGATATCAAACAGGAACAGGTCCACAAACTCGGCCAGTTTCAGGATCGTTTCCTTCTTACAGTAGCCGCATGTTTCGATGGCGGTGTTGATTCCTTCCTGTTTCGCTGCCTGCAGCAGTGAGAGCGCGGCCTCCGGCTGAGCGGTGCATTCACCGCCGCCGAGCGTGACGCCGCCGCCTGAAACATCGTAGAATCCGCGGTCTTCCCGGACGACTTCCATCAGTTCGGAAATCGTCTTTGTCTCTCCACAGATATCGATCGCGTTGTACAGGCAGGCATCTTCACAGGCCCTGCATCCCACGCAGTCGATGCTGCGGTCCACGAAATGTCCGTCGGGACCCATCTGATGGATTCCGACAGGACAAACCGGAACGCATGCTCCACAGGAGACGCAGACATCGCTCTTGAACATCACCTGTGTCTTACGCAGCAAGCCTTCAGGATTAGCGCACCATTTGCATCTCAACGGACAACCCTTAAAGAATACCAGTGTCCTGACACCCGGGCCGTCGTGCATATTATATTTTTGAATATTGAATATGACCGCTTTACGTTCGATCAAATCTCCATTCTTACCACTCATGGCATGCTTCTCCTTCAGCATCGATAGTCTATTCTTATAATGTCTTCTATAATGTCTTCCCGCCGCTCTGCCTTCGTCAGTCGCGGGGTTCGGTCATTTTAGAAGTGTGTCAGCATTGTACGGCTGATGATCTCATCCTGTACATCCTTGCACAGTTCTGTGAAGAATGCGGAGTATCCGGCAACACGTACAACCAGATCTCTGTAGCTGTCCGGATCCTTCTGAGCAGCCAGCATGTCTTCGTTGTTGACATAGTTGAACTGCATCTCGCCGTTTCCGAACATACTAGCTGTTCTCAGCAGTGTGATGATACCCTGCTCGCCTTCCGGCGTATCCAGGATACCCGGCATCAGCTTGAAGTTATGTACAAGACCGATGTTCATGTCGTCATTCGCCATCTTGGATACGGACTTGATGATGGCCGTCGGGCCCTTGAAGTCTGCACCCTGTGTCGGTGAAATACCGTCGGACAGCGGCGTCCATGCCTTACGTCCGTTAGCGGATGCTCCGGTCAGCTGACCGAACGGCGTGTTGTTCGAAATGGACAGTGTGCCGTGGGACAGTCTGGAGTACAGTGTCTTGTATTTCTTGTGCTCATGTTCTGTGAAGTCGATGATGTCGTTGCAGAAGAAGTCTGCGTAGTCATCGTCATTACCATACTTCGGAGCAGCCAGGCAGTCTTTCTGTACCTGCTCATATCCGACGAAGTCAGCCTTCAGTGCTTCGTTCAGCTGATCCAGCGTGTACTTCTTGTCGTCGAATACCAGCTTCTTGATTGCTGCCATGGAGTCAGCGTATGTAGCAAGGCCGGACCATACAACGCCAGGTCCGAAGTTGTACATCGCGCCGCCTGCTTCTACGCCGCGGCCCTTTTCCATGCAGCCTTCGAACATGATGGACATGAGCGGCTTCGGTGCCAGTTCCTTATGGACTCTCTGTGAGATAACCGTCATGACGGATGTCCACTTGGTCATGTAGGAAATGGTTGCCTTTACAGCTGCGTCGAATTCTTCGAATGTCTTGTAGTTGCAGAGGTCTCCCAGATCCGGTGTGACCTGCTTGCCGTACCAGAGCGGAACGCCGTGGTTCAGTGTCAGCTCGATGGCGATCGGCCACTGTGTGTATGAAGTGGATGTCCACTGATACAGTCTGCCGGCCTTCTGCGGTTCTACGCATCCCATCAGGCAGTAGTCTCTGGCGTCTTCTACGTCGATGCCCTTCGCGAGCATCATCTTGATATGTGTATCGTCGAAGTGGCATGCCGGGAATCCCATTCCTGCTCTTACTACATCAACGATCTTTTCCATGTATTTCTGCGGTGACTTGTTGTGGATACGGCAGGCCAGTGACGGCTGATAGATCTTTGTGAATCTTACTGCATCCATCAGCAGGTATGTCAGGTCGTTTGTAGCATCCTCGCCCTTACGGGTAACGCCGCCGACGCACATGTTTACGAATGGCTGGTATCCTGCGAAGAACTTGGAAGCGCCTTCACTGGTTACCCACATCATCTCGGACATCTTGATCAGCATGCAGCTTGCCAGCTCGAATGCCTGATACTGTGTCATTCTGCCGGATTCGATGTCCGCCTTGTAGAACGGATACATGTACTGGTCAACACGGCCGATGGACATTCCTGTCTGGTTCTCTTCGACCGGAAGCAGTGACTCGATGGTCCATACTGACTGGATCGCTTCCCAGAAGTTTTCAGGCTTTCTAGCCGGAACCTTCAGGTTGACTTCTGAGATTCTCATCAGTTCCTGCTTACGTACAGGATCGTTGCACTGTGCTGCCAGCTGTGCTGCGTATTCTGACATTCTTCTTGCGTAGATCATGACACCTTCTGTTGTGTCGATAACGCCTTTGTAGAAGTAGATCTTGTCAATGTCTTCAGGATTTGCATAATCCAGCTCTGCCAGATGTGCCTTTGCTTCATCCTGGATATCCTGCATACCCTTCTTCATCAGGATGACGTCGTAACCCGGGTTGGAGTCTCCGCCGCCGTTCTCTGCGTGGTAGGAGCAGTCGGATACGTATGATTCACCTGACAGTTCCCAGCCGCCGCATTCTCTGTACTGGTCATAGCAGTGCTCCGCGACTGACTTGCCTCTCCAGAACGGGATCAGCTCATCCTTGATGTATCTCTTATCTTCTTCGGAAATGAAGAACGGGTCCTGCGGTCTTGTTGCGATGGTCTCGAGCTCATCTTCCATCCACTCCCACGCGATATCCGGGGAGAATGCTCCGACACGCGGGCCGCCTGTCGGGTTACCTACGATCAGTTCGTTGTCCTGAATGATCAAAGGTGCTGTTTCGCAGCAGCGTCTGAATGCTTTTGCTCTCAGGATGATCTTCGGCATGCCCGGATGCTCTTTCGTTACTTCTGTTACTGCTCTCGCACGGAATGTGGAGATGGACGGTACCTGCTTACGGTAGTTGTCCTTCAGTGCCAGAATACGAGGTGTCGGTCCATCCGGCTGCCAGCCTGGATCTGTCGGAGCAACTGCTGCTGCCGGAGCAGCTGCCGGAGCTGCCGCTGGAGCTGCTGCTGGCGCTCCGCTGTAAAATCTGTTTGCGGGGACGCCGCACATGGGGCATGTTGCCGGTGGATTCGGGCCTTCATAGACATAGCCGCAATCCGCACATGTCCATTTCTGGGTTGCCTCTTTCTGGGCAATGTTGCTCGTTACGCCTTCAAACATTCTCTTGAGGGCTTCTCTTTCCTCAGGAGACATGTCTTTCGTGGCGGCTGCCAGCTTTTCTGAAAATTCACGAATATCCAATGTTCTACCTCCCTTTCTTTAGGTTTATAGTTCTTATTTATCATTCAATCCGTCGATCTTGTTGATGATATCTCTCAATACCTGCTGCACGCTCTTGACGTCGTCTGCATAGTGCAGCTGTTCAACCGACTTCGACGGGCTGTCTGTCAATGCTGTCCGTCCGAACATCTGAGCATCCACTGTCTGCATGTCTCTGATGCCGAAACCGACTTTTCTCACATAGATCAGATTTCCCGGTGATACATTGTCCGATGTAATACCGTAACCTGCTGTTCCGCTGCCAAGTGTCATGGCCGGTGTCAGGTTCGTTGTCGCACCCATGCTGCCGAATGTCGCCGGCGTGTTCACGAGAACTCTGCCGACAGGCTTTTTGAGCGCAAAATCACGAACGACGTTCTCCGCTCTGGAGTGGATCACCAGTGTATGTCCCTGCTTCAAGGTCAAAAGCAGTTCGATGCATTTCTCACAGGCTGTCATCCAGTTCTCTTCAACGAAATACGCCATGACAGGACCGAGTTTCACATGGGTGTACGGATTTCTCGTCGATGCATACTTCTCTTCAGAGATCAGCAGTACAGTTCCTTCCGGTACGCTGAATCCGGCCTTCTGCGCCAGCTTCTCGGCAGGGATGCCGATCAGAGCTTCATTGGCGCTTCCATCGGAATGGAATATGATGGAGGCCAGCTTCTTCGATTCTTCACTGCTCATGAACCATGTATGGTTACGTCGGAATTCTTCCTTGACTTCATCCGCAATGGGAGCATCTACGACAACTGTCTGCTCCGCAGCGGGAAGCACGCCATTATCAAAAGTCTTGCTCGCAATGATATCCTTGACTGCCTGCTGGATGTCGGCCGTTCTTTCGATAAAGACGGGACCGTTTCCTGCTCCGCCGTAGATCAGCGGTTTGTTGGAATCCTGCGCCGCCTTGAGCATCCCCGGAACGCCCGTGTTAAGGATCATGGCTGTGTGCTCATGATTCATCAGCTCGATCGTGCCGCTGGCTGTTACGGTGTGCATGTAGCACACTGCTCCTTCAGGCATTCCTGCCGCTTCAGCTGCTTCGATCATGATGTCCAGTGCTCTTCCGATCGTCTCCTTCGCTCTCGGATGAGGCGAGAACACAATGGAGTTGCCCGACTTGATCGCGATCAGCGCCTTGTAGATCGTTGTCGATACAGGGCTTGTCGCCGGACAGAGTGCTGCGATCACACCCATCGGAACGCCGATATCGACGATTCCCTTCTGCGGATCATCGCTGATCACGCCTACGTAGCGTTTGCCGCGCAGCTGCTCTCTCAGATACGTGCAGACAAAATGATTCTTTGCGTATTTGTCCTTCCAGTTACCGAAATCCGTCTCATCAGCAGACAGGACTGCTAATTCCTCAATGTGGGGCTGTACTGCATCTGCCATCGCTTCGACAAATGTATCCAGTTGCTCCTGTGGCAAAAGCGCCAGCCACTGCTGAGCATGGTATGCATTCTCTGCCAGAATACGCGCTTCCTGGATGGAGAGAAGATCGTTATCTATGATATTCATTTGTAATCACTCCCTCCGCCTGCAGTTATCTACTAGTCTTCATATGGTAATAACTTATCTAATGTATAACGCTCGATGATCTTTTCAATGTCCGGGTGCGGTGTGGCGATGACAACGGAGCTGTAAACCTCTGCTCCCATGTCCGCGACTGCCTTTACGCCCGCGTCTACTGCAGACTTGCACGCGCCGACGTCGCCTCTTACCAGCACTGAAATATATCCGGATGCGGTGTTCTCATATCCGATCAGCTCAACTTCCGCTGCCTTGACCATTGCGTCGGCTGCCTGACAGATGAAGACCAGTCCGAATGTTTCGATCATTCCTAAAGCTCTTCCGCTTCTTCCGCTTGCCATTTCAATTCATTCCTTTCTTAATAGATATCCACGTCGTGACAGGATACAATATCGCCAACTTCAGGAATTGGCCTGGGGATAACGTTCTGTGCTGTCAGGGTTCCGATTGCTGCTGCTGCTTTTGCGCCTGCTTCGACAGAAGCCTTGCAGGCTGCAACATCGCCGGTTACGATGATCGTAACGAGCGTAGAGCCGATGTTCTCGTAAGATACGAGTTCAACCTCTGCTGCCTTGAGCATCTTGTCGCATGCTTCTACCGCCGGAACCATTCCGATGGTCTCGATGAATCCAACAGCCTCTCTACCATAAAATCTCGGCATTTGACATTACTCCTTTCTATGTGTTGCTTTGTTTTGATTGGATAACCTATTTACCTTAATAAATATATAGTTATAGTTGTATTTATTTTACAAGTTACTCTAAGAGTAATGTCAAGTGTTGAATTCATGCTCCCGGCTAGTGAGTGCGCCCCGTGCTACACCTGTTTCCAAAAAGCGTTTTATTTTAACGATTGTGCTCCCTTTTTGCCTGAAACGGTTCATTTTTAAAAGTTAATTTTTAACAGGTTATGATTCCCAATTCCGACCCAAACATTCCCCTTAGGGGAATTCTTCACACAATTCAGTCGGTCAAAACTGTTTGACGGATGCACAAATTTGAGGTATTGTGAGTAGAGCATCGTTTGTTATAGTTGTATTTGCGGATTGTGAATTTTATGACAATGTCGCTTATCAATATTCGGAAAGGAGGCTTGACTGTATGGATACCAATCAGGGAAACAGACCTGGTTCCGGCCAGATGCGAATCGTGCAGGAACTGGTAGCCGGCAAAGAGATCACCCTGGCGCACATCATCGGCGGTCCCCTTCCTATTGTTTACCAGAAGTTGGGCCTGAACCCTGACATCGACTACAGGACTTCCGCGATCGGCATCATGAATCTGACGCCGCCGGAATCTGCGGTCATCGCTTCCGATATCGCTGTCAAAAGCGGCAATGTATATCTGGGTTTTGCGGACCGGTTCAGCGGCACGCTGATCATCACCGGAGAGATTGCAGAAGTCACGACCGCAATCGAAGAGATCGTGAACTATTTTCAGAATACGCTGGGCTATGTTGTCTGCCCGATCACGAAAAGATAACAGCACATTACCTTATATTCAGATCGACCGGGCAATTTCACAAGGAAATTGCCTTTGCTATACTTATCAGGTATTTCAGTGAGGTATTTCAGGAGGGATCATCCGTGAGCTACAAAGCCGGTCCTAAAGACACAGCTGATAACCAGGCGGCAATCGAGGCGCTCATCAGCGAGGCCATGCAGTACGCCCAGGGCGGACAGATCAGAATCATTTCCCCTCTGGTCTCCGGCAAGGAGATCACGCTGGCGCATGTCATCGGCACCTCTGATTACAGTGTCTACAAGAACCTGGGTCTGGACATCGGCTTCCACGCCGGCGAAGACCCTACCGGCAAATCCATCGGGATCCTCCACATGCACCCTGCAGAATCCGTCGTGATCGCCGCGGATATCGCCGCCAAATGGGGCGACATCAACATCGGATTTATGGACCGGTTCAGCGGATCCATGATCATCACCGGCTCCCGCGCGGAGGTCGACAGCGCCATCGAGGAGAACTGCAGATACTTCGGGGAAACGCTGGGATACACCGTCTGCCCGATTTCACATGAATAAGGAGCGCATCTCATGAGAAAACTGTTTCTCTGCGGCCGCAGTGAGGCCGGCAAAACATCCCTGACCCAGGCGCTCAAGGGCGAACAGGTCCACTACCAGAAAACACAGTACGTCAAGACCTGGGACATCACCATCGATACGCCGGGAGAATACGCCGAGACGAAAACCCTCGCGATGGCGCTCGGCATTTTTTCATTTGACTCGGATGTTGTCGGACTGCTGTGCGGCGCAGATGAACCTTACAATCTTTTTGACCCCGCGATCAACGGCGTCGTCAACCGGCCTATGATCGGCATCATCACCAAGATCGACGAACCGAACGCCAATGTTCCGATGGTCCGGAGGTGGCTGGAGGAAGCCGGATGCGAACGGATCTTCCCCGTGGACAGCGTCACTGGACGCGGCATCGACGAACTGCGCGAATATCTTCTGGAAGAAAAGCAGCCTCTGGATCTGGACCGCGTCATGGAGAACCAGCGCAAAGGCCTGAAAGACTGGGCGTAATACAAGGATTGGGTGTAATACTATGGAACCCACACTTTTTTCAATCGGCAAGGCAGCTGACATCTGCAGCGTTTCTACAAGAACACTCCGCTTTTATGAACAGAACGGTCTCGTGATGCCTGACCGTGTGGACGAAGAAACCAGGTATCGCTACTACAGCTATGAGACCTTGCTTCGCGTGCAGACGATCCGGTATCTCCTGGACGAAGGGTTCCCTCTCGAAGAGATCAAAGACATGCTCCATAAGTACGACCTGGATACGATGAAGCTGCATTTCAATACCCGGATCAAAGAAACGGAACTGGAG
Organism: Candidatus Allocopromorpha sp.; assembly: GCA_045114655.1. GTDB lineage: Bacteria > Bacillota > Clostridia > Peptostreptococcales > Anaerovoracaceae > Lentihominibacter. The sequence continues at coordinate 23,990 of JBGUKV010000220.1, read as the reverse complement.
CTGCGATACCTCAAGCAAAGGCTGACCAGCCTGAATGCCTGGCACTCATTGCTCACAGAAGGCGATTACGTCCTGAAGCACAACGCGCAGACGGTCCATACGAAACACCTTCCCGTGCACGACTGTTTCTTCTTCCGGCATCAGCCTAAAAATGAAGCGGAACTGAAAGCAGCCTATATCGAAACCACCTTTTATTCCGAAAGCAAACGCCACGGCAATGATATGGTGGATATCGGCGGTTCGATCAATGTCTATTTTGAATCCTTTGAGGACAGGATTCATTCCAATGTGAAGGAGATGACCCTGCTGCAGACTATGTACCCTGATTCCGACAGCCACGAAAACGTTCTGCGTTTCGGAGGCTTTCTGGCAGCGGCATGCTACCACATCGGGAGCAGAGGCAGCATTGCTTCCACCTACCGTAAAATCTTAGACTGGTGCTCCGCGCACCATTTCGCGCTGCGGGGAGATTCCTTCGAACGGCATGTGCTCGACGGATATTCTGTCATCAAAGAGGATCAGTTCGTCACAGAGGTCCTTCTGCCCTTCGCCGACGAAGAAACCGTCATCGAAGCTAAAGACTGGTAGATGATTGCAGGGTTCGAATTGTAAACATTTCTGCCTAGGGTAATGATTATAAGGGTGAATTTCCATAATTCACCTTTTTTAATGGTTTTATCCTTTGTGAAAAAGTTAGCAGCATCAAGGTTTTGCGAAAATTTCGGTACTATCTTGCGGTGTTGCCATAACTATTATTAATAACAAACCTTCACGTAACGGCACGATTTCAGCCCCGAAAACAGAAAAAACGCATTGACCTTGACCTAGCGTCAAGGTTATAATCAGAACAAGTTATTATCTATTCCTACATTATTGTGAAATACGAGGTGATTCTATGGAAAATGTACAAAATGCTACTGCATTAGCAGCAGCGAAAACTGCCAGAGATAAAGCCTTCTGGAAAAAGGGCCTGTTTATCGCCATTTTCTCCGGCTTCCTCTACGGCGGTTACACATCCTTCATGACAGAAGGTATGATGCACGGCGTATGGAACGACATCTATGCTGAGACCCCTACCGGCGTCGCAGCTGGTGTATCCGCATTCTTTATCGTCTATACAGTAAGTGCTATCGGCGCCGCCTGCGTTGACCTTGGATCCGCTATCTGGTCCCTGTTCTACGGCGGCTGCATCGGCAGACTGGGCGACTTCAAGAGAACGCTCTCCACAAAACCGGGCAAGATTCTGATCATCGCGGCGATCATCGGTGGACCTCTTGCTTCTACCGCTTATGTAATCGGTCTGCAGATGGCTGGCTCCATCATCGTACCGATCGCAGCACTGAATGCCGCTATTGGCGCAATCATCGGCCACTTTGCTTTCAAACAGAAGACAACAAAGGGCATGGTTGTTGGTATCATCATCTGCTTCGCAGCAGCAACACTGATTGGTTCTTCTTCCATGACAGACCTGAACTTCTCAGGCGGTGCAGCTCTTGGTTGTCTGGCAGCGTTCATCGCAGCAGTCGGCTGGGGTGTTGAAGGCGCTGTCGGCGGCTATGCATGCTGCATGGTAGATACTGAGATCGCTATCATCATCCGTCAGTGCACTTCCGGACTGGTAAACGCTATCATTCTGGTATCCATCCTGTCCCTCATGGGCGGCGACGGAATCGGAAGCGGCTTCCATGTACTGACAGCTTGTCTGACAGACATGCCGTCCTACTGGATGCTGTTCGTTGCAGGCGTGTTCTCATCCTGGTCCTTCAAGTTCTGGTACAAGGGCGCTGCAATGTGCGGTGCTGCACTCGGTATGGGCTGCAACGGCGCGTATGCGTTCTGGGGTCCGTTCTGGTGCATGATCGTCTGCGGATTCATCTTCGGACACGATGGATTCGTTCTTCCGGCTGTTGGCTGGATCGGCGCACTCGTCATGGTTGCTGGTATCCTGATTCTGGCTATCTCCCAGAACAGAGCTACGCTTGCAGCGGAAGAATAGGAGGTGTATAGATTATGAGACCATTATTCCAGGAAGTATTGCATCTGTACACAGACGGTAAGGAAAGAAGCCGTCAGATGGTACAGGATGAGCTGAGAGATGTCTATGGCAACTTCAAAGCTTTCAAGGATCATCAGATGGACGAAGCGCTTCATACCGCAATGTCCAATGGCCTGATTGCAGAAAGCCATTGGGAGCTGGATGACAGCGGCAATCTGGTGATGTACTATCAGTCCGATCAGGACATGATCGATCTGATCAACAATTACATCAAGTAATACGACAAAAATCAAAAGTGGCTGTCGCCTTTCGGTGACAGCCATTTTTATGTGCTGTTTTGCCAGGGTGTTGCACCGATCCCTGCCTATAACTATCTGCTCGCGCCGATGCGGACCTCCGTCACGTACATGTCGGAATTGTTCGTTGTCCAGCAGTCCGTGACATACCTCTCCCAGCTGTCCTCTGCCAGCTTATAGTCGTGATTGGCCGCGTACTGTTCGATCTTTTCATATGTTTCGCGGATCTTATCGTGCGATCCGATATGGTAGCAGGAGAGCATCATTTCCCCTCCCATCTGGATCTGGTGCTCCGGCTTGCACGGGAAAACCAGCTTTTGCATGATCCGCATCTTTTGACAGGTCCCGTCCAGTCTGTCCCGCCAGGATGGGAACGTGATATTCACTGGTCCCGTGATTTCGTTCTTGATGGAGTTCAGATAATCGGTCCATTCCAGATTGATGACAGCTTCCCTGTCATCCGCGATGAAGTCCTGATCCATGAACCCATATTCCTGAGGCTCTATGAACTTGACGGACACTTCCCGCACGTCGTTTTCGATGACGGTCTGCGCTTCCACCAGAAGATCATACCAGTCGCTGACCGACGTCAGTTTCACGTTCACTGCCATCTGCTCATCCTGGAGCTCATTGATCTTCACCAGGAATCCCCGTTCCATCTCACGGTATTCTTCGCTGTTGAGCAGACCCCGCATCTCCTCCAGCTTGAACCCCATCTGCTTATAGTACTTCACGATGGTCAGATCAAGCAGGCTTTTTCGCGAATAGTACCGGTAGTGATTCGACGGCGATACTTTATCTGGGCTGATGATCCCGATCTCATCATAAAACCGCAGCGCCTTCTTTGACACGTTGCAGAGTTTGCTGACCTCGCCGATAGAGTATAACTTTTCTCCGTTTGCTTCTAGCTTTGCCATAGTGTGCCGCCTCTTATTCTGTCATTACTTCTGCGCCGCTTCTGCCGCCTGCAGACTGTCGAACCCGTAGAAACTCACAAGTGTTTTCTGGATCTCCACCACAGGATTATCCATGCGCTTGATATCGCGCAAAACCAATTCAAGCGTGCCTTCGGAATACGTCTTGTACTCACCGATGCTGTAATCCCGGATGGATGTGTCAAGATTGCTTTCTTCCGCCGGTCTGCCGGCTCTGGCCAGCGCCGGGAACGCAGCTGCATACTTCTGATACCCCACCAGCTGCAGGCTGACGATCTGCGCCACCAGCTGTGCCTTTGCTTCGGTGAGCGCCGGCAGGCGGTCTCTGAGGTTCGCGTTATAATATGCCGGATCCGTGAATTCCATCATGTATCCGTATTTTTCTGTAATAAGGTTGCGGCCGATCATTCCGGCAGCAATCAGGTCGTTCCGGTAACTCTCCAGCGTATCCGGCTGCAGAATGCAGTGCTGGCTGTACCGGTTCGCATAGAAGGTATCATACTGATCCTGACATGCTGCTCTGCCGCCCATATTCTGCGTTTTCTGGAACATTTCCCACTCGCGGTTAACAATATCATTAACGACCGCATCTTTTGGCGTGGTGGATCTGATAATGCTCATGCCTCTCTCCTTCTGATCTGCGTTTTGAGCTGATTCCTAATCTGCGTCTGCCATAACGTGCAGGCCGGCGATCTGCGGGTCGGTGATCCCTGCCATGATCGACGGCAGATGGTTCTGCAGGAACGGATCCCGCGTGTTGCTGAACCCTTGTCTGCTCAGTTCATCCGCTGTGAACGTGCAGATCGATTCGATCAGGGCCTGTCTCTGCGCAGCTGTTTCCGCACTGTTTCCGAGCGCGATCAGCTGCTGAAGTTCCGCGGCCGGTTTCATGCAAAGGCTGAACGCCTGCATTCCCCGGAACGCCCATTTATAGAACGGCATGTACTTCCGTTCGAGCAGATACAGCATGCTCACCGCTGCCTTCACAAACTCAGCTGTCGCCAGATAGGCGGCGTTCAAATCGCCCCGGTTGATGCACCGCGGCACGTTGTACTGCCCGCTTTGGGCCATCACAGCCGCTCTGGCGGCGATTTTCTTCCGCAGAACTTCCTGCGGATAAAACTGCTGGAGCATGCTCCTGATCCTGGTGAATTCTCCCTCGGGATCAGAGAATACTTCCCCGTTGGTCGCAATCGAAAGAAACCGTTCCGGGATCCGGAGCCATTCCAGATTGGTGGCCGGGACATCCGTACAGTTCGTAAACCGCGCATAAAACCGGTCGATCGGGATCACGCCGACCCGTCCTGCGCCTTCTGCAGTGGTCTGACGGGTGTAACCCATGTATTCTCTCGGCAGAGCATCGTAGGCCGCCTGCAGATCATTGCCGATCGCCCTCGCGGTTTCCCTTGTGATCCACACGCAAAAGCCCGGCCCGAAATCGTGGTCCTGGGAGATCTGATCGTCATATCCGTAACATTCCGATCCCTCTCCCACCAGACCGAAGGCCATCCGGTTCGCGTACTGCGGAAACTGTCCGCGCAGCGTATCGGCATATGCGCCATAGTAGGCTTTTGCTAATTCCATTCCTTTCATAGCCTGCCCTCTACTGTCTTAAGGTTCCGCTCCATCATCTCATAGAATGCGTTTCTGCCGTAGTCACGTTCAATCAGCTCCATGGCCTTCCGGAAATACGGCGCAGCCTCCGCGGGCTTCTGCCAGTAGTAGTACAGATTTCCCAGCGCTGCGGTCGCCGCGGCGTAATGAGGATCCCTGCCCCCTGTCTCGAGCTCGTAGATGGCCGTTGCCGCTTCCAATGTAGCTTTCGCGTCTTCATATTTGCCGAGACGTGTCTGCACCTCGCCGAGGTTGACAAGACTCGTCGCCATTTCAAGTTTGTACTGGGGCATGGAAACGATGATCTCCAGGGACCGCAGGGCGGCCTTCTCCGCCTCCTCGTAGTTGTCCATCTCCCGGTACAGGGCGCTGATGTTGTTGCACAGCGCAGCCATCCGGTAGTCGGAAGCAAATCCGCGGTACGCCAGGATCGATTCCGCTGTGCGGAACATCTGGAGCGCCGTCTCGTGCTCCCCTGCCACCATCACGATGTTCGCCCCGTTTTGCAGCGCCACCGCGAAATTCTCGGATGTCTCTTCGCCCATATTCTTGAGCAGCTGCAAAACCTTCTGCGACAGTTTGATCGCTTCGTCGATATTCCCGGAAGCTCTGTAGAATCCGGCCAGCTCATTGCTGACGACCACGATCGCCGCAGTATCGTTTTCGGTACGCGCTTGCGTCAGGCTGTCGATCATAAACTTCTCGATTGCGCCTGTATCGTGCTGCGCGAAATATCCATCCAGTTTCTGATAAAAGTCGTTGATATTCATAATGTATTCCTCATGTGTGCCCTGCTGAAAGCTGTCCTGTTTACAGTGTCGCGCCACGGCACGGTTTCATCTGTTGGGATGCCGCCAGTACTTCTGCCTTTTGCAGGGAGTCCTGTCCGAAGAAGCTGACGAACACTTCGAAGATGTCTCTGATGTAATCCGGATTCAGCCGCACATCGCGCAGGATCATCTGCAGCGTTGTGTCAGAGCGGAATACCAGCTCGCTGGTGATGTAGACCTCGATCGGCACGACGTTTTCCATCGGATCGAACGCACGGCCCAGACTTGCCAGCGCCGGGTATTCTGCGGCGAATTTATTCTGCGACTCCAGCATCAGCGGAACGATCTGCTCAATCAGGGACTTGACCATCGGATCCGCCGGAAGCTTGGTCTGGTCTTTCATGTAGGCGTACTTCTCAGCCATGAAGTTCCTGTCCATGTGGGTCGCCACTGTCAGGTCTCCCTTATACAGTCCGAGCGTATCGGAATTCATAGCGCTGTGCTGGCTGTAGCGGACCTGATAAAAAGCTTCAAACTCCGCTTCATCGAGGCGGTTTCCCTCTGCCTCGCGCATCTCCTGCATCATGTTCCACTCCAGCTCCACGACTTCGTAAATGATTCCGTCCCGCAGGCAATCCTCTCTGATGAATTCCCGCTGGTGCTCCAGTGTAATTTCTGTTCTTTTCGCCATGACATGCCTCCTGTACTTTCTGTACTTGCTGTAAGTATACCGCCTGGTCGCTTCGGATTCAAGTTGCAAATCCGCGCGTTACAGCATTACGTCGCTTTCGCGTTTGCTTTTTTCAACGATTTCTATTAAGCCCTTCATTGGCTTATGCAAAAGCAATCCTACGGCCATTGCGATCAGCCCGCAGAGGATCAGCGCCCCGAGGCATTTGATATACGTATGCCCGTACATACCGCCCACGCATTCGCGCATCGCGTTCATCGCGTAATGGAACGGCATGAACGGATACAGGGCGCGGAATACCGGCGGCAGCACCTCGACCGGGAAAGTCCCTCCTCCCCCTGCTACCTGCACGATCATTATGACCACGCCGAGAGCCAGTCCGATGTTTTCAAAGGCGAAGACAAGGGAATAGACGATCAATGTGAATACGATGCTGTTCACGCACGCCGCCAGAATAAACAGCAGCGGATGCAGGCACTGGATTCCCACATACAGAAGTTCGCCCAGCGAAACGAGGAGCGCCTGCGCCAGGCCGATCATCATGAACAGACGGTATCTGCCGATGAACAGTTCCGTCAGTCTCGCTTTTTCCAGTCCTTCCCGACGTTTCACATGTACGCGGATCATGACCGCTGCGAACATTGCGCCGATCCACTGTGCAACGACAGTATAGAATGACGCCATGACCGATCCGAAATTCCTGATCGGATAGATCTTCTCGTTTTTCATCTTGATCGGAGTCGCCATGTTTTCCGCGATCACTTCCGCGTCATTGGTCATCAGGTGATTGACATCCTTCAGGAGATCGCTGTCTGAGAAACTGTCAAACAGCTCCGCCAGATTCCGGCATCCGTTCTGCAGAGAAATCAGCGTCGTGGCTGTTCCGGAGAGTCCCCCATTCAGTGACTTGAGGGCACTGTCCGACTTGTCCAGTGCATCCTCCAGCAGATCCATGTCCCCATACATGCCGTCCAGCGCATTGCGGGTCTTGGAGATCGCTTTCCTGGCGTCTTTGACCGCCTGGTTGAGTTCTTTGTCCAGGTCGCTTGCCACATCGGCGTTGATTTTGGTAATGGATCCTTCGGAGAACTCGATATCCGCCAGGACTTCATCGATGAACCCCTGCATGATCGTCCAGTTCGATGCGTCCGCTGTCTCCAGTTTGTTCAGTCTGTCAAGGATGTGCTGCAGCTTGCCGGAGATCCTGGTGAACCTAGCTGCCAGACCGGTCAGACCCATGTCCTTCAATTTCTTTGCGATTTTATCTGTAGACTGCTTCATCTTGCCGACAAGCGTCTTGTACGTTTCCAGCTTATTCTGAACGAAGTCATTGTATTTCCCCATGTCGTCGCGGACGGAGGACAGGTCGCTGTCGATCTTATCCAGATCCTTTGTCAGCAGCGTCGTCAGTTCATTGATCACATTCCGGACTGACGTTGTATCGACTTTCTCCGGAATCTTTTCTTCCTCCGACCCAAGAATCTGTTCTCCCAGATCAAGGGCGCTCTCGGAGCTGCCAATCAGTTCGTCCGACGCCTTCAGCAGATCGTTTGCCGCTTCCGAAAGACCAGAAAAAGCCCTGACCATCGCAATGCTGCCTTCCAGATCCATGCTCAGATCGGTCATCTTATCGCTCAGATCGCTGAATGCGGTCTGCGGATCCAGTCCCGCTGCGTCTGCGGCGTCAGCAGCCTCTGTGATATAGCTGCCAAGGGTATCTACAAAGGTCGCGTCGATTTCCTCTTTCAGCGTGTCCCTGACCTTGTCCGTGATCTTAGGGGCGATCGCATTTGTCTTCTCGTTTTCATAGTACAGGATCACCGGATGCTGCAGGTCGCCGGATGTAAAGCTCATGATTTTATCGCTGAAGTCCTCGGGAATGATGACTGCCGCGTAATACTCTCCTGCATAGACTCTGTCGATGGCTTTATCCTTGTCGCTTAAGATTTTCCATCCGATCATATCGTTTCCGCCTACCGCATCGATAAATTTCTCGCCTACGTTGATTTCCATGCCGAGCATATCGGTTCCTTCATCTGTGTTCACGACGGCAACAGGAACCCGGCCGGTCGATGCCGGCTCGAATGGATCCCAGTTGGATAAGATGTTGAGCCACGCGAAAAGGCAGGGAACCACAACGAGTCCCATCAGGATCACGAGGGCGACGACGCTGGCGGTCAGGCGCCGGAAGTCATGGACGATGATGTTCAGAATGTTCCTCATTCGTCCCCTCCTTCCTCAGCGACTTCTGCCACTTCTACTGCGTCCTCCGGCACATTCGCTCTATCAGCCTCGCCTCCGGAAGCGATCCGGTGAATGGCATGGTCATAGTATTCTACGCTGACAAGATATGCGGAAATCGCAAACATGCAAAGGATCCAGATGACCAGGAAAAAGATTTTGTCGCTGTGCGTCATCCATCGGATCAGTCCCAGAACCACCGGCAGCAGGATCAGTACGATGCCGCTGTATTTGATGCGCTTCTTTGTTTTTTCATGCACCTGATCTGCATATGAACTGAGGTTGTTGTAACGGTTGTCTTGCTTTTGCTCCATTACATCACCTCCGTTTCTCTCATCTTATCGTACATGAACTGCTTCACGCCTGCGAACGGCTTCCTGATGCAAACGCCGATCACAACGGCGGCCAGGAAGAATACCATCAGCTGGGCAAGGTAAATCACAAAATCATTCTGGTACAGCCCGCAAATCGCCTCACGCATGGCATTAATCGCATACGGGAACGGGAAGAACAGGTAGATCTTGCTGAATATAGGCGGCAGGATCTCGATCGGGAAGGTCCCGCTGGAACCTGCGATCTGCAGCATCATGATTACGATGACAGCCGCCCGGCCGATGTCTCCGAAGGCGAGCGTCAAGGCGTAGATCAAAGCCACGAATACCATGCTGGTCACCGCAGCCGCCAGCCACGTGAGCCACGGGTGTGCCGGACTGCAGTGCAGCAGGAAAATATCCCCGGCCACGACAACGGCTGCCTGGATCTGCCCGATCAGGAAGAATATGAGATATCTGCCGAAGAATCCCTGGGTTTCTGTGATGCGCGGGTATTTCCGCCGGTCCACATTGCAGTTCATCAGTGTGACCAGCATAACGCCGCCGACCCAAAGGGCGATGATCGAATAGAACGGCGTCATGGCAGCGCCGTAGGAAACGGGCTTGAAATACTGCTCGGTTTCCACTTCCACGAAATCCGTAAAGAATGTGCTGTACTGTTCCGCATCATTGCCGAGCAGATTCGTAAGCACCTCTGCCTTGTCCCCGTCATCGGCGTCCTGCACCTGGGCGATGATATCGTCCAGCTTCGTCTCCAGCGGCGTGAGCATTGCCTGCAGACTGGAAAGAGACGCATCCAGGCTGTCGGTTGTTGATTCGGCGCTCTTCAGTACGGGGTTGATGTCGTCCAGAATGCCGTCTACGGATTTCAGCATCGGCTTGGTTCTTTCAAGGGCTTTGCTGATGTCAGTCATCATCAGTTTCAGGCTTGGCCCCAGATCATTCGTGAGCATCTGCTTCAGCGTGTCCAGATCTGACAGGATCGCCGGCGAAGTCGGATCTTTCTCCAGCAGCGCTTTGATATTCTTTGTATGTTTGATCATGAGGTCCAGCGCATCTGCTGCTGCCTTCCCGGCAGTTGTCTGCGGATCGTCCGGGAGCATTCCCCTGAGATCCTGCAAAACCGTCAGGATGCGGTCCGTATCGTCCAGTGCCTTTTCCTTCAGTTTCTGTTTCTCTGCTTCATCGAGGGGACCCTGCAGAGATTCCACTGTCGTCTTCAAGTCGCTGATAAGTGTTTTCAGATCTCCTGTCCGGCTGTCGATGGATTTTTTAACATCCTCGACGGTTGCTTTTGCATCGTCGATCTGTGCTTTTGCTTTTGCGATATCAGAGCTGCCGTCCTTTCTGGCCTGTTTCAGGTTCTTCCGCGCCTTCTTCAGGGACTTTGTCACGTCCCCTTTCGTGGACTTGATCTGACCGATGGAGGCGTTATAGTCGTGAATGGCGTCTCTGGTGCTGATCAGCTGCGCCAGCGCCGTATCCACCGCCTCGTCCGTATCCACCTCATCGAGCACGTCTCCTGTATCGCTGAAGTACTGCGTCAGCATGTATTTCAGATATTTGGAATTGATATCACCGAGCAGATTCTCAGAAATGGCGTCCGTCATCTTGATGGCGGTCGCGTTCTTTTTCACGTTCGTATAGTAGGTGATCTTCGCTTCTTTGTCGCCGATCGCCTCCTCAAAATGATGCATGTCATAGGTGAACCCGTCTTCAAAAACAATGGCAGCATAAAACCTGCCGGAGCGGACGCCTTCAATGGCTTCCTCCGGGTCGTCCAGAGGCGTGTATGCAACGTCCTCGTCATCCTTGACGTCCGCAATAACCTCTTCTGCATTGTTTACATGGGTGCCGTTCTTAAGATTGATTCCGCTGTCCCTGGAGGCAAGAGCAACCGGAAGATTGCCGGTCTCGACATAAGGGTCCCAGTTCGCGTAGATGTTGATCCAAGCATACAGGGACGGCATCGCGCCCACAGCCACAACAATGACAAGTACGAAAATGTACTTCACGATCGCGCGTATGTCACTTTTGAATATGGCGAATATCGTTTTCACGGGTAGATGATTCCATTTACTGATTGTGACAATTTTACAGTTTAGTATATCATATCAAGCCGCGTTTTTATAGTTTCTTGTCTTGTCCCGGGAGGTTTAATTTTTATGTTTTGTGCTGTGTCCGGGAAGTCTTTGCGTACTTTTGAGAGGGCTTTGGGGAGCCTTAGAATCCGGAATCAGATTTGCCCATTTCTTTCCAGCCGTATCTCCAGATGGACACGAAGATAGAGCCTAGTGTGATGGATTCGTTCAGCACACCGGCCCAGGAACCGATCAGCGCATCATATACGAGCCAGCAAGGCGATCCGCAGACCAGATTCCCCAGACGGATCTTCTGTGCGTTGTCCGTCCAGTAGGCGATCGTCGTTCCCGCAACGGCAGCATACGGCAGCAGACTGATCGGACCCTGCCAGGTCGCAATGAATGCGATGGTGAAGAAAACAAGAAAGACGACTTCCGTCCATTTCGACCGGATCCATGCCCAGTCGCGGTACTTCATCAGCAATGCATTCCGCACGATGATCCCGATCAGATTTACCGCTCCGCTGGTCGCGCCGAGGAGCAGAAACTGACAGCAAAACGTCGCTGTCCCCAGAAGCTGCATGAGGAACAGCATTTTGTTCGATTTGATTTGGTAAGACAGGATGAAGAACAGGACTCCGACAAAGCCAATTCCCTGGATGATGATGGGGTTCACGGCGCTTACTCTTCCTCCTCTGGGAGAAATTCAACAGTTCCGTCCTCGATGTGATAAATCGCGCCGATGACTTCAAGCCCCTTCTCGTCTTCGATAGGATGGATCTTCAGTTCATGCCGGATCCGTTGAACGCCGTGCTGCACGTTCAGGCAGCTGGCCTTAAAAGCATCCTTCTCATCACCGATCGCCAGCGCGATATCCTTCAAAAGATAATCGATAAAGCCACCGGAATGACCTGCGAGAACGGCACCGACCGCGCCGCACCGGGTATGCCCCAGCATGACGATCAGCTTCGTTCCCAGATGCTCCGCCGCGTATTCGATGCTCCCAAGCTGATGATTATCCAGTACGTTCCCTGCGACCCGGATCACAAACAAATCCCCGATCCCCGCAGAAAAAATGCTCTCCGGGATAACTCTGGAATCCGAACATGTGATGACGATGGCGTAGGGATGCTGCCCCTCTTCTGCTGTTTTCAGGCGCAGCGCCTTGGATATATCGCCTGTTCCTGCCTTTGCATCAAGGTATTTCTGATTGCCTTCAATCAGTTTTTTCTTCGCTTCTGTTGCTGAAATCATGGTGTTCATCCGTCCTTTCGGTATCATCATACCATATCGCGGACCGTTTTCAGCAGTCTATTTCATTTCCTTCATGCAAAAGCATTCCTATGGTCTTTGCGACCCATAGGCTGTGCGGTCGGATAACGGAAACCGCACGAGGCACGTAGATACAGCCTTGCACTACCTTTCTGTGATTTCCTTATAGAAGCCTTTGTGGCATTCGTCGATGAAGCCGAACACCTCGCTGACAACACGTTCCGGACTGTCCAGTTCCATCAGATGTTTCTCGCCGTTGAGAATCACCGTCCTCGATCCTCGCGTATTCATGATGCCGTAAATATTGCTCTCATAGTAATCCCGGAAAACAGGGTCATCGTTGCTAAAGCAGAATCCGACCGGAATGGTCATGTTCTTCAGGGCGTGATCACAATCTTCAATGGTGTCCCATATTTTTTCAGGTGCTGCCGCATAGTTCTGGATATCCGGCGATTCAACGTTTCCGCCGATCGACTTCAGTTCTTCCATCTTCTTCGGCACGCCGGTCTCAGGCTTGCGCAAAGCCATCCCCATCATCTTGTCCATTCCTTGTGCAGCCGCCTCAAACCAAGTGTTCGATGTCTGCCCCTTGACATGCGGGAGCAAGTAGAATGACGCGAAGCAGTCCAGCATCTCAGGATGCTCCTTTACCATGTACCATCCCGGCACTGTGCCATGGCATTTGCCGAAATGGATGAATTTCTCGATGCCAAGCGCTTTGACGAAATCATATTCATCCTTCCCCCACTGACGCGCCCAGTTAGTCGTTCCGTCCGCATTCAGTTCTTCTGTCGGACCGTCAAAGCGCATCACCAGGCCGTACACATGATAACGCTGTGCAAGCCCTTCCAGCACCGGCATGACAGTGTGGTAATAAAATGCCGTCGTCACTAGGATCTCTTCGTTTTCTTCACCCAGTTCGCAGTACGTCAGTTCAGTACCTGTCTCGAGCATCAAGCCCTTTGCTTCGCCTTTGATCTTGTTCGCTTCCATGATTTCACCTGTTCCTTTCCGATTCAGTTGCTTTATTACAGGTTCATCATATATCCGATTCATTTCCCTAACCATAAGCAGTTTGGGCTTTTGCGTTCAATATTGAACATTTTGTACAAAACTGTTCAAGAACGTATAAAAAACGGCTCCCTGCAGAGCCGTTCTGTCTATATTGTTACTTGTCTTTGTCCCCAAATATCTTGATATATTGATCCGTATACCGATGAATCGTCTTGACATAGTCGAGGGGCGCCATGTAATTCTGATCTGCCGCGAACCGGTTCAGATAATTCATCATCAGATCCACTAGTACCCACCCGGATTCATCGGGATCATCCTTCAGATAGTTCATCGTCACCAGTGTTTCTTTGATCATCTCCCGCATGCTCTGGTCGATATCCACATCCGGGATCCGCAGGGACCGCAGCAGCTGATAATCCCTTATGTGCCCGAGCATGGTTTCGCGGAACATCTGCCACACCTGCGCTTTGTCTTCTGTCCCCTTTTGGAAGATCCGGAGTCTTTCCTTCAGTTCATTCCTCTGGGTCAGAATAAACTCTTCGCTGATCTTTTGCGCCAGATCGTATTTGTCTTCGTAATGATAGTAAAAAGTGGTCTTGCCAATAAAGGCCCTATCCGCAATCATCTGCACAGTGACCTTCTCGAATCCTTTCTCTTCCACCAGATCAAAGAAGGCATCCCTGATCGCACTCTTGGTTTTGATCACTCGTTTATCGTTTACCTCCGCCATATCACGTCTCCTGATTCTCTCTTATTTCAGCAGCTATTTCAGCAGTTTCCGGATCGCCTGGTCGTCCGCCTCCGGCAGAATCTTATGAAGGTGTTCGCAGATACGCGCATAAGACTCTTCCGGCGTGCGCTGGTAAACCCTGCCTGTGAAGCTTTTGCCCATAAACTTCTCGGGTGTGGAATATTCTGCAACGCCCCATCCGTATTCCTTGCCGTGTTTATCGACCAAGTACACGAAGTCGCTGATGACTACGTACCCCTGGGTCTGCAGCCGGTTGATGACCGTATCGAAGCCTTTGTTTCCGCCCTTCCGGAAGTTACCGAGGGCCTTCAGACGCTTTGACAGAACCGGACTCTCGCTCGCCACCAGATCATACAGGAACTTGTCCCGATAAGGTGCCAGCCCGTCCTCAAATCTGGCGTCGAAGTCGTATCCGTCCCGCCGGTAGTTCGCAAAATCCGGAAACCAGTCTTTGCTGATGTACACGGCCTTCTTCTCGAAGAACTTGCCGTAAGCGCAGTTCAGATCATTGATCACCGGTCCCTTCCATTCCCACGTGCCGTCCTCGCCGCTGAACCAGACCCGCGGATCCACGTGTTCCTCTATTGAAAACCCCGGAATGGAATTCGTGAAATACGGCAGAAAGCCAAGCTCCTGCACCGCTTGTTCGAGATCCTCGATTGTCCTGATATATAAATCGTTGATGTTCATGTTGATGTTGGTGTTAGTGTTGATATTGGTGTTGATGTGCTATTTGATGGCGGCGCCGGCCATGCGGGCCTTTTTCTTCGCTTAGTCATTGGAATATGATCGTCGGTATATGATCGTTGGTTCATCATCGTTGGTTTTATTATAGCACAACAGGTTGTTATTCTTCTCGCAGTTTGTCTGACATACAAACTGGGGTTTGGAGGGGTGTGTCATTCCATCGCCGCTGGCCGCGTTTGATTCAATTTTCGGAATGCCCGAGCCGGAAAACAACGGCAAATCTTGCTAATTTGCAGAGATAGTATCGACGGGTACTATCGGAACTGCTTTTCCTTGCACTAAAACAGGGAACCCGGATATGTTCCGGATTCCCTGTATTCTGTTTCACATATTCATATCAGTATGATATGGTTACTGTGTTATGCCTGCTTTCTCCTTCTGTACAGCAGCAGGAACAGCATGAGCAGTCCGGACTGGATCATCAGTACCAGGGACAGGAAGAGCGTATTGTCATCACCTGTACGAGGGTTCTTCCCTGCTGGTTTTTTCTTTGGTTTAACCGGATTGGTTACTGTTTCCGTGTCGAAGGACGGATCATCTCCTACCTGCACGGATGCCTGGTTGCTGACCTGTTTGATGGACTTCTGGTTTTTCACTTTGACGGTAACTCTGACGGAGCCCTTTTCACCTGCCGCAACTTGTGACAGCTTCCACGTGACTGTTCCGTTGGAACATGTGCCGCCGTCACTTGCGCTGACAAAGGTTACATTCGGATCCAAGGTGTCCTTTACAACGACATCGGAGTCCGTCTTCTTGTAGTTGCGGAAGCTGATCTCGTAAGTGATCTTTTCGCCGGGGTGCACCTTGCCTAACTTGCCTGCGCCCTTATACGGTGAAACTTCCTTCTTGTGCGGTCCATCCGGAACAGGGTTCTCAATGATTCCGGTGTGGTACGTTGGATCATTTCCGACCTGAACGTTTGCCGTGTTTGCGATCTTGCCGGCCTGTTTCGCCGATCCTACTACAACGACTTCCAGCGAGACC
Organism: Candidatus Allocopromorpha sp.; assembly: GCA_045114655.1. Lineage (GTDB taxonomy): Bacteria > Bacillota > Clostridia > Peptostreptococcales > Anaerovoracaceae > Lentihominibacter. Next base: position 8,266 of record JBGUKV010000220.1, on the reverse strand, counting down.
TTGCCGGTCTTGCCGGCAGGAACATCCTTCAGCACCCATGTAACCGTGCCGTCCTGCTCTTCTCCCGGTTCGCTGGCGGATACGAATCTGACGTTCGGATCCAGCTTATCTGTTACCGTAACATCCGCAGGGGTCAGCTTATAGTTTTCATATGAGATCGTATACTTGACCTTATCGCCGACTTTAACACCAACATCTTCACCCGGCGAGGTTTCTTCCTTGACCGGGTCTTCCGGCACCGGATTCCGCATCCAGTTGGTCTTAATGGTCTTGTCATTTCCGACTTTGACCGCCGCCTGGTTGCGGACCTCACCCGGTCCGTCCTCTGACTTCATGGCGCTTTCTTTCACTTTGACCTTGAAGGATACAACGCCTCCGCAGCCTTCGTCCTTATATTTCGGAACGTCCTTGAAGGTCCATGTGATGGTATGGGACTCTTCATCGTATTCGCCATCATTGTCAGCTTCTACGAATTCAACGTTCGGATCCAGCTCATCGGTCACAACTACATCCGCAACTTCCGGACGATAGTTGTTGTAGCTGATCTGGTATTCGATGATGTCTCCCGCACGAACCGCGACATCATCGCCTGGTTTCGGTTCTGCCTTGACCGGATCTGTCGTGGTCGGGTTCGTTACGGTCTCTGTCAGATAGTCTGCATCATTGCCCACCTTCACGGAAGCCTGGTTGTTGATCAGCTCGCCTTTGACGCCATCTTTGACCTGTACTGTCAGTGTGACTTCGCCTTCCTCACCGGCAGCGACATCCTTGATGGTCCAGACCACATTGCCTTCTCCATCTTCCGCGCCGCCGTTGGAAGCGTCAATAAATACCACGTTCGGATCCAACGGGTCGGTGATCGTTACGTCCGCCTTGACCGATTTGTAGTTCTTGTAGGTGATGCTGTATGAAATCTGGTCTCCGGCTTCAACGCCGTCCAGAAGACCAGTTCCCTCTCCCGGGGAGGTTTCCTTCTTGTGCGGATCCTCCGGAAGCGGGTTGGTGATTTCATTGGTCTTCATGATGTTGTCATTAGCGACCTGCACATCTGCCTGATTGGCGATGATGGTTCCCTTTTCCGCGTCTTCCTTGACCTTTACGGTCAGGGTAACGTAACCTTCCGCGCCGGCTTCCACTCCGGAAATCGTCCAGGTGACCGTTCCGTCTTCCAACGAACCATCATCAGATGCTTCCTCAAATTCCACCTTGCTGTCTAGTTTGTCTGTGATCGTAACATCTGATTTGGTGCTTCTGTAATTGCGGTACTTGATCTGGTATGTGATCGGCTCTCCGGTTTTGACGCCGCCGCATTCACCCTTGCCTTCGTAAGGAGACATTTCTGTTTTTTCAGGATCATCCGGTACCGGGTTTGTGACGGTCTCTGTTTCAAATTCCGCATCATTTCCAATCTGGACTTTTGCAGTATTGCTGACCTTCCCCGGACCGCCCTCGGACAGAAGGGCGTCTTTTTTCACCTCAACGGTCAGAGTGATTTTGCCTGATTCGCCTGCAGGAACATCAGAAATCTTCCAGGTAACTGTTTTCCCTACTAGCGGCAGTATGGATCCTTCCGGATCTGAGGAGACGTATGTCACATTGTCATCCAGCGTGTCCTTAACCGTAACATCAGCAGCCGTTGACTTGTAGTTTTTGTAGCTGATCTCATAAGTGATCTGGTCCCCGGCCTTGACCCAGCCAAGTTCTCCGTTTCCTTCATACGGAGTGGTTTCATTCTTATGCGGGCCTTCTGTTACCGGATTGGTGACTGTCTCTGTATCGTAATCGGTGTCGTTTCCGACCTTAACGTTCGCGGAGTTGACGACCTTACCGACATCAAGAGCGCTGTCCAGGACCTTGACTTTGAGTGTAACCGTTCCTTCTTTTCCTGCGGGAACATTCTTCACTGTCCAGATGAAGGACTGTCCGTCCTTACTGCCTTCCGGATCGGAAGATACCACTTCTACATTCGGATCCAGCGTGTCTTTTATCACAATATCCGCTGCCGTTGATTTGTAGTTCTTGTAACTGATCTTGTAGGTGATCTCCTGTCCTGGTTTCACACCTCCAAGTTCTCCGGAGCCTTCATATGGATCTGTTTCTGTCTTTTCCGGATCCTCAGGCACCGGATTTTCTGAAATATTCGTATCGAATTCCTGATCGTTGTCTACCTTCACAGATGCCTGATTTGAAATCTTGCCGGGTCCGCTTTCGCTTTCCTTCGCCGTGGCAAGCACTGTAACCTTGAGCGTTACCGTGCCCGATGCTCCCGGACCGACATCCGGGATCGTCCATGTGACGACTCCATCCGCTTCAGTGCCGCCGTTGCTGGCCTCTGCAAATGCAACGTTCGGATCCAGCGTGTCTACGATCGTGACTGTTGCTGCTTTTGTCTTATAGTTCTTGTAGTTGATCGTGTAGGTGACGGTATCACCAACTTTAACTGCGCCAAGTTCTTCGACATTGCTGTCGCCGCTTCCGATTCCTGTCCCTTCATATGGAGATGTCTCCCGCTTCATGGGATCTTCCGGAACAGGATTGTTGATGATATCCGTGATGAACTCCTTGTCATTTCCGACTTTGACACGCGCAAAGTTCGAGACATTATAATCACCTGATTTCGCGGAAGCGTTTACTTCAACTTTCAGACTGACTGTTCCTTCGCCCGGCTGAGCGTTATCGATTGTCCAAGTTACCGTATGTGTGCCCTCGTCATAGGACGCTGCTGCTTCTGGTTCTGCTGATACGAAGTCCACACCCGCATCCAACGGGTCTGTAATGACGACCTTCGTTGGTACGTCCCTGTAGTTTTCGTATGTGATCGTATAATCGATCGTATCGCCAACCTTGACCGCCTGATCTGCCCCCGGATCGGTTTCTTCTTTGACTGGTTTATCCGGAACAGGGTTTTCGGTCTTGGTGGTGTCTACTTCCCTGTCGTTACCGACTTTGACAGACGCCTGGTTCTCGACTTTTCCGGGACCGTCTTCTGACTTCATGGCGCTTGCTTTCACTGTGACCTTGAAGGAAACCTTACCGGCGTTAGCGGTGCTGCCTTCTTCCATAGCCGGAACATCCGGAATCGTCCATGTTATTGTGTGCGTATCCGCATCATATACTCCGTTATTGTCTGCTGAGTCTTCCACGTATTCAACGTTCGGGTCCAGCTTATCGGTCACTGTCACGGTGGCTGCTTCCGGCCGATAATTTTCATATCCTATTTCGTAGGTGATTGTATCGCCCACTTTCACTGCCAAGGTATTGCCCGGATCCGGTTCTGCTTTGACCGGATCTGTGATCGTCGGATTTGTCACGGTTTCCGTGTTGAATTCCGGATCATTTCCAACCTTTGCACTTGCCACGTTATTAATCAGCTTGCCTTGTGCGCCGGGCTTGACCTGCACGGTCAGGGTTACTTCGCCTTCCTCACCTGCGGGGACATCCTTGATGGTCCAGACCACATTGCCGTCACCATCTTCCGCTCCGTCGTTGGAAGCCTCTATAAACGTAACGTTCGGATCCAGCGGGTCTGTAATTGTTACATCCGCTTTCACAGATTTGTAGTTCTTGTAAGTGATGCTGTATGTGATCTGTTCTCCTACCGCCACACCTTCCAAAAGACCTGTTCCTTCTGCCGGGGATGTTTCCTTCTTGTGCGGACCGTCAGGAACCGGGTTTTCGACAATGTTTGTGTCGAAGTCCTGATCATTGCCTACCTTGACAACAGCGCTGTTCTGAACCTTTCCTACTGTTTTTGCGTCTTCTTTCACTTTCACTGTGAGCTGAACGCTGCCACTGGTTCCTGCTGCCGTTGGAATAGTCCATGTTACAGTATGACTTGCCTCATCATATGCGCCGTCATTGCTTGCTTCTACGAATTCAACATTCTCATCCAACTCGTCCGTGATCATGACATCCGCGTTTGTTGTCTTGTAGTTTTTGTAACTGACTGAGTACGTTATTTCCGTATTCGGCTTCACCGCGCCAAGCTCGCCTGTTCCCGCGTAAGGCTTTGTTTCCTCTTTCACCGGGTCTTCCGGAACAGGATTTTTCACGGTTTCTGTATCGAACGCCTTGTCGTTTCCAACTTTTACAGACGCCTGATTTTCGATCTTTCCTGCAGATTTTGCGCTGTCTTTGACTTTTACTTTGAGTGTTACAACGCCTTCCGCGCCGGCATCCACATCCGTAAGGGTCCATGTGACGGTTCCGCCATCCAGAGTTCCTCCGTCGCTGGCTTCAACAAATTCGACATTCGAATCGAGTGTGTCTGTAATGACAACGTCTGCTTTTTCCTTCTGATAGTTTTTGTAAGAAATCTCGTACTCGACCTCGTCTCCCGGTTTCAGCCCGCCCAGTTCACCTGCGCCCTGATAAGGGGAAACCTCTTTCTTGTGGGGATCCGGAACCGGATTGTTCACGGTTTCCGTATCGAAGGACGGGTCATTCCCTACCTGAACCGCCGCCTGGTTTTCGATTTCCTTTCCTTTTGCTGAGTCTTTCACCTTAACCGTCAATTCAACGGTTCCTGTTCCGCCTGCAGGAACATTGGGAATGCTCCAGGAAACAGTACCATTGTTGTTGACGCCGCCGCCGGTCGCGGAAACGAATTCCACATTCTCGTCGAGCACGTCGGTGATTTTGACTTCCGCGGCCTCATCCTTATAGTTCTTATAGGAAATCTGGTATTTGACACTGTCCCCGGCGTCAACCGGACCGAGGTTTCCATCTCCGACAAACGGAGAGATTTCTTTCTTGTGGGGATCCGGAACCGGATTCTTTACTTCCTCCGTATCGTACGCGCTGTCGTTTCCGACTTTTACAGTCGCGCTGTTTACAACCTTTCCTGCAGCCTTTGCGCTGTCTTTCACTTTTACGGTGAGTGAAACCGTGCCTTCTGTATTTGCTGCAACGTCGGCGAGATTCCATGTGACGACGCCGTTAGAGAGCGTTCCCCCTTCCGTTGCGCTTACGAATTCAACATTCGGATCGAGTTCGTCCTCGATCACGACATTCGCTTTCTGGTTTTTGTAGTTCTTATATGCGATCTGGTAGGTGATCGAACTACCGGCTTCGACTACGCCAAGTGTTCCGGATCCTTCATATGGGGCCGTCTCATTCTTGTGCGGGCCCGGAACCGGATTTGTGACTGTCTCAGTTTGTTCTTCGTCGTAGTTGCCGACTTTTACAGACGCCTGATTGCTTACTTTCTTACCCTTCGCGCTGTCCTTGACTTTGACCTTCAGCTGCACGGTGCCGGAGGAGTTCTTCGGAGCATCGAAATTCCACGTCACAGTATGTGTCTGCTCATCATATGCGCCGTCGTGATCTGCTTCGACGAACTCCACATTTTCGTCCAGAGCGTCTGTGATTACGACTGCAGACGTTTTATCTGCAGGATTGGAATAGGATATTTCATACGTGATCGTATCCCCCGCGGATACAGCGCAAAGCTGACCCTCGGCATTATCGATGGTCTTTGTTGCATCCGATGGATCCGGGATCTTCTCATCGTTTCCCTTGTCCGGGGTGACTTCATTCTTGTGCGGCAGCTGCTTCTTAATAGCGACGTTGCTGAATGTTGTCCGTTCCGTAGAGTCCGGCGTGAGCACATCTGTCTGCACGCTGTACTTGCCGTCGCTTTCATCCTTCGCCAGTGTCTTTGTCCCAACTTTCGTGTCGGAGAACTTCTCCTGATCGACGTTGACTTCCTCAACGGTATAATTATAGTCAAACGGAATGCCGCGAATGACGAGCTTTTGATTCTTCTTCAGACTGATCACGCCATCCGCGCTGAAGGCAGGTTTCGCGCTGTCCTCCATCTTGTCGCCGTCTTCATAAACATCATATCCGCCGAAAGCATATACCTGCTGCGCCTGATCGGTTTGTCCGGTATATGTGAAGTACCCGCTTCCGCTTTCTTTCTGGACGTTTACCTTGTAGTCATAGGTATCATCCGCTTCCGCGTAATAGTCTGCCAGGTCCGCATCCGCAATCTTGTTTCCCTGTTTATCGATCAGTTCCTTTTCCACTTCGATATCCTTCGTTGTCAGAAGGTTCATGGAAATGTCCAGGTTGGAGTACATTCCGCCGCGTTCCAGATAGAACGCCTGAATCGTGTGCTTCTTATACGGCGTATCATCCCAGGTCTCTCCTGCCATCTCGAAGATATGGCTCAGCGTCATATTGCCGTTCTCAACAAGCTGCAGATTCCCGTTGGTGTCATAATAGTAGGAGTTCTTGCCGTCGCTTGCCTGCTTGCGTTCACCGGTCAGCACGTTCTGCACTTCAGACATGTTCTGGGCGCCTGCGTGATTGCCGTCATAGATCGGGGCCTTCTGCATGGTGACCGTTCCATCCTTGAAATTGATCTTGCCTGAAACAGGCTGATGGATTCCGCCAATATCCAGCACCAGAACGCCGTCAATAAATACCCACATATCATCGTCACCGGAGAATTCGAAGGTCATGTCTTCTCCGCCAAGCTGTCCGCTGTCTGTGATCGCGAATTCAGCGGCCATGGTCATGCCGAAATGATGGTTGTAATAGCTGTTTCCTTCTACACTTTTCTTTGATGGATCCGGATTCGTGAATGGATAAAAACCGATTGGTCCGCTGGCCTCTCCGCCTTCAAGCTCATAAGCATCTGAAAGCTCGAATTCGTTATCATTATTCAACCGGGCGTAATAATCCAGACAGCGATAACCAACTTTGTAGCTGCTCGTGCTTCCGCCGAGTTTGTACATAAGTCCGTCGACTCCCAGGTAATCTGTTCTGTTGCTTTCGGATGTATTAGGATCAAAGAGGTATTTCAAACTATCCCCGCCGCCAACGGCAAGTTTGGGATAACCACCGGTCAGGGTATTCTCGACAATACCCTGGTTTGCCGCAGCGCCCTTACCTGAATCGTAATTCGGGGATCCTGTCCAGTTGTTGTAGTCCTGCGCGCGAGGGAACCCATTAGCGGAACCGGTTTCCAGCCCGTTGTGGAAGAATTTCAGCGTCTTTCCGCTGTTGATGCCCGTTTCATTCTGACCGCTCGTCGTGCTTGCCCAGCTTCCATCGATGGAAGAAGGACCATAGTCAAACATGTTGACGACGATGCCGCGCTCGCTCATGCCGATTACATCCGGGGTGCCGGCCTCCATCAGAATCGGACCACGCAGCTGCTGTTTTCCCTTCGGTACGACAGCATCGTCATTCTTCTGTACTTGATCTTTTGAAGAGTCGTCCGATAGTTCCCCTTCCGGCGTATCAGTCTCCGGGTTCTGCCCTGCCTCCTCGCCTTCCGGACTCTGCTGATCGGTATCGGTATCGTTTTCTGTGTCTGCTTCAGTGTCCGTCTCAGACTCTGCTGCCTCACCCCCTGCTGCTTCAGGTTCTTCCAAACCCAATCCGGAATCTGTTTCACCATTGACTTCTCCCGAAGCAATGGTCTTTTCCTGCGCGGGCGCTTTTGCCATTGCAAACGCGACTGTCGATCCCTGCAGCATATAAATCGTGCAAATGAAACAGACGAGGATCGTAAATACTTTACGTCCTGTGCTGCCCTTACCTGGTGCTTTCCTGCTCACTGGTTTCCTCCCTGTTGCCTAACACTCTGTTGCCTTCTTTGCATACATACAAATACTATAGCAAAAGCAACCGCGGCATTCTTGTGCAATCATCACTTTCATGTCACTTTTGTCACCTGTATTTTAAAAATATTGCTTATTCGCACAAATAATGTTACATTGTTACCATAATTGGCTTGTTTATCCTGATCAGCAATGCAGCGGCGAAACGGAGATGCTATGAATCAAAAAATATCTGAAGCAGCGAAGACGATCCATTCGCTTACATCCATGCCTGTTTTCTGCTATAAAAATGGTCAATTGGAAGAATACTACTCGGTCTATAGAATTCCTGATGAAATCCCTGACTTGTTTCTGCCATACAGGGACAGTCTGAAGGACTTTGAGTCATCGATCGGCTGTATCACGACAATGTATAAATTCTATTTTGGCTTCATTCGTTACGACAACGAATATATGGTCATCGGTCCCTTCACCGACAGCCCGAAATCCTTTGATGAGCTAACGAAAATCGCTGACAGACTGGATCCTGCGCAGCGTTGCCACAACAACATAATAGATGCGCTGCACAAATGTCCGCTGCGGTCTGTCGCTTCTTTCTTTCCCATTTTGTCGAACACCTACCGGATGTTAAGTTTCCATGAAGATGGCGACCTGTGCAAAAACGAAGACTTTCTGAATTCCGTTGTAGAAGT